>NZ_CP163512.1:932347-1243129 GCF_041075285.1 Providencia rettgeri | reverse complement strand
CCACGACCTGATAACGGTAGCAGCACAAGTGAGAGTAATAAGTAGGGATGATAAAATCTATTTCTCATTTCGTTACCAACAGGTCTAATAATACATCAATTATTATTATGAAATTTTATTTCAATATTACTGAATGCTTTTGGGTTGGGAATAAATTTTCATCAAGTATATCCCAAGTGACTTGCCCTTTAGCTGTTATTGGAAGTTTATATCTTTGCTCGCTGTAAGGAGCAACAGAAACATATAATTGTTCATCATTTAATGCGTGATTCCCAACAGATAATGAATTGAACGTCACGTATATTGGGGTATTATTTTTAACAATCAGGTCATCCCGTTCACGGCTAAAAACTAATTGCTTAGCAACATCTTCTAGCATAATATTTTTTAAATTTACGGGGCGATAGTACACCCTAAACAGTAATGAACGCATCACCGTAAATTGTAATGCTTGTTCTGAATAAGTTGTTGATGGAATGGCTTTCAGTTGGACTAAAAAAACACTCTCCCTATCTTTCGGTAATTGCTCTGGTTGACCTGAAAAGAAGATGCGCCAACTATAATATTCATTTGGTGAGATTTTATACAGTGGTGGAGTGACAACAAATGGGATCTTTTCTTCTTTATCAATAATATTTAACCCTGTTGACTCATCTAACCACTTCATATTTGCTTGTATTAAAAAAGGCATTTTATCTGTATTTCTTAAACTAACAGAAATGCCCTTCTCTCCAGCAACATAGGTAAGCCGTTGTAATGAAAACTTTAATCCATCTGTTGAAGCCATGCTAAATACACTAATCGTGTTTAACATTAACACACTAAGTATGACTACGAGCATATTCAACTGACGAAGCATAATACAATCCTATTTAGAATCATGTTTAAAGCCCATAATGATATTTTGATATGGCTGAGTGGTTCCGCCATAATCATTTATCATTTGCCAACGACTATTTCTGACGTCACCCGAAAGATCTTCAAGACGCGTATGGCTATAAGGTGCAATAAGTATATTTTTTTTATAGGCTTTATCATTAAAAGATAAATTTACCAATGTCATATAATAAGGTGTGGGGTTAAAAATGGACCAATTCCCTTGTTTTCTATCTAAATAGACTTGCTGATAGACACTTTCATTTGGTTGGCCAACGCCATCAGGACGGTAAAATAGTTTAATAATGATATTCGTTACAAAAACAAGTTTAGCATTATTTTCTACACGTCCTTCAGGGTTAGTCGCGGGGAGTGCGCGAGTATTTATATAAAAAATAGACTCTCTATCTTTTGGAAGTGTGCTTTTATCTTTCAAAAAAATACGCAAGCTGAATTTACTATTTGCATTTATTCTAACTAGTGGCGGCGTTACAACAAATAATCGAGACTTGCCACCTTCAACGCTCGTTGTCACCCCCGACTGAAGCAAATAAGGGGCGTTATCATCATTAGATACCGTCACTGTTTGGCTATGGTCATAACTATTAAACACAACTCGCGTCTGTTCTAACCGAATACCTTCTGCCATCGCACTATTTTGCATGGCAAAAAATTGAATAACGATAAACAAGAATATTTTTTTCATCGACTCCTCACTAATCAACCACAAATGAAAATGTCACGGTTGATTGGAAATCCCCAACTTGCGGATCACACTCTTTTCCCGATGGGCATCTAATATAGGTATACAGCGTTTTATTAAGCTGATTTTCTGTAATACTACTCCAAACCTTACTCTCTTTTTCAAAAAAATCAGACGTTGAAGACGAGCTTCTAATATTATTTAGCTCTGAAAAACTGATACCAAAACCTTTAATTGGCTCATCAATAAAAGTGATAGCGTCTAGATAATTTTTTGGTGATATTTTGACGTAAGCACCAGAGAAATTATTGGATGTACAGTCGGTGAGTGTAATATTTGTTTGAATAGGTTGCACTTTATTCGCTTTAATATCTGCTGCGGACACATTGCCAAAATCAACTTCATTTAATGAGGTTCCTACAATCGAAATTTTGCACATCTGAGCTGAGACTTTAACATTAAAATCGAAAACAGCTGTATTATCTGCAATGGCAATGATCGATTGGGATGTTAAAAACAATAAAAGTGTTAATTTCAATATGTACCGCATAATATGTTCTTCTTATGGTTGAACAAAGGAAAAGATAACACTAGCACTGAGTTTACCTGATTGTATTGGCGCTTCATTGAGTCGCACCACTCTCGCCTCAAAAAACTTCTCATTCTCGCCATTTTTTACAGGAAAGCTGATATTGCCATCGTTATGTTGAAAATCAATTAGAGAACAGTTGGAATTATTAATATGGCACTCACTCAGTGCGAAAGCTGCATTTGTCACATTATTTTTAGGGAACAGTTTCGAATTTAGCGTACTTGAGTTTCCATCCGCTCTAATGGATACTTCTAATTCAGGCAAAATATCATCACTATAATCTTGACAAATATATTGAATTGAAAATGGCTCAAAAGGCGTATTTTTATCGGTAATGTCCCCAATATCTGCGGAAACAAGCGGCTTTGAAAATTCAACCACTTTATTTGAAAAAGCAAAAGAGCAAGTCCCTTTCGAAACTTTGCCCTTCACAATTAAATCAGCAAACTGCTCTTGTTCGCTAATGGCAAACGCAGCGCTATGAAAAAAAACTAAGGTGATTAACGCGCGCCCCAAGCTTTTACTGAAGTTGTGTTTTAAACTCATTTGTACCACCTAAATCAGTGATCACTCGCCATGTTAGATTACCTTTTTTCATATTTTGCGAAATGGGATAATTTAGCGAAGAAAAAGGTGAAATAGTTGTATTTTTTTTCTCCATACTCATATTTACCAACTGATTATTAACACTAATTTGAGCTAAATTAATATAATATGGTGAGTCGTTATAAGCAGTGAGGGTGTTACCCTCTACTTTAAATCTTAACTTTTCTTGCGCTTGTTCAGATGTCATCGGCAAATTTTTAGGGCGGTAGAATAATTTTAGAACATGATCATAGCCAATGTTTAAGGCGTCTCCCTCTACTTGGCCGTTTTGTCCTGAGATCATCGTTGCATGAAAATAAAACATCGTTTCACGATCCGTTGGTAATTGATTATTTTTACCAAAAATTCTGATTTCTTGCTTAGCTCCTGGCGTAACCTTAAATACGGGAGGCGTTACATCAAACAGTTTATTCACTTTATTCTGTTCATCTGTAATAAAAGCGCGCGTTAAATAGGTTACTTGAGGATCGCTATTTTTGACTGTCACTGAAACACTTTTTTCATTTTGAGGGTAAATAATCCGCGTTGCATCAAGGCTTACACCTTTTGCAGCAGAAAGTCCTGGCATCATAGAAAACAACATGCTTGATACAACTAGCATTTTCACGGTAACTGTGTGTAATTTCATAGCAGCCCTCATAAAAAACTTAAATTTCCAGATTATTCATCATTATATTAGTTGTATATTCGATTAGTTATATATTCGTCTTTTTTGCTAAAAGCTGATTGCGTTGTAAACACAAAAATAACCTAATAAGAGTATTACAACATATTTTCATCGTTATTGATATTGGCGTTAGATATTATTTAACGCAGTGCATGGAGCGTTTAGCACTGCGTTATGGGTTCTATTAATTATAAGCAACAGTGAAAGTGACTGGCACTTTTAAACTATCACCTGTTAATGCTTTATTAACCATAATTAGTGAAGCTTTCATCGGAATATTGGCAAAACCATTTTCAGCTAGCTTATGCGATAACTTCACATCTTGATACTTGTTTGGTGTCAATAACACCCCGTTATTATCTGCATCAACAGCTTGTAACTTGACCGCCATCGATTTTGACGCTGAGTTAGCAAATAACGTTGGATCAAAAGCAGAGGTTGCACCTGATGCATACACCGAAACCACCGCGTCTTCTGCTTGTGTATCTGCGGAACACTCTGTTAGTGTCAAATAGAACTCTTTTTCATCACCAATCGCTGTGCCCGCGTTAACGCCTTCAAGCTCTTGTGTTGTGAAAACGCCCCAGTTCACCATTGCGCCTTCTGTCGTTGATGATACAACGCAACTTGCGTTGCGTACTGTTGCTTCAAACGTTACCGTCGCCCCTTGTTTTTCAGCCATTGCCAGTGGGCTTAATAAAGTGCTAGAAACAATAAAAGCTGACGTTAATTTTTTGAACATTGACATAAGTGTAGCCTCTTAAAATTGAATTCGATAAAGTTAAAAGTTTTAAATTCGATTGAATAGGAAAAAACTGAATTTATATTTCACCTCTTTCCCTTTTTAGCGTTTTAACCACCGCGTTTCGATGAAATAAAGATACAATATGTCTTTCGATAAAAACACGTTAAGTGTGTATCAAAATAACAGTGAAATGTTAAATAATTACACAAAAATAATTAAACATAAGTCATATTTGTTTTATAATACAAACAGATAACCTTTTAGGAGTAGAAATATTTTGTCATATTTGAGAGGGGGAAAGATGATTTTTTCTTTAACGCCATAATCATTTAAAGGTAAAAAAATAGCGCTTCATATAGATAAGTTGCGCTATTCAGCCATCATCGTTATTTTTTTGGTGTTCTGCCATAAAATGTTATCTATATCATTCGTTACATATCTCTATTAAAAATAAGTATAATTACCTAAATCAGATACTCATCTTATTTATCACATGCTTCAGTAATAACAAGAAAGCCAATCAAGTTATATCCAGAGTGGTTGAACCAGGAAATAAATAAGGAAAGCGTTGAAGCCAATATGCGCTTGATCACGATAGACATGCCGTATTACGACTATTTCAACAAAAATAAGAATTGACCTTTTTTAGCGGTACAAATCAGCAACAAAGGTCAACAGCCCCAAGCATGATAGGGTTTATCTTTTTATATAAAATATCCCATAGAGAAAATCTACAGATAGTATTGGCAGGTTGTTCTGTCGTGGACGATGGGAAATGCCCCCGCAAAGCGGGGATTTTATGTTTAAGACGCTAGCGCGACTTAAACGGGCTGAAGCCAAAATAAGTTAATGCCAGCAAAGAGATTTTTCTCAATGCTGGCATTAGGTCTGTTTATTTTGATTAATTATATGCAACAGTGAAAGTGACTGGCACTTTTAAACTATCACCTGTTAATGCTTTATTAACCATAATTAATGAAGCTTTCATCGGAATATTGGCAAAACCATTTTCAGCTAGCTTATGCGATAACTTCACATCTTGATACTTGTTTGGTGTCAATAACACCCCGTTATTATCTGCATCAATAGCTTGTAACTTGACCGCCATCGATTTTGACGCTGAGTTAGCAAATAACGTTGGGTCAAAAGCAGAGGTTGCACCTGATGCATACACCGAAACCACCGCGTCTTCTGCTTGTGTATCTGCGGAACACTCTGTCAGTGTCAAATAGAACTCTTTTTCATCACCAATCGCTGTGCCCGCGTTAACGCCTTCAAGCTCTTGTGTTGTGAAAACGCCCCAGTTCACCATTGCGCCTTCTGTCGTTGATGATACAACGCAACTTGCGTTGCGTACTGTTGCTTCAAACGTTACCGTCGCCCCTTGTTTTTCAGCCATTGCCAGTGGGCTTAATAAAGTGCTAGAAACAATAAAAGCTGACGTTAATTTTTTGAACATTGACATAAGTGTAGCCTCTTAAAATTGAATTCGATAAAGTTAAAAGTTTTAAATTCGATTGAATAGGAAAAAGCTGAATTTATATTTCACCTCTTTCCTTGTTTGGCGTTTTAACCACCGCCTTTCGATGAAATAAAGATACAATATGTCTTTCGATAAAAACACGTTAAGTGTGTATCAAAATAACAGTGAAATGTTAAATAATTACACAAAAATAATTAAACATAAGTCATATTTGTTTTATAATACAAACAGATAACCTTTTAGGAGTGGAAATGTTTTGTAATATTTGAGAGAGAAATAGCCAGGTTTTTTACTCATCCCTGGCGTACTTTTCGTTGATTAATGGTGAAATAATCTTTATTTATTATATAGATATAGAAAACAAGCTAATTGTTTTCACGAATGTACTATTTATTTGAGGTGAAATCACAATACACACTGCAATACCACCCTACCTACCGACAACATCTATTACCCTTGAAGCATCTATTCGCTATTTGCGCAATACTTAGCCTATTACAGTAAAAGGAATATTTTTTCTGCTAATAAAATTATTTCTATACTTATATCAATTGAAAACAGGCTGAACGAAATATCTCTATTAGTAAATGAGAGTCTAGTGTCAATTATCTTTTAAAAACAGTTTACATAAAATATGTTTATTGATCTAAATTTAAAAGAAAAGTCAAGTAAGTATATTTATTTACGCAATTTTCCTCATCAACACTATAACAGAGTAAATACTATCCATTGATTTAATTGAATAAAAACAATCACATGGGATTTTGCTCTGGTATTTTTACATTTCCATTATTTTAACTTACAGATGAAAAGAAATATTTTTTTAAAAAAATTAAATTTATTTATTTTTTTATTTCATCATACTTTGTAGGGCATAAAAATATTTAAATTTAATCAAAGTCATATTTAGGGACATTTTATGAACCAATTTAATTCGCCAAAAGTGAAAGTTAAACCTATTGTTCTATACATTTCTACAATTCTTAGTTTTAGTGCAGCGGCACAATCTGGGATTATTAGCAACAATGGTGCTGGCGTTATGAACCAGTCTAATGGACCAACGATTGTTCATATAAACAAAGCTAGTGATAAAGGTATTTCACACAATACATATCAGCAATTTAATGTTGACAAGAAAGGTGTCATATTAAATAACAGTAAAGATAACATTGTTAGCAAAACAGGCGGATTAATTAATGGAAACGCTAATTTATCAGCAGGCACTGCGAAAGTTATTTTGAATGAAGTAAATTCTAACAACGCTTCTGTACTAAATGGTATCGTCGAAGTTGCAGGCACTAACGCCAAAGTTATTATTGCTAACCCATCCGGTATCACATGTAATGATTGTGGATTTATTAACACTCAAAGTACAACACTCACAACAGGTAAACCTATTGTCTCTAACGGTGATATCATCGCTTATAACGTCGAAAAAGGTTATGTTCAGATCAATTCTGACTTAACAAACGACTCTCCCACAGAAATTTTTTCTCGTCACGCGGCTATTAATGGAAAAATCAAAACTAAAGAACTAAAAATTATTTCTGGAAGCAATTTGATCGATTCTACCGGTAATGACTATATCAACATTTTAGGTCAAGGAAGCTCACCACAAAGCGGCATTGATGTTTCGTCTCTTGGCGGAATGTATGCGAATAAAATTACCTTAATTACATCTGAAAAGGGTGCTGGCGTTCGTAATTTAGGTGTGATTTCTGCTGGTGATAATGGATTAGCTATTAATTCAGCTGGACAGTTGTTGAACAATCAAAATAGTATTGAATCAACGGGGAATATTGATATTTACGCCAATGAAATCCGTAATAACGGGCAAATTTTGGCTAAACAAAATTTAGATATCAAGAGCACCAGCAATATTGATAATACTCAAGGGTTAATAAAATCAGCAGACGCTAATGTTTACATCCAATCAAAAGGTGATTTGATTCAGGTTGCATCGAACAAACAATCTAAGGATAGAATTATTGCTGGTGGCGATATCAATATTACTGTTAATAATCTCCACAATACAAACTCTACGATAACGGCGGGAAGAGACCTTGTCATTAACGCTGCTCAAGATATTACTAACCAAAATTCTACGCTCAGCGCTAAGCGTAGAATAGAAATTGACTCTTATAATCTACTCAATGATTACTCTGCAATGGAGACTAAAAACGGAAGAATTGACCTCAAGCTTGGTAGAGAGTTTAAAAACGGCTATTCTACAGTTAATAGTGGCAAGGCAGTAAAAATAGACACTACTTATATGAATAATTACGGAAAAATAATTTCAGGGGAAAATGAAACCACCATTAAAGGTGACCGCCTTCTTAATGAATCCGGTTTAATTTCAGCTGATAAATTGGTGATTGATTCAAATTATTTGTCTAATTTCTTAGGTTTTATTGATGCAAAAAGCATAAACATCAAAGCGACAGAAGAACTCTTTAATGGTCAAGGTTATATTCGCGCTAAAGACAGCATGCTACTCGATTCAGGCTTTGTTATAAATTCCTATTCAAGTGGTTTTGCTGATGTAGCCGCAAATTATGGGCTCAATAACAAAGTAGGTGGACTAGAGACCACCGATGGCGGGATCGCTATCAAAGGAACATCTGCTGCTAACTACCTTGCTTCAATAAAAACCAATCTGCAAGAAAAAGCAGCGAATAACGCTGGGCTGGAGGTCAATGTCACTAATCTATTTGATAATGAACTCGGTAACATCGATACCGTTAGTGATGTTGTTATCAATGCGGGCCATATCAATAATCAACATGGAAGCATAAATTCTGGTCGCAATGTGGAAATTAACGCGACAGAATATATCAATAACCAACAAGGGAAAATTCACTCAAAGGCAATTACGAAAATAACCGCCCCCACCATTAATAACCGTAATGGCCGCATTTCGGGTAACATGATTGTGCTTAATACTGACGAGTATATTGATTAACTATTTGATTATTAGAATTTAACCACCTCTTGTAGGTGGTTTTTATGAACTAATGATAGCGTGTATGCTATCATTAGTTGTAATATCCGCTACGGACATGCTGATTTATTTCTCCACCCTTGATGATGTTTTTAGAATTTGATGTATTTCTTCCTTTAATCGTAATTTCTGTTTTTTTAGCTCAACAACTTCATCGTTATAGCCACTTCTATCGGGATGCTCTAATCTAGAAATTTCATGGTCTAGTTGGTTATGTTTATCAAAAAGTGAGCGAAAATGCGGGTCTGACTGACGAAGATGAGAAATTAAGTCACGGTATTCAGGAAACATATGCAACAGCTCCAATGGTTTATTAATTTATATCAATCCCTTCTATTTTCACTAATATCAAAAAAATATCATTTAACTTATGTCAAATATCTAGAAGGCATCAATTAAATTTGATGTAACGCTGAACCAATCCTGATTAAAATGTTAACTTGAGTATGTATTTTATAGTCATGTTTACGTATATTGGTCGACACTGGTCGCTGAAGCATGCCTTCCCCACTTCTATCAGTTACCCTTTACCCTCAAGGAGACTAGCGGCAGTAACGACATGTTATAAAATAACTTTTATTCTTAATCTTCCGCTAACTGCAAAAATGAATACTCTAATTTGGATTAAAGCCATTTTGCTGTTATGATTTCAATATCTGTCAGGATGACAGATACCTAGGGGCTGTTTATCTTTGCTGATGATTTTTACCGCTAAAAAGTTAACCAACAACCTAAAAAAAGGATCAATGGAGACGTCGTGCTGACTAACGACGATTTGAATCAACTATTGTTCCTAAAGGCTGACCTATGGGTTCGATTAAAGCACGTTTCACTCATTTGATGCTGTGTTGAGAGGTTCTTAGCTAGTTTAGGTGTTGCACCTCTCTCCTTGCCTAAAATGGCTTTAACTCGAATAAAAATTGACCATCAAAGATAAACAGCCCCTAGATAACAATTATAATATAGCTATATTTCCATTAGATGCCCCTTGTTAGTAAGGGGTTTTTTTATATAGTCTAGCCTAAGTATATTACTGTTCTAACCTATTAATTGATTAGCATGATTAATACCATCGAAATAAATAAATTAAAAATTCCCCCCCGGTATTTAAACGGTTAATAAGTATTATTAACAAAAAAAAACATAAGGGCTTCTAATTAATTCCATTCGTATCAACGTGTTATTTGTTACATTATGTAACCTTTTATTAAAGTAATACATCGATATTTAGTGTAGATTAATACTTTACAATTGATATTTGAGGTGCCCAATGCGATTTAATCTGACTCAAATCATTATCTTAGAAGATAACTCAAAACCTATTGGCTTAGATATAATACTGACAGGTGATGATAAATCTGTCCATCGCTTCAAGATGGATATAAAAGGATTAGATATGATGAACCTCACCTTGCGAGACATTGAAAAACAAGCTATTAAGCAAGCCAAACTCAATTTTGAACACTGCTCTAATGGTTAATTACGTTAGTTCTGGTAAAATTACTGTACTTATTTTATGCCTGTATAGCTTTATAATTAAATAAAGATATTACTCTCCTTTAGCGTAATTAGTCATACACTGTTCAACATTTTTAATGTTAGGTAGTGAACCACTTGTTAGCTCATATTTTTCCTAAAATAGATCTAAAAGAGTATGAAAGTATTATTCTCATTGTGTTTTTTTATTCCGTTTATTTCTCGTGCACTAAAATTTTGTAATAAAAAGCCCGCCATAACTGGGGGCGGGCTATAAAACAATCGCGTTATGCTTTTGTTTCTTTATTCTCAATAGCTATGAGTTGCGGCTTTTCCTCTTCAGGAATTTCATATTCAATATCTAATGTTAATAACCCACTGGATAATCCCGCTTTTTCGATTTTTACATTTTTACCTAGATTAAACTCAAGAGAAAATTTATTTTGCGTTATCCCTTGGTGGATCCACTTTTCTGACTCATCAACTAATTCAGCAGCTTGTTCCCCTTGAATACAAAGTTTGCCACCTTTCAAGGAGACGGTTAACTCGTTTTCCTTATAACCTGGCACACTTACCGTAAGCTGATAATGCGCATCATTAATTTGTTTTAAGTTATAAGGGTGGTCTGAGGTGATAGGTCTATTACCTGTTAGTTGACTAAACAAACGATCCATCTGATCAAAGCGGTTTGAAAGCAAACTATCCGATAATGTCGGGAATAATGAAAAAGATCTAATGTTAGACATAATTTCTCCTTCAATATTTAAACCAAATTAAAAACATATTAGCTTGCACCACAATTAAGTTTGCTTTGGTGCATTAACTATATAAGGGCGCTAAGTAGAAATTCAAGCGATGCTTTACATTTCTTTACGAAAAACTTTATTCTGTTAAATAAAGAACTACCCGCACTGTCTATATGATAACATTTTTCAGTAACTTGCTTTAAATTTTACGTTTAAATCCTTCGGCATATTGTTTGTCATCGATCCCCCCCTTTTCTATCATTATGTGCTTAATTAAAAAGTGCCTATCAAGTCAGTACAAATTTAGAATATTTATTTAACCTCACCACTTAATTTATATTTCTAAAATTTAAAAATTATCCAATTAATAATCATTATTTAGGGTCATTGACTTTAACTAACAGAGCCCTCTCAAACTTAAAAACGCCGGTTAAAAAAGGAATGTATAACAGAAGACCCAGCTTTTAATATTGGATAACATGATCACAAATTAATAATTCATGTCTTCTACAATATAGGCAAAATAGTAGGAGAAAAAATGAACCCTAACAATAAAATAAACGTACTGGATCTCATTTCGCCCGAGATGAAAAAAGTAATAAATTTTTATGCAGAAAACACGTCAGATACGCCACAAAATACTGACTTATTCTCGGTGCGTGATGCCTATATTAAAGATAGGAAATATTGGAACGAAGATGCGCCCACCATGCACTCAACTCTTGATGTTAGCGTTCTCACCGCCTATGGAGAAGTTCTTACACGGATATTTCAACCTACAATCAACACACCTGCGACACTATTTTATCTTCATGGTGGCGGGTTTATTTTAGGTAACCTTGATACTCATGATAGGATAATGCGATTACTCGCACTATATACTGGTTGCACTGTAATTGGCGTCGATTACTCCTTATCGCCAGAAGCTCGCTACCCTCAAGCAATTGAAGAAATCTCTGCGGTTTATCAATTTTATTCACTAAACTCTAAAAAATATCAAATTGATATGACGCAAACTGGTTTTGCTGGTGACTCAGCAGGGGCAATGTTGTCATTAGCTGTCGCCCTCTGGCTTCGCGATAATTGTATTGCAAATAAAGAAATTAAGGCAATTTTACTTTGGTATGGCCTTTATGGTTTACGAGACTCCGTAAGTCGTCGACTTTATGGCTGTAAATGGGATGGATTGGAGCGAGAAGATCTTGAATATTATGATAATGCCTATCTTGGTCATTCCGGAAGTCGTGAAGCACCATACTACTGTTTATTCAATAATGATTTAACTTATAATATTCCACCTTGTTTTATTGCTAGTGCTGAGTTTGACCCCCTTTTAGATGATAGCATTGCATTATTTGAAACATTAAAAACCAATCAGTTGCTTTGCACATATAAAATGTACTCAGGCACATTGCATGCTTTTTTGCATTATAGCCGCATGATGAATATTGCCGATGAAGCAATTAGAGACGGCGCTCAGTATTTTAAGGAACAACTTATACGCTAGATCCTTAAAAAAAGAGCGTCTAAAGATTTGCTAGGTCATAAATCGCAAAAAATGACTGATAAATATAATGATGATCGGGGTAAAGATTGGGTAAAAGTTGTTATTTAAAGGTCGAAATATAGGTGGGTTTTGATAATTCGTTTTGATAACTTTTTGATAACCGTTTCAGAAGTGGTAATAAAAAACGGGAACTATTAAGCTCCCGTTATTAATCACATCAGATAATCAATTACATATGTTTGATAATTGCGTCGCCGAACTCGCTACATTTCAGCAGCTTAGCGCCATCCATCAGACGTTCAAAGTCATACGTTACGGTCTTCGCTTCGATTGCGCCTTCCATACCTTTAACGATTAGGTCAGCGGCTTCAGTCCAGCCCATATGACGCAGCATCATTTCAGCGGACAGAATGATAGAACCTGGGTTGACTTTATCCTGACCTGCATATTTAGGAGCAGTACCGTGAGTTGCTTCAAACAACGCGCACTCAGAACCAATGTTAGCACCTGGAGCAATACCGATACCCCCCACTTGCGCGGCTAATGCATCAGAAATGTAGTCACCATTGAGATTCATACACGCGATGACATCATATTCCGCTGGACGCAGTAGAATTTGCTGTAAGAATGCATCTGCAATCACATCTTTAATAATGATATCTTTGCCCGTTTTAGGATTTTTAATTTTAACCCATGGACCGCCATCTAATAATTCACCGCCAAATTCTTCTTGCGCTAATTGGTAGCCCCAATCTTTGAATGCACCTTCAGTGAATTTCATAATATTTCCTTTATGAACCAGGGTCACTGAATCACGGCCATTATCAATTGCATATTCAATTGCAGCGCGAACTAAACGTTTTGTTCCTTCTTCTGAGCAAGGTTTAATACCGATACCACACTGTTGTGGGAAACGGATTTTTGTTACGCCCATTTCATCTTTCAGGAATTTGATCACTTTGTCAGCTTCTGCTGAGCCTGCTTTCCACTCAATACCTGCGTAGATATCTTCGGAGTTTTCGCGGAAGATAACCATATCTGTCAGTTCAGGTTGTTTGACTGGACTTGGCGTACCTTTGTAGTAACGTACAGGACGTAAGCAGATGTACAAATCAAGCTGTTGACGCAGTGCAACGTTCAATGAACGAATACCACCACCAACTGGAGTTGTTAAAGGACCTTTAATTGAAACGCGGTAATCACGGATTAAATCGAGAGTTTCTTCTGGTAACCAAACGTCTTTACCATAAATTTGTGTAGATTTTTCGCCAGTGTAAATTTCCATCCAAGAAATTTTGCGCTCACCGTTGTAGGCCTTTTTAACTGCCGCATCAACGACTTTTAACATTGCTGGAGTGACATCAACACCAATACCGTCACCTTCAATATAAGGGATAATTGGGTTGTTCGGAACGTTTAGTTTGCCTTTTGCATCAATGGTAATTTTAGCGCCTTCTGCCGGAACTACTACTTTGCTTTCCATTAACCTCTCCTTTCACTTGCGTATTTTGCTTGTTAATTTTTTGTAAGAGACGTGTCAATACTACTTCAATCTGCGTCGAACGCCAATGATTACTCATCTAAGCTTCAATGGCGATCGCATTTAACGTACTGACCTAATTTATCAGTTAAAAAGGAACGCATTGATAACCACTTGCAAATCAATGCATTAGTTTGACTACTTCATTTTTAATAAATAAATTTATTTTGATAAAAAGCGTTTTCTTGAGGTCATCGTCCCACTTAATCACCTCTTTAGTAAAATTTATATTAACAAGATAACGCAAATTAAAAATACGTTTTGCTCACACTATCGTCATTACAATTATGCCATATGTGCTTATTTTTAAATGAAAAATTGAATTTATTGATTTCAATGATTTTAAAGTTGTTAATTAAATATTGCAGCTACGCAGCAACGGGGTTCCTAGGATTTTATCGGTAAATCTTCTACACTATGCCTAGTCGTCATCGATTAAATTAATTAGTATTAACAATTCATTATTGGATCATTATGAATAAGCCGACCGCTAAATCAGCGCAAAAAAAACACAAAGTACATCAACGCTCAACTGATTTAAAATATCGGAACAAACGAATGTCGGCTAAACCAACAGTAATACAGGCACCTCGCAAAGTCATTCTGTTCAACAAGCCCTTCGATGTACTGCCGCAATTTACTGATGAGCAAGGTCGCGATACCTTAAAAAACTATATTCCAATCACCGATGTTTATGCTGCGGGACGCCTTGATAGAGATAGCGAGGGCTTATTAGTCTTGACGAATGATGGAAAGTTACAGGCTCGTTTAACTCAACCTCAGAAAAAAACAGGGAAAATATACTATGCTCAAGTAGAAGGGATCCCTGATGAACAAGCCCTTGCGCAATTTCGTCGTGGGCTTATGTTAAATGATGGTCCTACGCTACCGGCAGAGGTTGAGTTAGTTGACGAACCCGCATGGTTATGGCCTCGCAATCCCCCTATTAGGGAACGCAAAAATATTCCAACAAGCTGGCTTAAAATTACCTTATACGAAGGCCGTAATCGCCAAGTTCGCCGGATGACGGCAAATATTGGAGCCCCAACACTGCGCTTAATTCGTTATCAAATGGGGGAGTTTAATTTAGGAAATTTATCCGTAGGTGAATGGATGGAGGTCAATATTGTTTAAACCTAATGTTACTGTCGCAACGATTGTCCATGCAAAAGACAAGTTTCTGGTTGTTGAGGAATGGATCAATGGTAAACCCACATGGAACCAACCCGCTGGCCATTTGGAAGCCAACGAGACCCTGATACAAGCCGCTGAGCGCGAATTACTCGAAGAAACGGGCATACAGGCATCACTTACGAAATTAATTCATATTCATCAATGGGTTGCCCCCGATAACACACAATTTATTCGATTTTTATTTGCTGTTGAACTTGAATCAATTTGTGAACCCCACCCACAAGACAATGATATCGCCTGCTGCCATTGGGTAACGGCAAATGATATTTTAGAAAGCGACTGCCTGCGTTCTCCATTAGTCGCAGAAAGTTTGCGTTGCTTTCAAACCGGGGTAAGTTACCCGCTGGATATTCTTTCAGCTTATGGGTCTCATTATCAATAACTCGCTTTGCTTGGTGAAATCGCCGCCAAGCAATAATATTCTCTCTAACTCTGGTGCAATAAGGGGTCAACATGCTAAAGTATGGGGCTTGATTTTTCCGCAGTGAGACTATTTCCATGTCAAATAACAGTACCAAATCAGATAACAGCCTGAAAAAAGTCATCGTCGGTATGTCCGGTGGTGTTGACTCATCCGTATCCGCCTATTTGCTCCAGCAGCAAGGGTATCAGGTGGTTGGTCTGTTTATGAAGAACTGGGAAGAGGATGATGATACGGAATATTGCTCCGCAGCAGCTGACCTTGCTGATGCGCAGGCTGTGTGTGATAAACTCGGCATCGAGTTACATACCATCAACTTTGCTGCGGAATATTGGGATAATGTATTCGAACATTTCTTAACCGAATACAAAGCGGGTCGTACACCGAACCCTGATATTCTGTGTAATAAAGAAATCAAATTTAAAGCCTTTTTAGAATTTGCCGCTGAAGATTTAGGGGCAGATTACATAGCGACAGGTCACTATGTCCGCCGCCGTGATGTTAACGGGAAAAGCCAGTTACTCCGGGGGCTAGATGGCAACAAAGACCAAAGTTATTTTCTGTACACCTTAAGCCATGAACAAGTATCAAAAAGCCTGTTCCCTGTTGGTGAACTTGAAAAGCCTGAAGTCCGCCGTATTGCAGAAGAAATAGGCTTAATTACGGCGAAGAAAAAGGACTCAACCGGCATTTGCTTTATTGGTGAGCGTAAATTCCGTGACTTCTTAGGCCGTTACCTCCCTGCTCAACCGGGTCCTATCGTCACAGTGGAGGGGGATACAATTGGTCAGCACGAAGGGTTGATGTATCACACATTAGGGCAACGTAAAGGGTTAGGCATTGGCGGTACGAAAGATGGGTCGGAAGAACCTTGGTATGTTGTCGATAAAGACGTTGAAAATAATATTCTTATCGTTGCACAAGGTCACGAGCATCCACGTTTGATGTCAGTAGGTTTGATTGCACAACAACTGCATTGGGTTGATAGAGAACCCCTAACTCAACCATTACGTTGTGTGGTCAAAACCCGTTACCGTCAAGGGGATATCCCTTGCATGGTCACCCCTATTGATAGCGACCGAATTGAAGTCATATTTGATTACCCTGTTGCTGCGGTTACCCCTGGGCAATCCGCAGTATTTTATCTTGACGAAGTCTGCCTCGGTGGCGGCATTATTGAAGCCCGTATTCAGGAGTAGCTGTGGCTAAAAACTATTACGACATCACGCTTGCCTTAGCCGGTATTTGCCAAGCAAGCGCCATGGTTCAAAAGCTTGCACATGAAGGCACCTGCCTCGACAGCGATGCCGAAACAATGGTCAATAGCCTAACCAATATGAATCCAAGCTCAACCTTGGATGTCTATGGAAATAACACCGCAAACCTCAAAACTGGTTTAGGTGCTATGTTAGGTATGCTAACGGGCGGTAATAGTGGGTTATCTGCCGAAATGACTCGCTACATGCTAAGCTTGATGGCACTTGAGCGTCGTCTTAATAAAGATGAAGACGCTATGAATAAGCTTGGTCAACGTATTGAGCAATTTGAACGCCAAGCAAGTTATTTCGAACCACTTTCTGAAGGCGTATTTAATGCACTTGCTGGGATTTACGTTGATGTCGTTAGCCCTGCGGGCCCACGGATCCAAGTGACGGGCTCTCCTGACATTCTGAAAAACACCTTAGTTCAGGCTAAAGTTCGCGCAATTTTGCTTGCCGGTATTCGCTCAACCGTACTTTGGCAACAAGTGGGTGGAAGTCGCATCCAACTGATGTTTTCTCGCAATCGTCTGGCTAATCAGGCGAAAGAAATTTTGTCTCACCTTTAAATCTGGAGTTGCTACCAATGGAATTATCCTCACTGACCGCTGTATCCCCGATTGACGGCCGTTACGGTGATAAAGTCAGCGCTTTACGCACTATTTTTAGTGAGTTTGGCTTACTGAAATTTCGCGTGCAAGTTGAAGTTCGCTGGCTACAAAAACTGGCGGCAACCGCTCAAATTAAAGAAGTTCCTTCATTTGATGCCGACGCAATCGCTTACTTAGATGAAATTGTGGAGAACTTCTGCGAAAAAGACGCGATGCGGATCAAAGAGATTGAGCGCACAACTAACCATGATGTTAAAGCCGTAGAGTACTTCCTCAAAGAAAAAGTTGAACATATTCCGGCACTGCATGCGGTTTCAGAATTTATCCATTTTGCGTGTACCTCGGAAGATATCAATAACTTATCTCACGCCTTGATGCTCAAAACGGCACGGGAAGAGGTTCTTTTGCCTCAATGGCGTCAAATTATCGATAAAGTTAAGGCAATGGCATATGAATACCGCAATTTACCATTGTTATCCCGTACCCATGGACAGCCAGCAACCCCTTCAACCATTGGTAAGGAATTTGCCAACGTTGCGTACCGCTTAGAACGTCAATTCCGCCAGCTACAACAAGTTGAAATTTTAGGCAAAATTAATGGTGCAGTGGGTAACTACAATGCCCATATGGTGGCTTACCCAGAAGTTAACTGGCATGAATTCAGTGAGACTTTTGTAACTTCATTAGGTATTCAATGGAATCCATTCACTACGCAAATTGAACCTCATGATTATATTGCTGAACTCTTCGACTGTGTCGCACGTTTTAATACCATTGTGTTAGATTTTGACCGTGATATTTGGGGATATATTGCTTTAAATCACTTCAAGCAAAAAACGATTGCAGGGGAAATCGGCTCTTCTACCATGCCACACAAAGTGAACCCTATCGACTTTGAAAACTCCGAAGGCAACTTGGGCTTAGCAAATGCTGTTTTAGGCCATTTAGCGAGCAAACTACCTGTTTCACGCTGGCAGCGTGACTTAACCGACTCAACGGTGCTACGTAACTTGGGGGTTGGTTTAGGTTATGCATTAATTGCCTATCAATCCACTCTGAAAGGCTTAAATAAACTCGAAGTGAACGAGCAGCATTTACTGGACGAGTTAGACCAAAACTGGGAAGTGTTAGCTGAGCCAATTCAAACGGTTATGCGTCGCTATGGCATTGAAAAACCGTATGAAAAACTGAAAGAATTAACTCGTGGTAAACGTGTTACCGCGGAAGGAATGAAACAGTTTATTGATGGTTTAGAACTGCCTGAGCATGAAAAAGCCCGCTTAAAAGAGATGACGCCAGCGAACTATATTGGGTACGCAGTCGCATTTATTGATGAGCTGAAATAATTTTAGCCTATTTAATTTGGCGGCCAATGCGCCGCCTTTTTTTATCTACTCTATGTCCTTATTAGCGAAAAGCGCTCTAATACAACTTTATGACTCGAAAAGAACGCTTTTTTTCTCTTTTGTTTGACTTATATTTATTTAATCCCTTGTCGCAGCTGAGAACTCTTTTTACCATGTTACTTCTAGTGCTACTATCATCATAGCGGACACTATCTCTTTATTACTATGAGGGTTTCAGATGCGTATTCTTATCGTCGAAGACAATGCGTTACTTCGTCACCACTTAACTGTTCAACTTAAAGAACTGGGTCATCAGGTTGATTCAGCTGAAGACGCAAAATAAGCAGATTACTTTTTGCATGAAAGCTGCCCAGATATCGCGGTTGTCGATTTAGGCTTGCCCGATGAAGATGGCCTGTCCATGATCAAACGCTGGCGTAGTAATCATGTCAATATTCCACTGCTCGTATTGACTGCCCGTGAAAGCTGGCAAGAAAAGGTGCAAGCGCTTAATAGCGGTGCTGATGACTATGTTACAAAACCTTTCCAACTCGAAGAACTAGTCGCACGTATGCAAGCATTGATGCGCAGAAATAGCGGGCTAGCATCGCAAGTATTAGAGTTAGGTAACTTTGTTATCGACTTATCGCGCAAAGAATTTACGGTAAATGGTGAAGCCGTCAAACTGACGGCATTTGAATATACCATTATCGAGACCTTATTACGCAATAACGGTAAAGTCGTCAGCAAAGACTCATTAATGCGCCAACTGTATCCAGATGCAGAACTCAGAGAAAGCCACACTATTGATGTCCTAATGGGTCGATTAAGAAAGAAAATTCAACAATTTCATAGTGATGAAGTTATCGTAACTGTACGTGGCCAAGGCTACCGTTTTGATGTGAATGGTTAATATGTGGCTAAGCAAATTTAAAGTTAAGCCTCTTTCGTTACGCGCACGCTTTTTGTGCGCGACGTCTGCTGTGATCCTCGCATTAACCTTGTCCTATGGCATCGTAGCAATACTGGGCTATTTAATTAGTTTCGATAAAACCACTTACACACTACTGCGCAGCCAAAGTAACCTGATTTACAGTCTCGCCCAATGGCAAAATAACAAAATTGACATTCGCGTCCCCCCCAATTTCACGCTAAATAACCCTACCCTGATCATTATTTATGATGAACAAGGGCAAGTACTATGGCGGCAACGGGATGTGCCTAGTGTTGAACGCTTAATCCGCAATAGTTGGCTAAAAAAAGAGGGGTTGTACGAGATTGACACCAATATCCGAGAAACTCGCCAACTCCTTGATGACAATCCCGAATATAACAATAAGCTGGATAAAATGGAGAGTGATGATGAACCACTTACCCACTCCGTTTCTGTTAATCAATATGCGGCGAGTGAGAAACTTCCTCCCTTGACTATTGTCGTCGTCGATACCCTGCCTCAAGATTTACAAAATACAGGGTTAGTGTGGGAATGGTTTGGCTATGTATTGCTCGCTAACCTGATTTTAGTCATTCCTTTACTTTGGCTTGCCGCTTATTGGAGCTTACGTCCTATTAAGTCTTTGGTTTCCCAACTCAGTAGCCTTGAAAAAGGTGAGCGCGATAGCCTTGATGAAAATCCACCTTCTGAGCTGAGGGGGTTAGTGCGTAATCTGAATATTTTGTTAACTAACGAGCGAAAACGTTATAGTAAATATCGAACCACGTTATCTGATTTAACTCACAGCCTCAAAACACCACTTGCCGTTTTACAATCAACCCTGCGTTTGCTGCGTTCTGGCAAGCAAATGAATATCGACCAAGCAGAACCCATCATGTTGGAACAAATTGGCCGCATCTCCCAGCAAGTCGGATATTATCTGCATCGCGCGTCAACACAAGGGGATGAAAACCTGATGCTTCGAGAGATCTCATCAGTTCCATCGATACTCGATAGCTTAGCAAGTGCGCTACACAAAGTGTATCAACACAAAGGCGTTTCTATTACAGTCGATATTTCCCCAGAGATCACTTGGTTAGGTCAACCGAATGACTTTATGGAAGTCATGGGTAATATTATGGAAAACGCCTGCAAATATTGTTTGGAATTTGTTGAAGTCACCGCCGCCGTTGGGACTGATAGCCTGACATTGTTTGTTGATGATGATGGACCCGGCGTGCCTGAAA
Source organism: Providencia rettgeri (assembly GCF_041075285.1). Classification (NCBI taxonomy): domain Bacteria; kingdom Pseudomonadati; phylum Pseudomonadota; class Gammaproteobacteria; order Enterobacterales; family Morganellaceae; genus Providencia; species Providencia rettgeri. Next base: position 1,222,175 of record NZ_CP163512.1, on the reverse strand, counting down.
GCAAACGTAGCTTAATTTTTGTGCGAGGCCAACGGGCAGATACACTACGCCCCGGTCAAGGTTTAGGATTATCTATTGCGGTGGATATCATCGATCAATACGAGGGAGAGATCACCATTAGTGATAGCCCACTCGGTGGCGCTCGTTTAGCCGTCACATTTCGGCAGCAATCCATGATTGAAGATAGCTAATCTGTGATGTGAGTCCGTTTCCCCCCTACTTTGCTAACCATTTCAGGTATACTATCTAAGAAGTTTTTTTTACTAGGGACAATAAGATGGATTATACACTCAATCTTGACTGGCAAAGTTTCCTTGACAGTCACTGGCAGAAGCGCCCACTGCTTATCAAAAAAGGGTTTACGCGTTTTATTGATCCTATCTCACCAGACGAGCTTGCAGGTTTGGCAATGGAAGATGAGGTTGATAGCCGTTTAGTCAGCCACAAAGAGGGTATTTGGCAAGTAGGTCACGGCCCATTTGAAAGCTATGACCACCTCGGTGAAGAAAATTGGTCTATTTTAGTGCAAGCCGTGGATCACTGGCATCATCCAAGTGCAGCCTTAATGAAACCGTTTCGTGTGCTCTCCGATTGGCGTATGGATGACTTGATGATTTCTTACTCAGTGCCAGGTGGCGGAGTCGGTCCTCATCTTGATCAATACGATGTGTTTATTATTCAAGGAGAAGGTCGTCGCCGTTGGCGTGTTGGGGAAAAAATTCCGATGAAACAACATTGCCCACATCCTGACCTCCTACAAGTACAGCCTTTTGATGCGATTATTGATGAGGAAATGGAACCTGGTGATATCCTGTATATTCCCCCTGGGTTCCCACACGAAGGGTACGCAATAGAGCCATCATTAAACTATTCTGTTGGTTTTCGAGCACCGAATACCCGTGAGCTAATGAGTAGCTTTGCCGACTATTTAATCTCAAATGATTTAGGCAGCTATCGTTACAGCGACCCCGATTTATCGTTCCGTGATAATCCTGCGGAAATTTTACAGGGTGAGCAAATCAAGTTGCGTGAAATGATGGGATCACTTCTTAACGATCCTGATTTATTCCGTAAATGGTTAGGGGAGTTTATTTCTCAGTCTCGTCATGAGTTAGATATTGCCCCCCCTGAACCACCTTACGAGCACGATGAAATCTATGATTTGCTAAAAACACAACATGAGACCTTATACAAACTTAATGGTCTTAGAGCATTACGCGTTGGCGATCAGTTTTTCGTCAATGGAGAATGTTTAGAAACGACCTGCTATGAAGCCGTTAACAGTCTATGCCGCAATGATTCAGTGAATAGCCAGACTCTTGGGGAAGCGATTGATGATGTCAATTTCATCGCACTTATCACTGCATTAGTCAATAACGGCTATTGGTATTTTGACGACTAATTCATTTCATAAGTATCTAACTCGTATTCTTTTAAAGGCTCAGCATCATGAGCCTTTAATTTTTCATTTTATTATAATTAGTATAACGTTATCATTATAAAAATATTATTAATGCTATTAACTATCTGTTTATTAAAATAACACAATTAACGACTGTCTAATTTAGTTTATTACTTATAATACATTCCTACCGTTTCAAAAATTACGTACTATTCCTTCCTTTATAGGCACTCAAAGATAAAGTATTTTTAAAATTCGCTTCTAAAATATTTTGACTTAATCAGATAGCGATTAAGCACACAACTAATAACCATCTTATTAATTATGACTTTATGAACATAGAAACGTTTTTAGCTTTATCACTGTTTTCATTTGTGACGTCTATTACCCCAGGCCCCAATAATATTATGTTGCTTGCTTCAGGAACCAATTTTGGTTTTAAAAGAACATTGCCGCATTCTGTTGGCGTTTCGGTTGGTTTTTTCATCATGTTGATCGCAGTGGGCCTCGGTGTAGGCACAGTTATTCAATCGTCACAGCTTGTTTACTCCATATTAAAGTACCTTGGCATGATTTATCTATTTTGGCTGGCATGGAAAACAACCATTAGCCATTCTATTGAGCAGGTTAATCCACAAGAAACAAAACCATTGACCTTACTTGAAGCCGCACTTTTTCAATGGATTAATCCCAAAGCTTGGATGATGGCGATATCAGGAATGGCAATGTACACAACGACGAGTGCCCCTTATGTCTCAATGATGTTGGTTGCTATCATATTTGCGCTAATTAACTGGCCTTGTGTCGCTATTTGGGCGATGTTTGGTAGTCAGTTACGCGAAAAGCTGAAACAACCGAACATATTAAAGTATTTCAATTTACTTATGGGGGTTTTACTTGCATTAAGTGGCATTTCTGTACTTTTTCAATAAATACAAAAAATTAAGCTCAGATGTGTTAGCACACTGAGCTTAATCAATATTTGAGAACTTATGATTGCCTAGCGTGAATAGCAGTAAGCTCCGCAATTCTCATTATTACACTAACTGCTTGCTCCATACCTTCATGGGTAATAAACTCATGTTTACTATGGAAATTATAACCGCCAGTAAAAATATTTGGGCAAGGTAAACCACGGTGAGAGAGTTGAGCACCATCTGTTCCCCCTCGAATCGGCTGAACAATAGGCTCAATACCACAGTCAATCATGGCTTGTTTTGCTAATTCAACAACATGGGGGTACTTCATCACCTCCCTATACATATTGTAATAGGTATCGTCTAATGTCAGTTCGATATAACAACTTGGATGCAGGTTTTCCCCTACCTTTTCGGCAATTCGAATAATGTTTTTCTTTCTTGCTTCAAAACTGGCGAAATCAAAATCACGAATAATGTAGTTGAGTTCGGCTTTCTCTACCGTCCCCTTTATAGAGGTAAGATGATAAAAGCCTTCATAGCCTTCAGTATGTTCAGGCACTTCATCCGCGGGGAGCATTGAATGAATACGGTTGGCTAAATTGAGCGCATTCACCATCACCCCTTTTGCATTACCAGGATGTGTGTTGTTACCCACAATTTTAATCCCGACATTTGCTGCGTTGAAGTTTTCATACTCTAATTCACCAACGCCACCGCCATCAACCGTGTAAGCCCATAGCGCATCAAATTGCTTAAAATCAATATGGCGGGCCCCTCGACCAATTTCTTCATCAGGAGTAAATGCTAGGCAAATTTTCCCATGTGGCACATTATTGCCCTTTAAACGGACCAAAGCCGTGATAATTTCAGCGATCCCTGCCTTATCATCGGCACCTAATAAAGTTTTACCATCGGTCATGATCAATGTCTTACCGATCATTTCATGTAACACAGGGAACATCACTGGCGATAACACTTCGTCACCGATACCTAGAGCGATATCACCACCACGGTAGTTTTCTAAAACTTGAGGACAAACATTTTTACCCGAAAAATCTGGCGAGGTATCTAAATGAGAAATAAAGCCAATAACAGGAACATCCCAATCAACATTTGATGGTAAAGAGGCCATCAAACAACCTTGGTCTGTTAACGTAACCTGTTCAAATCCTAATTCATTCAATTCCTTAACTAGTGCTCGGGCAAATTTTAGCTGCCCGGTGCTACTAGGTATTGTTTTTGCGTTCAGCTTCGATTGTGTATCAAAAGCCGTATACTCAAAAAACCGCTCCAAGAGTTTGTCCATACCCATCCCCTTAAAATATCAATAGCTATATTATGGGAAAGATCACAGAATCAATTATTGTTTCAAATCAGCTTTGCTGTTATTGCTGACGCTTTTTTCATGATAATGCTTAAATTATATTTAATTTTCACATGTTATTTTTTTCGATGATTACTTTTCACCTATCAAAATACCTACAATTAATAAGGGCAATACGTTTATAGCATTATCCTTATTATTTAGTGGTTATCTAAAGCGCCAAATTAAGTTAACTATTCACCAATAAATGCACTATTGACCAATCATTTTTTCAATAGCCATGCTATACAAGATTCATATTCGTTGACTCGTCTTTGGCTAATAATTTCTTTCTGCTCATTTCAGGTGAATAAAAATATGTCAAATACCTATTTAATTTATGGTGTTAGTAAAGGTGTCGGTAAAGCACTCGTTGAGGGTGTTCCTCAGTCTGATGACGTTATCTATGGTGTTTCTCGTTCTAAACCGCCATTCGAACAATCAAACTTTCATTGGATCCAGGCGGATTTAAGTGACAGTCAGTCTGCTAACATCATTAAAAGTACCCTTCAATATAAACCTATTAATACCTTAATTTATAATGTAGGTATCTGGGAATCATTTGCATTTACCGATAAATACCATTTCGAAACAAGCGATGACAGTGAGATATTGAATTTGATCCAAACTAATATCAGCGCTTGCCTGCTCAATCTCAAGTCATTATTGCCCAACTTACGTTTAGGCCGGAATAGCAAAATTATTCTCATCGGTTCGACGTGGGGGCTTGATAATCATAAAGGAAAAGAAGTCACTTTTTCTGCGACTAAATATGCTTTAAGGGGTATTGTCCAGTCGTTAAGGGAAACTTTAAGAAAAGATAAAATTGGTATTTCAATACTGAATTTAGGATATTTAGCCACTGAATACCCTTTGTCAGTCACTGTAGACAATGTTATTGAACAAAGTGAAGGGAAGCTAATTCCGTTACAAGATGTGGTGAATGCTATCCGTTTCATACTTAGTACGAGCCAGGCAACTTGCGTGAAAGAAATCACAATGCCGGCCATGTTAGATGAAAATGTTTAACTTATTTTTATTAATCGTGATCGGTTAAGGGAAACAGACGTTTCCCTTAAAATTTACGGTGCAGTATCTTTAACTTGTAATTCCATTATCAATTGATTGATATATTCGACGACGACATGGCTAGCCAATCCGTAATGTTTTTCATCGAATTCACTTTCGACTTGGCTTGGCTCTAAGTTAAGCTCAACAGTATGTGCACCATGCAATTTTGCTTCATGGACAAAACCCGCAGCTGGATACACATGTCCTGAGGTGCCAATAGAAATAAAAATAGTCGCACTTTCAAGGGCTTGATAAATAATATCCATACCTATTGGCATTTCTCCAAACCAGACTACATGCGGCCGTAATGGTTGAGGGAACTGACAACAATGGCAACGATCTTCTGGGGTCAAATCCCCTTTCCATTCCAAAACTTGATTGGACCAATTACACCGCACTTTTAATAATTCACCATGCATATGGATAATGCGTTTACTCCCAGCCCTTTCATGCAAGTTATCAATATTTTGTGTGACCAATAAAAAACGATCGCCGAGCAACTCTTCAAGTTGTGCTAACGCAAAATGTGCCGCATTGGGTTTAATATTATCCTGCTGAAGCTGTCTGCGCCTTTCATTGTAAAAACGTTGAACTAACTGAGGGTTTCGCTCAAAACCTTCAGGTGTAGCAACATCCTCAACACGGTGCTCTTCCCACAAACCATCTGCGGAACGAAATGTTTGAATACCTGACTCAGCCGAAATACCGGCTCCCGTTAATACGACAATGTTCACTTTTTTCATATGGTTTAGTCTGTTATCTATATAAAAAGACCGATTGCGAAGTCGCTGGCGGCGTACACCTTTATTTTTACGGGCTTTTTTTAATCTATGACGATATCGCAACATCGAAAACGTCCCTTTATCCATGCAACTCATGTCTAACAACCTAGACAACTCAATTGGTCATCTATCACTGTTAATGCACGACTTTTCTATATTATTTAAACATTAACATACTAGAGCGCATCACACAGATGAATGCAAATAAAAATATTGAGGGTATGGATTTTGTCACCTTTTTATCATAAATATTTCATTATTTCTTCATGAGTACGCCACAAAAATCCCACAACTGTAAAACAATAAAAAAACCTTTCTTGATAACAGCCGCTACAGTTAGAATACGCACCGCAGATTTCCTGTAACGATCATTCACGACTTAAAGGGGTTTCATGGAAAAGTTTTTCGAAAGAGCAATGTATGCTTCACGTTGGATCTTAGCGCCTATTTATTTTGGACTTTCACTGACACTATTAGCTTTAACGATTAAGTTCTTCCAAGAACTCTACCATATTTTACCGAATATCTTGTCCATCCCTGAAGCAGACTTGATCTTAACGTTGCTATCATTGATTGATATGGCACTCGTCGGTGGGCTATTAGTGATGGTGATGTTTTCAGGCTACGAAAACTTTGTTTCTCAAATGGATATTCCAGATAGCAGTGAAAAACTTGGTTGGCTCGGCAAGATGGATGCCTCTTCCTTAAAAAACAAAGTAGCGGCGTCAATTGTGGCGATTTCATCCATCCATTTACTGAAAATCTTTATGGACTTAAGAAGTGTCGAAAATGACAAATTGATGTGGTATGTCATCATCCACTTGACCTTCGTACTCTCAGCGTTTGTTATGGGTTACTTAGATAAAATGACGAAAAAGTAACGCCACATTTGGGTATCTGCCTATTTTCATATGAATAATAGGCACCCTTTGCCTTTTATCACATCTTTAACCCTACGCTCCCCTTCTTACTGTGCTACGATCGAGCCAAACAATTTGGCAGCACTATAGGGACATTAAAATGAGTAAACATTTTGTGGGTGAATATGAGGCAGAAATTAAATTTCGTTTAGCTGATCCAGACGCATTTCTTCTGAAAATCAAAGCTGATTTCGCTGAGCCGTTCACTGAGAATGATGTGGAAACAGATTATTTCTATGAAAATGCCAATTTACCGCTCGCTAACAATAATGTCAGTATGTGTGTGCGTGAGATGGTGCCATCAGGGATAAAATTATGGATTGTTAAAGGCCCTTCTTCTTCAGAATGCAAAGCTATTAATATTGATGACAGCCAACACGTACAAAATATGTTAGTCAGTTTGGGTTATCATTGCCATTTGAAGACCACTAAAGTCCGTAGCATTTATTTCCTTAACGATGTCCACATTACCGTAGACCACCTCGAAGGCATAGGTTGGTTTGCTGAATTTGCCATTATGACCGATAACCAAAGCCTGCTTGATGGCTATTATCAAAAGCTGATGGCGATGGCAAACGGCTATGGTTTTACCGAAGATATGATTGAAAAACAAAGCTATAAGCAAATGTTTTTAGAAAGAAATTAAAGCAAAACGCCAAGTATATTCCCCTAAAGAAGATAATACATTGGCGTCTATTCTAGCTTTATTGACCACTTAAAATACGTGCTGGGTCTAATTTACTGGCACGGCGAGCAGGATACCAACTAGCAACTAGACTCAAAATAATAGTGGTGATTAATACATATACTACATCCATAATGTGTAATTCTGACGGCAAGAAGTCGATAAAATAGACATCCCCTGAAAGGATTGGATGACCTAAGATGACCTCTAGGCCTTTAATGATAGTTGTCAAATTAACTGAGACTAATACACCTAATATTACGCCAATCAGGGAACCAACTAAACCGCCGAGTAAGCCATACCATAAGAAAATGGCACGAATTTGCCCATCTTTTGCCCCGAGAGTCCGTAGCACAGCAATGTCGCTGCTTTTATCTTTAACCGCCATAACTAGCGTTGACACAATATTAAAACAGGCGACACCAATCACCAAAATCATAGCTAAATACATGATACTCCGTACCATTTGAATATCATTGTACATGTAGCCGTAATCACCAATCCAACTTTTCACAATAACATGATGCATAGTTTTTAGACCTGCATCGTAAACAATTTTATCCGCTTCAAAAGGATCTGATGCTTTAATTTCAAACCCACTGATGCCATCACCATAATCCAAATATTGCTGCGCATCAGCCAATGGCACTAATGCTAATTGGTGATCAAGTAGGCCACTGAGTTTAAAGATACCTGCAACTTGTACACGAATACGCTTAGGCTGTTGAATTTTCAAGCTTTCATCGGTATTTGGGATCATGATGGTCACCCAATCCCCTTGCTTGACATCCAAGGTATCAGCGACACCTTGCCCTAAAATGATCGATTGGTTACCCGCCGCAAAATGTTTCCAAGCATCATTCAATACAAATTGGGGCAATGCACTCACTTGTGACTGTGTTTCCGGGGAAACCCCCATGACTTGTATAGCTTTTAAGTTTGCACCGCGCTCAAGCAGACCTGTAAAATTCACATACGGACTAACACCTTCAACGCCTGGCGTTTTACGGATCACTTGCTCTGCAAAATCCCAATCTTTATATGGCGGTTTAACGGCATAGATTTGCCCATGAGGGACAACAGATAATACGCGGTTATTCAGTTCACGTTCAAAACCATTCATCGCACTCAAACCGATGATCAGCACCGCAACACCAAGCACAATTCCCAGCGTCGAAACAATCGACACCAAAGAGACCATGCCAGTGCGCCGACGCCCTCGACTAAAGCGTAGCGCCGCTAAGAGCGTAAGAGGTAATTTAGACATTACCGTGCCCCCAAGGTGATTTCCTGCTGTAAGTGACCATCACGCATTTCCAATTGACGAGATAAGCGACGCGCCAATGTCATGTCATGAGTCACCACTAAAAATGCCGTACGCTGCTTACGATTAAGCTCACCTAGCAGCTCAAAAATAGCATCTGCATTACGTAAATCGAGGTTACCTGTCGGCTCATCCGCCAACACAAGTGCAGGCTCATTCACCAACGCCCTTGCTATCGCAACACGTTGTCGCTCTCCCCCTGATAATTCAGAAGGGCGGTGATCTGCGCGGTGCCCTAACCCCACCGCTTCTAACATCGCTTTCGCTTTCGTAAACGCAGTTTCTTTGGCAATAGCTCCGATTAATAGCGGCATTGCCACATTTTCAAGTGCGGTAAAATCAGGTAAAAGATGGTGAAACTGGTAAATAAAACCTAACTCTTTATTACGGATCGCAGCACGTTCGTCAGAGGATAATTGGTTAATATGCTGCCCACGAAAAATGACATTGCCTTCGGTGGGTGTATCTAACCCCCCCAGCAAATGCAATAACGTACTTTTCCCTGAACCTGAGCTGCCCACTATCGCCATCATTTCCCCTGCTCCCATAGAGAAACTGACATTTTTCAACACTTGCGTCGACAATGAACCTTCTTGATAGGTTTTGCTTAAATGTTCACAGACAAGAAGTGGTTGTTTATTCATAACGTAAAGCCTCAGCAGGTTGAACTGCTGCTGCACGCCAAGAAGGATAAAGCGTCGCAAGCAGTGAAATAAGCATCGCAGAAATTGCAATAATCAAAATACCCGAATAATTAAGTACAATGGGTAAAGAAACACCTTTTGGCAATAACCCGATTAACGGCATAATCACATTGAGCTGACTCGACAAAAGTGTCCCTAAAACCGTGCCTATCAATGTACCAATAATACCGGCTCCTGCCCCTTGGATCATAAAGATGGCCAAAATACGCCAGCGCTTTAAGCCCAGTGTCTTTAAGATCGCCACTTCCCCTTGTTTTTCCATCACCAATAAAGACAGCGAGGTGATAATATTAAATGCAGCAACAGCAATAATTAAGCTTAGTAACAAGCCCATCATGTTTTTTTCCATACGAACAGCTTGAAAAAACTCCCCTTTGCGCTCACGCCAATCTGTCCAAACAAGCCCTTCAGGCAGCGATTGCTTGCTGAGTGTGTCAACTTGCAATGGTTCATTTAAATACAAGCGCCACCCGGTTATATTCCCCACGGGATAACGCAGCATTCTTGCCGCATCTTGCGCAGAAACAACTAATTCAGTGGTATCGGCTTCACCATTTGTTTGGAAAATACCGGCAACGGTAAATAAACGCTGACTTGGGATACGCCCCATCGGGGTTAATTGGCTAACACCGGGGATAATTAAACGAACATCATCACCACGTTTTACACCTAATGTTTCGGCTAATTTATTGCCGAGAAAAACATGGTAGCTCCCAGGTGTAAGATCACTGCGATTGCCGCTAGTAAGCTTATCTAATAACAGTGAATCCGCCCCCGGTTCAATACCCGCCATCACCCCCACGCCAACGTTAGTGCGACTTTGCAATACCACATCTGATTGAACTATGGGCGCAATACGACTCACACCTTGCAAATGTTGCAAGTCAGTCATCGGGTATTTTGTCGGGTCAATATTGCCAGATGACGACGTTAAAATCGCCTGCGGCATATAGGCAAGTATGCTATCTTGTAACGAACGCTCGAAACCGTTCATCACGGATGTTACTGTAATTAAGGCAGTAACACCAAGAGTGATGCCAATAGCCGATAAACTGGAAACAAAGCGCCCAAATTTATCCGCTGCGCGCCCACGCAGATAGCGTAGGCCTATAAATAATGAGACAGATTGGTGCATAAAATCTTGAATGCCCCTGTTGCCAAAGCGAAGTGTTCAGCGATAATAAAGGCTACGATTGATGAATGGAACCACTCAACGGTTTTTTTTCTTCTTTCACCGCTTTTTTGTCTGAAATTCAGACAAATTACAGGCTAAGACGGCTTGTTTTGCCGTTAATTTTATAGTTTAACTATCGGTTAATTTATTTAAGTGTCAATCATCTAAAGACCGTCTATTATTGTTCTGACGTTCGTTTAACTGCTAACTAATCGCTGTGAGATACCAAAGATTTCTATGTCCTCAAAATTTCGTTATGAACTCCCTAGTCGTAGTGGCGATGTTCGCCATTTAGGTTGCCTTATTGGGGCGGCTGGTGCACTTGAATGTGGAGAAATGATACAACGTCATCAAGGGCCTGTTGTCATTGTGACGCGTGATATGCAAAATGCATTGCGCTTACGAGATGAAATTCAACAGTTTACACATCACCCTATTGAGACACTTTCTGATTGGGAAACATTACCTTATGATAATTTCTCCCCACATCAAGAAATCATTTCTCATCGTTTATCAACACTTTACCGTCTACCTACCTTGCAAAAAGGGGCATTAATTTTACCTGTTAATACCTTGATGCAAAAAGTGTGTCCCCCTGATTTTTTAACCAGCCATGCCCTCCTCATGGCAAAAGGTGACAAGCTGTCCCGTGACAATTTACGTGACGAGTTAGATAAAGCAGGTTATCGCCATGTGGAGCAAGTATTAGAGCACGGCGAATATGCGACACGCGGCGCTTTGCTCGATTTGTTCCCAATGGGAAGTTCCCTGCCATTTCGTATTGATTTCTTTGATGATGAAATCGATAGCTTGCGTACCTTTGATGTCGATACACAAAGAACGCTAGAAGAAGTCACCAGTATCAATTTACTGCCAGCACATGAGTTTCCAACCGACAAAGACGCTATCGAGCGTTTTCGTAGCCAGTGGCGCGAACGCTTTGAAGTACGCCGCGATCCTGAGCATATTTACCAACAGGTCAGCAAGAATATGCTCCCCACGGGCATCGAGTATTGGCAACCACTGTTTTTTGCGCAACCGCTGCCATCATTGTTCGACTATTTACCGCCTTCTAGCTTAATAGTTTCGCAAAACCTACAAGAAGCTGCCGAACGTTTTCAAACCGATACTTTACAACGTTATGAAAGCCGTGGTGTTGACCCAATGCGACCATTACTTCCTCCCGCTGATTTATGGTTAACCGTGGAGCAACTTAATCAACATTTAAAACAGTGGCCGCGTATTCAGATTTCACCGGAAGCTCTCCCTAAAAAAGCAGCAAATACCAATTTAGATTATCTGCCGCTTCCAGATATCAGCACGCAAGGGCAAAGCAAAACGCCATTAGAAAAGCTTCGCCAATTTAGTGAGCAATTTGATGGAACCCTTATTTTCTCTGTGGAAAGTGAAGGTCGCCGCGAAACAGTGACTGAATTACTAGCTCGGTTAAAAATTCGCCCTGAAATTATAGAAAGTTATACCAGCCCAACCACCTCACGCTTTGCGATTACTATTGGTGCGGCAGAGCGCGGTTTTATCCAATCAGGCGTTAATAAAGCGCTAATTTGTGAAAGTGACTTATTAGGCGAACGCGTTGTTCGTCGCCGCACCGATAACCGACGTACCATTAATACTGACACGTTGATCCGCAACTTAGCAGAACTGCGTCCGGGTCAACCTGTCGTGCATATTGAACATGGTGTTGGTCGCTACCAAGGGTTGATCACCCTCGAAGCTGGCGGGATTAAAGCTGAATATCTTATTCTCACCTATGCAGGGGAAGATAAACTGTATGTTCCGGTGTCTTCTTTGCATTTAATTAGTCGCTATGCAGGTGGTGCCGATGAAAACGCTCCTCTGCATAAACTAGGCAGTGATAGCTGGGGGCGTGCTCGTCAAAAAGCAGCCGAAAAAGTCCGTGATGTTGCCGCCGAGCTACTTGATATTTATGCGCAACGCGCAGCAAAAGCGGGCTTTGCTTTCAAACATGACAAACAGCAATACCAAGAATTTTGCCAAGGTTTCCCCTTTGAAACCACACCAGACCAAGAAATGGCTATCAACGCAGTATTAAGCGATATGTGCCAGCCATTAGCAATGGATAGGCTAGTTTGTGGTGATGTCGGTTTTGGGAAAACAGAAGTCGCGATGCGAGCTGCATTTTTGGCTATCAACAATAATAAGCAAGTCGCAGTGTTAGTGCCAACCACCCTACTTGCTCAGCAACACTATGATAACTTTAGAGATAGGTTTGCAAACTGGCCAGTTCGCATCGAAATGCTGTCTCGCTTTAAAACCACCAAGGAGCAACAGCAAATTATCGCTGAAGCCGCTGAAGGTAAAGTGGATATCTTGATTGGCACACATAAATTACTGCAAAGTGATATTGTGTGGAAAAACTTAGGCTTATTAGTTGTCGATGAAGAACACCGATTTGGCGTTCGCCATAAAGAGCGCATTAAAGCCATGCGTGCAGATGTGGATATTTTAACCTTAACTGCAACGCCAATTCCTCGTACGCTGAATATGGCCATGAGCGGTATGCGTGATTTATCCATTATTGCAACGCCTCCCGCACGCCGATTGGCAGTAAAAACGTTCGTTCGTCAATATGATGAATTAGTGGTTCGCGAAGCGATATTGCGCGAAACCCTACGAGGAGGGCAAGTTTATTATTTATATAACGATGTAGAAAACATCGAAAAAGCCAAAGCGAGACTTGAAAACTTAGTCCCTGAAGCTCGCTTTGTAGTCGGTCATGGCCAAATGCGTGAGCGTGAGTTAGAGCGTGTAATGACTGACTTCCACCACCAACGTTTTAATGTTTTAATTTGCACCACTATTATTGAGACAGGTATTGATATCCCAACAGCCAATACCATTATTATTGAACGGGCCGATCACTTTGGTTTAGCACAATTGCACCAATTACGCGGCCGCGTTGGGCGTTCCCATCACCAAGCCTACGCTTATTTGTTGACTCCGCACCCGAAAGCCATGACAACCGATGCACAAAAACGCCTTGAGGCAATTTCTTCCCTTGAGGATTTAGGTGCAGGCTTTGCACTCGCGACCCATGACCTCGAAATTCGTGGCGCAGGTGAATTACTTGGTGAAGATCAAAGTGGGCAAATGACCACAATAGGCTTTACGCTATATATGGAATTACTGGAAAGCGCTGTCGATGCATTAAAAGAAGGTCGAGAACCCTCATTAGAAGACTTAACCAGTCAGCAAACGGAAGTTGAATTACGCATGCCAGTCTTATTGCCTGATGACTATATCCACGATGTGAACATGCGGCTCTCATTTTATAAGAGAATTGCAAGCGCGAAAGATAGCCAAGAGCTAGATGAGTTACGTACAGAACTGATTGACCGTTTTGGTAGCCTACCTGATGCAGGTAAATTTCTATTATCGTCGGCCGCTATTCGTCTACAAGCACAATCATTGGGTATAAAACGTATTGAAGCTCATGAAAAAGGCGGTTTTATTGAGTTTAGCGAGAACAACAAAGTTGACCCGAGTTTCTTGATCAGCTTATTGCAAAACCAACCCAAAATTTACCGCTTAGATGGTCCTGCGCGTTTAAAATTTTTCCATGATTTAACAGACAGGATCACCCGCCTTGACTTTATTAAACAGTTGCTAAGTCATTTTGAAGAGCATCCGATCGTTTAATTCTACTCGGGGCTATGATATGAATAGCCCCGATTTGATCTTGAAGCGAGTTTATTCAAAAAAACCTAATGTATTTTTATTAGGTTGTAATCTCAGTACGCTAGAAGCGTTTGAAAGTGGCGTTTCATCTTGCTGCAAGCAATAAAAGGGTAAAAGCTCTTTAACGTCACTACGCACCGTTTCACAAATGACGCTAGAAGAAGATAAATCTAAGCGTCCTTCTTCATTTAACGGAATAAAAATCGAGGGAGCATAAGAGGTTCTGACCTTACCGATCGTTTTCCCTATCTGATAAACCACATCATAGCCGACAACCACCAGCTCCATTCTCTGCGTCTGTACACAGGTTTTATTTTGGTTATCAAACAGCGATGGACCACCTTTACCTTGCAAGGCCTCAATCATAAAAATCATTTTGCATTCGTTTTGCGCAGGATGAAAACGCGACAAGGATTGCTGATTAAATGTGCCAAGCACCCCGGTTAATGTACAGTTTTCATACTCAACCAGGCGATTAGCCTTTATAGGTTCTACCGATAAAACAGTAGCAAGCTTAACCTCAGGTTGTCTAATGGACAATGAAACAGCAAATGTAACAAGGCAAATCGCTACTGCGGCTAATAACAACTTAAATTTTAGCTTCATCAACTTGCCCTTATTAAATGCCCATATATCTATTGTAACTATTACGTTGGATAATTCGATCTTTACCCTAATAATTCACATTTTTTTAGAATTATCCTAAGTTAAATAACAGTTTTAAATTTTTTGCTTTGATATTTATTATTAATGTGATGTTTAACAAAATAAATTAACAATTCTATACTTGACAGATAAAAACACTCTCCAAAATAACACTTATCACTTTGAATTTATTTATAAATTTATGCTTTATATAAAAATTCACCTCTATTTTAATTAAATGTTTTGTTTAAAATTTATTTCTGAAAATAATTATTTCGCTAATTCTATCACTTATTTAAACATCACTCATGATGCTTGTTCAATGTTAAACGATTTAGCGATACCGAAGTTTGATCTAAATAGGAATAAATGCAAATACAGTTCTAACCTAATGAAAAAACACTCAATTAATATGTTATATTTGCCTAGATGCTTCTCATTGTGAGACGAAAAATTGGTGCACTTGGTTATTTTCACAACCAAGTGCACCACATTAACACTTAACGTTATTTATCTACCAATTTAAATTAATGTAATTTAAGTTTTGGTCTAATAATTCGGTTAATGCTGCCTACTAACATCATTAAGCCCGTTTTAATGTAACCATGCAGTGCAATTTGGTGCATACGGTATAGCGAAATATAAACAAAACGAGCAATACGCCCTTCTACCATCATATCACCACGCATCAAATTGCCCATCAGGCTACCCACTGTACTAAAACGGGAAAGCGAGACTAAAGAACCATGATCTTTGTAGATATAGTCTTTGAGTGGTTTCGCTTTCATCAGTGCTAGAATATTGTCATAACATAAGCTAGCCATTTGATGTGCAGATTGCGCCCTTGGCGGAACGAAGCCTCCTTCCGGTTTTGCACATGATGCACAATCCCCAATAGCAAAAATCATCTCATCCAATGTAGTTTGTAACGTTGGTTTGACGACTAATTGATTAATACGGTTTGTTTCTAAGCCCGCGATATCTTTCATAAAGTCAGGTGCTTTAATGCCCGCCGCCCAAACCATAAGGTCCGCATAAATTTTACCGTCGTCCTTAGTATTTAGCCCATCAGCATCAGCACTAGTGACCATGGTTTTCGTCAATACCTTTACCCCAAGCTTGTTCAGCTCTTGGTGTGCAGCCCCTGAAATTCGGGGGGGTAACGCAGGTAAAATGCGCTCACCCGCTTCAACCAGCGTCACATTTAGTGCATCCGTGTCTAACCCTTTGAACCCATAGCTGGTTAATTGTTCCACCGCATTATACAGTTCAGCGGATAACTCAACCCCTGTCGCCCCCCCACCGACAATTGCAATATTCACTTTTTCTTCGGCATTATCACGCACGGAATAACGCAAAAATAGATTTAGCATTTCATCGTGAAAACGATGTGCTTGATGAGGGTTATCCAAGAAAATACAGTGTTCTTTAACACCGGGGGTCCCAAAGTCGTTCGATGTACTACCCAGTGCCATCACTAAAATATCGTATTCCAACTCACGTAAAGGCACCAATAATTCGCCGTGTTTATCGCGCAGCTCACCTAATACAATTTTTTTATTCTCACGATCAATATTTGTTAGTGAGCCCAATTGAAAATTGAATGCATTATGCCTTGCATGAGCGAGATAACTGATAGCATCGACCCCATCATCCAATGAACCGGTCGCCACTTCATGAAGTAAGGGTTTCCAAAGATGGCTAGGGTTGCGATCAACAAGCGTAATATGGGCTCGTTTCTTGCGGCCAAGTTTGCGGCCTAATCGTGTTGCGAGCTCTAAGCCCCCTGCACCACCACCAACGACAATAATTTTGGGTTGAGATAAGGTCATAAATTCCTCGAACAAATATATTAAAGTTATTTAAGATTTCTAGTGATAAAAATCTTAGATAACAATAATTAACAAGCTATCTTTCTTAACGAAGAGTAAGAATATCACGCTTGGTCTATTGGTAATACCAAATATTGATTCACATCAATTTAGTTGATTATTATGACATAGACAACTTGCGTCAAATCATTTTTCACTCAGATATGAATCGAGTCAGCTTGATGCCGTAAAATGTCAATCAAATGATCCAATTCCCCTTTTATCACTAGGGGCTGTTTATCTTTGATGGTCAATTTTTATTCGAATTAAAGCCATCTTAGGCAAGGCAAGAGCCTCTCAACGCAGCATTAAATGAGTGAAACGTGCTTTAATCGAACCCGTAGGGCAGCGTTTAGGGACAATAGTCGATTTAAATTGTCATCAGTCAGCCACTGATGGATACATTTTTCACTTTTTGGATTGTTTTTTGACCTTTTTTAACGGTAAAAATCATCAGCAAAGATAAATAAGCCTATAATGATAATGAGTATTATTATCATAATTTTATTTTAAACCATATTATTGATTACCGTTAACGGTTTAAGTCATAAACTAAATGATAGATAATAAAAAACCCGAAGTGGCAATCACCTCGGGTTCAATTATTCAAAAATCAGCTCTGATTATTTGATTTTTTTAATCCGCACGTCTGTTGGAACAGAAATCGGCGAGTTATCTTTGAAGTATTTCATCAATGCTTCGTTATCTGGCACGCTATAAACACGGTCTTTCCCTTCATTAAACGCAGAGAAACGACTACCACCAGTTGCTAAGAACTCATTTGCTGCAACACGATATGTTTTATTCATATCTAATGGTTTACCATTTAACTTCATTGAGCTTTGGATAACTTTGTCTCCCACTGGGCGGCTGTCGTCCCACTCATAGTAGAAGCCTTTAGACACAGGCATGACTTGCGGACGTGCACGATCCCATTGCTGCTCTAGCGCTTTTTTAATTTGAGCCCCCGTCAAGGACTGCGTTACCACCACGTTAGAGAATGGCTGAACAGTAAAGATATCACCGTAAGTCTGTTCACCTGCTTTCATATCAGCACGAATACCACCGCTGTTCATAAAGGCGATTTGAGCACCACCTGCATCTTTTGCAGAGGCCACATACAGTTGACCATCAGCAATGATTTTACCTAGCGTTGAGTCTCCACCAGACAACAATTTTTTGTCTGAATCCGCATTCAGTGATCCCATCACTTCTTGGGAAATTGGCAGTGCTATTTTTTCGTATTTTTGTACGAACGTGGTTAACTCAGGATTTTTCTCATAACGCTTAGTTTCAACGGGGATATTTTTCGCTTTGATGCTAACAATATCTTTTGTGTTTCTATCAATCTCAATATTTAACTGAGACAGTAGCGTTCCGTTAGACTGTGCAGAAATAACCGTTTTACCGTTGATTTCACAATTATATGCCTGATGAGTATGCCCACTCACCACAAAGTCAACTGCACCATCTAATTGATTAACGATATCAACAATTGGGCCTTTGATATTATCACAACGGTTAATATCTTTAACTTTAGTATCAACCTGTTGCGTTGCCCCTTCATGGATCAACACACCGATGCTATTGATACCCTGAGCTTTTAACAGTTTAACTTGATTGTTGATGGTTTCTACTTCATTTTTGAACTCTAAACCTGCGGTGCCACTTGGCGTTACGATAGCAGGCGTCCCCTCTAACGTTAAACCAATAAACGCCATTGGGATACCATCAAACTCTTTAATAAAATAGGATGGGAACAGGGTTTCACCTGTTTCTTTCACTATCACGTTAGCCGCTAAGTAGTTAAAATCAGCCCCTGCAAACGAATCTTTACCGATACAACCCGCGGTTGGGTGGCAGCCACCATTTTGTTTTCTCAGCAGCTCTTCTTTACCTTTATCGAATTCATGGTTACCGACAGCACTGGCTTCCATACCAATTGCACTTAATGCTTCGATTGTCGGCTCATCATAGAACATAGAAGACAATAATGGGCTCGCACCAACTAAGTCACCAGCACCAACAACAATCGTTTTATCGTTTTGCGCACGCAGTTGATTAACTAATGTTGCGATAGATTCAATCCCCCCTAATTTACCATCACCAGGGGCTTGTAATGCACCGTGGAAGTCATTGATTCCAATAACTTGCACTTTAACTGTATCGGTCGTTTTGGTTGCACAACCCGCCAATAGCGCACCGGAAATCAAAACCGTGAGTAATCCAATTTTATGTTTCATTTTTCAACCCTTTTATTGTAAGCAGCACTCAACTGCCGACTACATTTTGAAGCGATAAGTTGTGGTCATAGAACCAGACAACGAGTGCGCACGACGTGAGTGACCGTCATACAGTTTTGGTGTTGTATAATCATTTTCTTGACGATGGTGCCAACCCAGACCGCCGCTTAATGAAACCGATAAGTTTTCTGTTGGTTTCCAATAGCTAAACAGACCAAATTGACCTTGTTTTAATCTTTCGCCTTCATATTTAAATTCTGAATAGTTAGTACGTGCACCAACAGACAGCTCTTTATTGACACGGTACTCAGCCGCAAAAGCGACCATGGTTTCACCATCACGAACATAGTCGATATCTGAGTAAGCTGGTGAGTTAAAGCGACCGCGAGTATTACCGATTGGGTTACGAGCAAACTGCCCAACGCCGTTCGCTTTTTTCGCTTGAGTATACGTTAAGCCACCACTGAGCTTCCATGGTGTTTCAGGAACACGCCATTCCGCCGTTCCTGCATAGTGCCACGCACGCTTGTCAAAGTTACGTTTACCTTTGGCATCGTTGGTTTCAGTACGTTTGCCGTCACTACCGTATTCATGGTTATAAATTTGTGTGCCGAGTGTTAAGTCAGACGTCAGCTTATATTTAGCTTCAAGGCCTTGTTGGCGGAATAAATCATCTGCTTGACCATAGAAATAATGCACTTGCAGTGGTTTAGTTTTGTAGTTAATACCACCTGTGATCACGTGATTTACGTTATGACGTTTACCATTACCATCAGTAAAATACATTGCATCAATATTTGGGCTATCGCGACGCATCACTTTTTTGTCGAGATATAATAAATCCAAGCTCCAATCATCAATTGCCGTATTGGTGTAATAACCACTGTAGCTGTTTAAAGATAAACGTTGTGAGTTAGTGAAAATACCTGTATTTTTCAGTGTAAACCACCCCGCTTTTGCATTAAATTTAACGGGATCTAAATCTAATTTAACTTTGGCGTAACGCTGACCTATTTTGTTATATCCTTTTGCATGGCCATCATCGTTATATAAAATTGCACGGGAGGCAAAGTCTTTACTTGCGCCTAATTTAATACCACCGTAATAAGATGCATCAAATCCAATCACATCCGCAAAATACCCTGAAGTAAAATCAGCTTGAAAGTTTTGACCCCAAGCATTAGCGACTTGTTTTCTATAACGCCCTTCTTCTTTATCAAAACGGTTTTCTGTCTTCAAGTATTTCCACATATTACGTGTAGACAACTCTAACTCTGAATCTGCAATAAATGCATTTTCTTTGATTGAATTTTCCCAATTGCTCGCATTTGCCATAGTAACTGCTAAACAGCAAGGAGAAAGCATTAATAGCGCAAGATTTTTAACTTTCATTGGAATTAACCTAGTTCATGATTATTTGAATTAGTTTTATGTTGTTCCATGTTTCTCTGAACAACAAATCACCATTTTTTATTTTTAGCTTAATAAAACAATTTAACTTAACGATAAACAAAACATCCCTTTCAAACACTAAAGTCATTTTTTAAATAAAAAAATTCAATACAGCTATTTAGCCGCATACGTGTTTACTTTTTGAGTTAATAAGGTGTTATCCTTATTGGTAAAACTTAATAAATTTTAATTATTTTCGAGATCCCCTCACTTAATTTTCATCTTTTATTTTGGTTAAGTGGCAATCAAGCTAACCAATATTTAAACAACATAGTAAGTCTAATTTGTATTCAAACTCATTGTGACTCATTCTCTTTTTTTCAGGCAAAGTTAACCTATGAGAAATAAGCATCTCTGAATTTATCGCTCTATTTGGTTTAATATCTTGTTGGTAAATGGCGTTCTTTTTCAGTACGCTGTATTTTTCATCGTACTGTCATAAAACTATCATAATATGAATGCTATCGTAATTTTACGTCAATTAAAACGATCACTGTCACAACATGTTACATAAGTTGCATTTAATACCTTTGTTAGTGTGATTTATATCACACACTTAAAGGGACGATCTTTTTATTTAAATTAAGTGAATTAAAGCCAACGAACCGCATTTCCTTTAAAGGTCAAAAAAAATCCTTTAAAATCCGAGAGTAACAATAGTATTCCATTTCTATCTTTCTTATCAAAATGGCTATATCGCCATTCTTTCTGTCAATACCCCATTAGATTTTGGAATATCAAATCAATATGCTCTTTTCATCCTGCGAGATAAATCAACTCATATGCATAAAGGCGAGGCAAATCATTTGCGTTAAATAAAGAACAAAATAACAAGTGATTGCCACCTTAATAAATTTAGTTATAAGCCAAATTCACAAACTATAATACAACCTTGTGTGAAAATAATTGAAAGCCACCGTCAATTATTTTAATCTTAAATTATTAGCCTTAACTTTTTGTACGCTTATTAGTCGTATTAATTAGGAAAGTTACGATATTAGAGTATATTTGTCCCCTACCCCGTTATTGGGTTAGGTTTGTGCGGATTATATTTGTCTTACAGAGAAATAATTTCCATCAAAAAATAAGTATGATTATTTTATGGAAATAAATATGAGAAGATTAAATATTATTTAACAACGTTACGGGTAACGTTATTATAAATAATACATTCGATCAATGCGCTAATTTGAACACTTCACACTTTAGCTAATCATGACACAAAAAAAGCCAGTCAGATCTGTGTCTCACTGGCTTAATCGGCGTTCTGTTAATTATTGTTTAAATTCTTGCCATCTATTATGTAAATCCACCAGTTTACGATTGCTTTCTTGCCAACGTGCTGTATTTTGTAATTCCTTCAAGCTGTATTGGCGGCCACTGTGATATAACTGTGCCCCTTGGCTATCCGGCTGTTTTGGTAAATTATCTAGCACACTCACTGCGCCTTGACGGTTATTACAAACCAAAACCATATCACAGCCTGCACTTAACGATGCTTTTGCCCTTTCTGGATAGCTTCCCATAATCGCAGCACCTTCCATCGATAAATCGTCCGAAAATATAACGCCATTAAAACCAAGCTGCTCACGCAAAACTGATTTTAACCAGAAAGGTGAACCACTTGCAGGGCGGTCATCCGCCTGCGTATAAATCACATGGGCTGGCATGATAGCATCCAATAATTCACGCTGGATAAAATCTTTAAATATCGACATATCTTTATTGCGGATCACATCCAAAGCACGTTCATCCCTTGGCGTTTCTTTATGGGAGTCCGCTTTCACTGCACCGTGACCAGGAAAATGCTTACCCGTCGTCTTCATTCCTGCGCTATGCATGCCTTTAATAAAGCGTTCAGCCATCATCATCGCCATTTCCGGGTTTTCATGGAATGAGCGCTCACCAATCGCGATACTTTGGTGCCCCAAATCGAGCACAGGCGCAAAACTAATATCAATATCCATCGCTATCATTTCTGCTGCCATCAGCCATCCTGCCTCTTGTGCAAGTTTGGCACCGTCATGTTCATTGTTCAGTGCTGCAAATGCTTGTGCCGAAGGTAGTGCGGTAAAACCATCGCGAAAGCGTTGAACGCGCCCGCCTTCTTGGTCAACGGCAATCAATAAACGGTTTCTTGATGCATCGCGGATTTGACGAACCAGTTCGCGCAGTTGTTCTGCATCATGAAAGTTACGGGTAAATAAAATTAACCCGCCCACCAGCGGATGAGCTAATATTTCACGTTCTTCATTGTCCAATTCATATCCTTGGACATCCAACATTATCGGGCCCATAACCTGCCTCACTTATTTCACTCATTATCTGTATATAGGTTGTGCCAAACATTTAGCCTAGGGGATGTTTATCTTTGCTGCTGATTTTTACCGCTAAAAAAGGCAAAAACACAATCCAAAAAATGGATTAATTATCCATCGTGTTGACTGGCGACGGTTTGAATCCAATGTTGCCCCTAACGCGACCCTACGGTTTAGATTAAAAACCGACCATCAAAGATAGACAGCCCCGTGCAAATTGAAATATTGCCTTAATGGCTGAGAGTGTAGCAAAAATTCGGTTTGTCGACTTTCATTCCACTGCACTTCATACCACATTAATGTCATGTATTTTACCCAAGGAGACCATAAATTACAGTGATACATTAACTGGAATTTATCATGGTAGGCCCCTTGAATATCACAATATTGCCCAAGGAATTGCTGGCGTTGATTTTTGGTAAAGCTATTGAATTGAAAATAGGTTTCTAGGGAAAACGCAATGTCCGTATTTGCTGCATATTCCCAATCCAATAGCACCAACTGCCCATCGTCTTTGATAATCATGTTGTTAGGGTGAATATCCATATGCGCTGGTGCGATTTTCAGTGCCTTTGGCATCTTTTTTTGTAGGAAATCATGATGAAGTCGCTTCCAACGCGGGGAAAAACGCTGTGGATCTATACGTTCTCCATAATGCGCAATTTCCGCCTTTAATGGTAATGTGTAGGTCAATAACGGTGAACAATGTAACCTTGCAATGGTATTAGCCAGTTTCCGTTGAAAATCCATTGAGTAAAACAGGTTATGGCTGGGGTGATGACCTTCACACCAAGCTAAAACTAACCACTCAGCATTACGTGCAACAACCCTTTGCGCAAAGGGTAAGTGTTGGATTTGCCTTAAGATGCGTGCTTCTTTACGCCTAGAAACATACAACGCATTTTGCCGATGTGTATCCGCTCGAGCAAGCAGTTTTAATGGGTGATCAGGGTGCAGGCTTTCGATTAAAAAACTGCCGCCTGATAACCCTATCAATGGGGTTATTTCCCAGCATTGTGCAGATATTGCTGGGAAATTTTTTGAAAGTAAAACAAGCAAAGACGGCATGTTACTCAATATTGTTTTTTCCAGTCCAAATAATTTCCCCTGTTTGCACTTCCATTAATTGCATTTCAAGACGACGCTCTTTGTTTGAGCCTGACATCACACTGTAAATCACATAATCCGCTTGCACATACCGACCTAAACCAATCGCTTTACTGCGCGTTACCAAGCTATCTTCTTGGGATAAACCCAGTGTCTTACGTGCTGCGTTGACGACATCTTGTGGAACAACATTAAAACGATGTGTGTTCTCCACCGCCGACACCATATTTGATGTGATAAGCTGAACCGGGAGCGCTCCATTGGTATTATTTTTCACTGAATCTACCAGCAAAACTTTACCCGGCTCCACCCCCTCTGCGGCTGCCATTTGTGAGACAAGTGGCGATATCGCTGCTGACCAATCCGTTGTTTGCTGCTTAGGCGGCGTTGGCACCTTATCTGGTGGAGGTGGTGGTATCACCTCGGGTTGTTGCGGTTCAATAGGCACTATCGGTGGCTGCTTAACGGGCTCTTGGGGAGGGTATGACGGGCACCCTGCCAAGATAAGCGTTGCCGCTGCAACCATTAAGATCCGTTTCATTATTATTCTCCAGCCTTAGATGATAAAAAAACATGAATACGCAGATTATCTGCTCGAAGTGAAGAGGTTGTCGCACGAATTTGCTCAATCGAATTCGGCAATAGTGATCGCTGCGCTACCACTGACGTGTCTACTTTCAACCCTTGCTTATCATACCAATATAAGCGGTAAGCAATATTTACCGCTTTCGATTGCACATTGCTAATATTGATGGTAGCAACATGTTGATGATTTTCCACATTAATAATTGGGTTTTCAACAATAATACCCTGAGCCAACACGGACGGTTCCATAATCACCCGTTGTTGATTATTAAGCGCCAACTCTTGAGGCTTCTTATAGAGACAGCCACTCAGAAGTATTGCTGCTGTAGCAAGCAACACTATACGGTTGATTGTTGTTCCCCATATTGTCATTATTTCGCCAATAATGGACCCAATGGGCGACCACCCACTAAGTGCATATGAATATGGAAAACTTCTTGGCCTGAGTGTTCATTGCAATTCATGATTAAGCGGTATCCGCTTTCGGCAATACCTTCTTCTTTCGCAATTTTTGCAGCAACAGTAAACAAACGACCTAACGCCAGTTCATCATCCGCTGTCACATCATTCACTGTTGGGATCAGCTTATTAGGAATGATTAAAATATGCGTGGGTGCTTGTGGTGAAATATCCCGAAAAGCAGTAACCAGCTCATCTTGGTAAATCACATCCGCAGGGATTTCACGACGGATGATCTTGCTGAAAATGGTTTCTTCTGCCATGTCAATTTCCTTAATAATTAAAAAGTGATTTAATCATCGAGTGCTGATTATGCGTTATTCGCACCGACATTTAAATGAAATAGCCGATTGAAATTCTGCGTGGTGATCTCAGCCATCTCTTCCACACTAACGCCTTTAAGCACTGCCATATATTCCGCAACATCACGCACATAAGCGGGTTGATTTTCTTTTCCACGGTGAGGGACTGGCGCTAAGTAAGGGGAATCCGTTTCTACGAGGATCCTATCTAGCGGTACAACTCTAGCGGCTTCACGGATCTGCTCTGCGTTGCGGAATGTCACAATCCCCGAAAATGAAATGTACATGCCTAAATCGAGTAACTCGATAGCCGTGTCTTTATCTTCTGTAAAACAATGCAATACACCGCCGCAATCCATCACTTTTTCTTCACGCAAGATGGCTAATGTATCTTCCCGCGCTGAACGAGTATGCACAATAACAGGCTTATTCACCTCACGGCCAATGCGGATATGTTGGCGGAACGATTCTTGTTGTAACGCCGCATTTTCCTGCTGATAATAATAATCTAGCCCTGTTTCGCCTAAGGCAACAACTTCTTGCCCCGTCGCTAATTGTGCTAAATGTTCAAAATCGTACCCTTCATCCAAATTGAGGGGGTGAATACCACAAGAAAACGCAATATTGTCACGCTGGCCTATCAGCGCTTTCATGCTTTCAAACCCGGGTAAGGTCGTTGCCACCGCTAACATGAACCCCACATCACGGGCAGCAGCTTTTGCGATAACATCGTCGACATCAGTATGTAATTTTTCATAATCTAAACAGTCGAGATGGCAGTGTGAATCAACAACAAACATATTTAACTCTTTTTAAAATGAGGGATCCGCCAATAAGGCTTCCCATTGTAATAACTGATTGGCTAACAGCAATTCCTGGTTTAATGCAGGGACAGTTAGTAATTGATGACGGCATTGCAACCATTGTTCATACAGGTTACCAAGTCGTGTGCGATCCATCATTGACGCTAATTGCATGACGTGCACAAAATAGTCTTGGTTAATGCAAAACTGTGCTGCCCCTTGTTGCACTTTAATTGCATCAGCAATTAGGGTTAATAACCAATTCATAGCCATTGCCGCGTCATCGATATTTAATGACGGCAATAAGCCTAACATATCGCGGTTCTGTAATGCTGTCGCCATGTTCTGACACAATGCGCCACGTTTTTGCCACAAACTGTCGTCGAGTAGTGCTAATGCAGCCACTGGCGCGCCTTGGCAAAGTTTTAACGCGGTAACCGCATCGTCCATAACCAAATTTGGCTTTTGCTTTTGTAACCAATATAACGCAATTTTTTGATCGGGCGCTGGCAAAAAGTGGCTTAAGCAACGGCTGCGAATGGTCGCTAACACCTTTTCCTGTTTTTCACTGCCTAATAAAAAATAGGTCTCTTTCGCTGGTTCCTCAAGAGTTTTGAGTAATGCATTTGCGGCAGCATCTGTCAGTGCATCGGTACTCTGAATATACACCACCTTACTACCACCTTGTTGTGCATGGCTGCTCAAGGTTTCAATTAGCTTTCTAACCGCATCAACACTCACTGTCGTTTTGCCTTTTTCCACGTTAATGACATGGTAATCAGGGTGTGTTCCCGCTAACATCAACTGGCAACTGTGGCACTCTCCACAACTTTTCATCCCATCGCGATTTTGACAAATCAACCAACGGCTAATCCCGTAACACAATGCATCAGCCCCATTGCCCGGTATGGAATGGATCAACAAGGCATGATGACCACGACCGCTTTGGTACGCCGCGATCATTTGCCGATAAAGCTCATTTAACCAAGGATACCAATTCATACCATCAATACCTTATTTTGCTAGCCATGAAAGTAACGCAGCGCGGATATCTTGTTGAACTTGTTCAATGTGCTGGCTTGCATCAATTGTCACAATGGATTTATCATTCGCTGCAAGTTCCAGATATCTTTCACGCGTTCTTTCAAAGAAAGCCAGCGACTCTTTTTCAATTCTGTCTAGCTCCCCCCGTGAACGCGCTCGTTGTAGGCCAAGTTCTGGAGATAAATCAAGATATAACGTTAAGCTTGGTTTAAAATCGCCTAACACTAAATCGCGCAAAGATTGCATTAAATGGCGATCAATTTGGCGTCCACCACCTTGATACGCTTGTGATGACATATCATGGCGATCGCCAACAACCCATTTACCCGCAGCAAGCGCAGGTTTAATCACCGTATCAACTAATTGCACACGCGCAGCATACAGCATTAAAAGTTCAGCTTTATCTGTCACTTTATCCCCTTCAATGCCTTGTTTGATAAGTTCTCGTAGCTTTTCTGCTAGCGGTGTGCCCCCTGGCTCCCGGGAAAAAACGATATCGTAAATACCGACATGATTTAGGGTATCGACCACAGTGTTAATGGCGGTGGTTTTCCCTGCCCCTTCTAACCCTTCAATAACAATAAATTGATTTTTCATGTTTTTCAGTTTTGCTGTTCAATTTGGCGGTAAATTTTGACGGCACGGTTGTGATCATTCAAATTACGGCTAAAGGTGTGTCCCCCTTTACCGTCCGCAACAAAATATAAATAATCTGTTTTGGCTGGATGAGCAGCCGCTTTGATAGATGCAAGGCTTGGCATTGCTATGGGTGTTGGTGGTAACCCGTCAATTTTATAGGTGTTATATTCTGTATAATTATCTAAATCACTACGGTAAATTTTACCACGATATTTATCCCCCAATCCGTAAATTACAGTTGGGTCGGTTTGTAGACGCATTTTTTGCTTCAAGCGATTTACAAATACGGAGGCCACCTGTGATCGCTCACTATCCACCCCCGTTTCTTTTTCAATAATTGACGCCATGATTAGCATTTCATAGGCATTTTTATACGGTAAATCTCTGTCACGGCCTTTCCATTCATCTTCAAGGCTAGCTTGCATACGCTTATGAGCCCGTTTCAAAATTTCGGTGTCTGGTGTGCCTGCGGTATATAAATAGGTATCAGGATAAAGCCAGCCCTCTAACGTCCCTTCCCCTTTAAAACCAATTGCATTGTACAGCTCAGTGGGTGTCATTTCTGTGGATTGGTGTGCTAAATAAGGGGCGTCACGCAGAGTATGACTCCAATCAACTAAGCGATTTCCTTCAATAAACCGGATAGAAAATTGCGCTTCCTTTCCGCTAACTATCAATTTAAGCAGTTGTTCTACATCCATATTGGGCTGTAAACGATACGTGCCAGCTTTCAGTTGCGCCAATTCAGGACGTAATTTCAATAACCACTGAAACTCCTTTCCCTGTTCAATCAACTTTTCATTGATTAGCAATGTCTCAAATGCCACACGCCCTGTCCCCGCAGGCACAGTAAAAATCTTTTCCTGTGTAAGATTAATCGGTGTTTGAGCATAATTCAGTACTTGTCGATACTGCCAATACAATGCAATTGCGACAACAGTAACAAGAACCACAGCAATTAGAATGATTTTTTTAGCTAATTTCATTTATTGACCATATCAACGCGTATTAGGGCTTTAATTTATGCTAATTAGATTTTGCAGCGCAAAAATAAGTATTCGAATAACTCCCGTGAAGCATAATGCAATGGGCTTTCTTGTCCCCTTAGCTGAATGCTCTGAACAGGCAGGACAGGCATCAATGCATTGCACATAATCACTTCATCACAGTGAGCTAAAACCGAAGCGAACCGCTCGACTTCCTCTAGATGGTACTGGCTACCTGCTAATAACGCTATGATCTTTTGTCTCATTAATCCGTTTACCCCACTGTGTGATAGCACAGGGGTATAAACAGTTTGCCCAATACGCCAAAACACATTCGCACTGCAACATTCGACAATTGTGCCACCGGTATCGAGCACAATTGCTTCATCCGCATGGGCCTCATCAATTTCTTGACGGATCAATACCTGCTCAAGACGATTCAGATGTTTCATCCCTGCTAACAGTGGATTTCGAGAAACCGGTGTTTGGCTTACTATCAGCTTAGCCCCTTGACATTGTAATTGCGCATAATGCAATGGAAAGGGTGAGACACTAACAATGATGGTCGGCTGCGAAAATCCCAAAGAACTGTAACCTCGCCCGCCGACACCTCGGCTAACAATCACTTTTACTACAAATTCGTCATCCCTTTGCTCGGCACAAATTTCCACCAAATGTTGTTCTAACCAATCCCAATCAGGTGCAGTAATTTTTAACCGTTGGCAGTCATGCATTAAGCGAGCAATATGCGCTTTTAGCATCTGCCCTTGTTGATTCATACCATAAACGGTCGTAAAACAACCATCCCCGAACGCAACGGCGCGATCAGCGACACTAATTTGCTGGCAAAGTTGACCATTAACCCAATATGACATTGATAATACTTATAATAAAGGCTGATAAATCAGACAGTAAACAGATAGAACTATCATAAACTAAAGCATGTGACTGTGCAAAGCAGCAGACAAAATAAAGCCTCAGTGGCATATGCGACTGAGGCTAAAGTAATGGCGGAACGAATGGATTATTCTGCGTGATAACGGCGGAAAATCAATGAACCGTTTGTGCCACCAAAGCCGAACGAGTTGCACAGAGCGTACTCCATGTTCTCAACTTTACGTGCTTTATGTGGTACGAAATCTAGCGTACAACCCTCACCAGGGTTATCTAGATTGATTGTTGGTGGGACGATTTGGTCACACAGAGACATAATTGTGAAAATAGATTCAACCGCACCCGCTGCACCTAATAGGTGACCCGTCATGGATTTCGTTGAACTGACTAACACGTTTGAATCTTCACCAAAGACAGACATAACCGCTTGTGCTTCCGCTAAGTCGCCAGCATGTGTTGATGTGCCGTGCGCATTAATGTAGCCCACGTCACTCGCTTTAATGCCTGCATCTTTCAGCGCATTTTCCATCGATAAGGCTGCACCTTCACCATTCTCAGGTGGTGACGTCATATGATAGGCATCACTGCTCATACCAAAGCCAGCGACTTCTGCATAAATTTTTGCCCCACGCGCTTTGGCATGTTCATATTCTTCAAGAATAATGATACCTGCGCCATCACCGAGAACAAAACCATCACGGTCTTTATCCCAAGGGCGACTTGCCGCCTGCGGGTTATCATTGCGGGTTGACAAAGCACGGGCTGCACCAAAACCTGCCACACCTAATGGTGTTGTTGCTTTTTCAGCTCCTCCCGCCAACATGACGTCTGCATCACCATAAGCAATCATGCGTGCTGCATGGCCGATATTGTGAACACCCGATGTACATGCTGTAGCAATCGAAATACTTGGCCCACGTAAACCGTACATAATGCTTAAATGGCCCGCGGCTAAGTTAATGATTGTTGATGGTACGAAGAATGGGCTAACTTTACGAGGGCCACCGACCATCAAAGCTTCACAGTTATCTTGAATTAAACCTAACCCGCCAATACCAGAACCAATCGCTAAACCGATACGAGTAGCATTGGCTTCTGTTACTTCCAATCCAGCATCTTTAAAGGCTTGGAAACCTGCTGCAATACCATATTGAATAAATGGGTCCATCTTCTTCGCATCTTTGCGAGAGATGTCATAATCTTCGTAATTAAAATCTTTTACTAAGCCAGCAAATTTAGTTGCGTGGTTAGTAGTATCAAAATGTTCAATAAGGCTGATACCACTCTGTCCGTCACAAACAGCTTTCCATGATGACTCAACTGTGTTGCCGACAGGAGATAACATGCCCAGTCCGGTTACGACTACACGACGCTTAGACACGTATTTCCTCCAAGGAGGGAAAGTTACAAAGGGAACATAGGCGATCGAGTGATCGCCTAGACATGTTTTTCGTACAATTATTTAGATGCGTTCTCGACGTAGTCAATCGCAGCCTGTACTGTTGTGATCTTTTCAGCTTCTTCGTCAGGGATTTCGCAATCGAACTCTTCTTCCAGAGCCATAACCAGCTCAACTGTGTCAAGAGAATCAGCGCCCAAGTCATCAACAAATGAAGCTGTATTTACAACTTCTTCCTCTTTAACACCCAGTTGTTCAACGATGATTTTCTTAACGCGTTCTTCGATAGTGCTCATACTATTAAAATTCCTATCAAAACTCGCTTTCGCGATGGTTTTCGTAGTTTATGAAATACAGGAAAAGATACAACCCAATCCCGGCTGTTGGAACCATTATTTTGCATTATTTAGCGTTGGATAACACTAATAATGCAAATAGTTCCATCATTTCTTTAGATCATGTACATGCCACCATTGACATGTAATGTTTCACCTGTGATGTAAGCAGCTTCGTCAGAAGCTAAAAACGCTACAGCACTGGCAATTTCTTGTGCATCACCCAGTCTATCCGCAGGAACCTGAGATAAAATGCCTGCACGCTGTTCATCTGTCAATGCTTTCGTCATATCCGTTTCGATAAAACCTGGAGCAACGACGTTAACAGTGATACCACGAGAAGCGACTTCACGAGCTAGTGATTTACTAAAACCAATCAGCCCAGCTTTCGCTGCTGCGTAGTTTGCTTGTCCCGCATTTCCCATCACACCTACGACAGATGCGATGGAAATAATGCGCCCACAACGTTTTTTCATCATGGCACGCAAAACGGCTTTAGACAAACGGTAAACGGATGAAAGATTGGTGTCAATAATATCTTGCCACTCTTCTTCTTTCATACGCATCAATAAGTTATCACGTGTGATACCAGCATTATTAACCAAAATATCAATTTCACCAAACTCTTCACGGATCTTGGTCAAAGTTTCTTCGATTGATGCTGCATCAGTCACGTTTAACGCTAAACCTTTCCCCTTACCATCAAGGTAAGCAGTGATAGCTTCTGCGCCTTTTTCGCTAGTTGCGGTCCCAATAACTGTCGCGCCGCGTGCAATTAAGGTTAAAGCAATTGCTTTACCAATCCCACGGCTCGCCCCTGTTACTAGTGCAATTTTTCCTTCAAAGCTCATGTCATCCTCAGCTATTTTCTAAAGCAGTGCTCAATGATACAGGATCATTGGCTGCTACGGCAGTTAAATTAGAGACAATTCGCTTGGTAAGACCAGTCAACACTTTACCCGGTCCCATTTCGATAAGATGCTCAACACCTTGATCTGCCATTAATTCTACCGTTTCTGTCCAGCGTACCGGATTATACAGTTGACGGACTAAAGCATCACGAATATTTTGCGCCGATTGTTCGATTTTAACATCAACATTGTTGATAACTGGGTAGGCTGGCTCACAAAATTCAATTTTTTCTAACGCTTCGGCTAATTTATCAGCAGCGGGCTTCATTAATGCGCAATGAGAAGGTACGCTAACGGATAATGGCAAAGCACGTTTAGCCCCCGCTTCTTTGCACGCGGCCCCCGCACGTTCAACCGCCGCTTTTTCACCTGCAATAACCACTTGGCCAGGAGAGTTAAAGTTAACTGGCGAAACAACTTGACCTTGCGCGGCCTCTTGGCATGCTTTTTCAATAGATTCGTTATCTAAGCCGATAATCGCATACATAGCACCCGTTCCCTCAGGAACCGCTTCTTGCATTAATTTGCCACGCAATTCAACAAGTTTAATCGCGTCTTTAAAATCGATAACCCCTGCACAAACTAGTGCAGAGTACTCACCGAGGCTATGCCCTGCCATGATTGAAGGCATTGCACCTTTTTTATCTTGCCAAACACGGAAAATCGCCACAGAAGCCGCTAACAGTGCTGGCTGTGTCTGCCATGTTTTGTTTAGTTCTTCTTCTGGTCCATTTTGGACTAATGCCCAAAGATCGTAACCCAATGCTTCTGATGCTTCAGCAAATGTTTGCTCGACCAACTGATTTTCTTCAGCTAATGCGGCTAACATTCCTAAAGACTGAGAACCCTGTCCGGGAAATACCATCGCAAATTGTGTCATGTCTGTTTTCTCAGTAAATTAAAAACGAACCAAGGCAGAGCCCCACGTGAAACCGCCGCCAAAGGCTTCTAACAGCACTAGTTGGCCACGTTGGATACGTCCATCACGGACTGCCTCATCAAGAGCAGTTGGGACAGATGCCGCAGAAGTATTCCCGTGACGGTCTAAGGTGATAACCACTTTATCCATCGTCATATCGAGTTTTTTTGCCGTCGCAGAAATAATTCTTAAATTTGCTTGATGTGGCACTAACCAATCAAGTTGTTCTTTTGCAATCCCACTTTCTGCCAGCGTTTCATCAACAATGTGCGCTAACTCACGGACTGCAACTTTGAATACTTCATTACCTGTCATGGTTAAATACGCAGGGTCATCTGAACAACGGCTGCGATTAGGTAGCGTAAGTAAATCCCCATAACGCCCATCAGCGTGTAAATGGGTAGAAATAATACCCGGCTCATTAGATTCGCCAATAACAATAGCACCTGCGGCATCACCAAATAAAATAATGGTACCACGGTCTTCTGGGTCTAATGTTTTTGATAATGCATCCGAACCGATGACCAGCGCTTTTTTCGTCATGCCTGTTTTAACAAATTGATCCGCAATGCTGATCGCATAGGTAAAGCCTGCACAGGCTGCGGCAACATCAAAAGCCGCGCAATCATTAATGCCTAACATTTGCTGTACTTGACAGGCAGCACTAGGAAATGCATGGGTTGCAGAGGTTGTCGCAACAATGATCAAACCAATTTCGCTGGCGTCAACTTGTGCCATTTCAAGGGCTTTTTGTGCCGCATGAAAGCTCATCATAGAGACATTTTCGTCTTCATTAGCAATTCTTCTTTCATGTATCCCAGTGCGGGTCACAATCCATTCATCAGAAGTATCAACCATTTTTTCCAGATCAGCATTCGTACGAACTTGCGCTGGCAAGTAGCTGCCTGTTCCTAAGATTTTACTATACATAGCCATAGGTTATTGATCACTCCTGGGTAAAACAATATTTAATCGCGCTGTTATTCTTTCTGGCACTTGTTTTTCAACAGCTTGCACTGCACGGTCAATCGCAGCTTTAAAGGCATTTTCGTTAGCCGCACCATGACTCTTGATCACAATACCTTTTAATCCTAACAGAGTCGCACCGTTATACTGGTCGGGGTTCATATCGCCAAAACGCTTCATCAATCGTTTTTTTAGCCACTTTTTCGCCAGTTGCATTAACCAACTGCGTTTTTTCTTTTCGTCGCCTGCCGATTTTAATAAAGAAAGAATAACGCGGATCACCCCTTCCATTGTTTTTAATGAGACGTTACCTGCGAAGCCGTCACACACCAGTACATCAGTTTTGCCCGTTAGTAATTCATTACCTTCAACATAACCAATATAGTTAATGGATGCCGTTTCTTTTAACACTGCGGCGGCTTCGCGGATATTATCCAGTCCTTTGCTCTCTTCTTCACCGATATTAAGCAACGCAACTTTCGGCTTTGTGATATTGACCACTTCTTCGGCCATCACTGAACCCATTACGGCAAATTGCACTAACATTTCACTGCTACAATTGACATTTGCCCCTAAATCCAGCACCACCGTTTGGCTTTTTTGCTGATTCGGTAAGATGGTCATTAACGCTGGGCGCTCAATACCGTCTATGGACTTCAACATCAATTTTGCTAATCCCATCAATGCGCCTGTATTTCCGGCACTCACACAGGCTTGTGCCTGCCCTGTCTTCACTAACTCCAAGGCCACTCGCATCGAGGTTCCTTTGCTTTGTCTTATTGCATTTGATGGTTTGGCATCGTTAGCAATAACGCCATCCGCAGGAATAATTTCGACACGCGAAATTTGCTCGGCGCTTAAGTGTGCAAGCAAAGGTTGAATGGCTTCGGGTTGACCGACAAGCAGTAATTTGAGTGCTGAATTAGATGCCAGTGCCTGCAATGCAGCAGGCACTGTGACGCGAGGACCAACATCCCCGCCCATAGCATCTAACGCAATGGTTAGATTAGCCAAAGTACCAACAATTACTTGCTGATAACCTTACGGCCACGGTAGAAACCGTCTGCAGTCACATGGTGACGCAGGTGAGTTTCACCTGAAGTTTTATCTACAGAAACTAGGGTAGCAGTCAGTGCATCATGTGAACGACGCATACCGCGTTTTGAACGAGTTGGTTTATTCTGTTGTACGGCCATTGACCTTACTCCTTAAGTACTTTTCTTTAAACTGGCTAATACGGCAAATGGGTTTGGTTTTTCTGCCTCAGGAGGTAGTTCACCATACACCATATCCGCTTCGGACACTTCACAGTGTTCAGAATCATGGACCGGAACAACTGGTAAGGAAAGAATTATTTCATCTTCTATCATTCCCAGCAAATCTATTTCACCAAATTCATCAATTTGAATTGGTTCGTAGTGCTCCGGTAATGCTTCGGCCTTTTCGTCATTGACGACAGGACTAAAACAATACGATACGTAGACATGATGTTTGAAATTATTTCCGCAGCGTTGGCATTGGAGGGTGAGTTCCACTTGGGATTTCCCTTCGATAACCGTGAGACGCTGTTTATCAATGCTAAATGATAATTCGGTTTCTACATCACTATCTACACTGACTACTGATTCTGCAAGACGAGCAACTTGCTCAGGTGTATAACTCCCGACATAGTCGAGGTTTTTCTGAGCTGCACGCTGCGCATCGATAGTCAGGGGTAATTTTACCTTTTGCATAAGGCGCGCATATTAACTTTGTAATGAGCTATAGTCAAAGAAAAAGGCGGGGTAAACTCGCCTTTTCACCAAAAAATCGCAGGTTTTGCGGTTTATAGTTTAAAATGAGTTAACCCTTTTGGCTACGAGTTTCGAGAAAAATCATGAAATCGATTATTTTGGCGTCAACTTCACCCTATCGACAGGCCTTACTAAAAAAATTAGGTTTACCTTTTTTAGCCTCTTCTCCAAATATTGATGAGTCACCTGTTTTAAACGAATCTGCTCAAGCTTTAGTCATGCGTTTATCCCATTCCAAGGCAGCTGCACTCGTAGAACACTACCCACAACATTTAATTATCGGTTCTGACCAAGTCTGTGTTATTGATGGAAAAATAGTGGGGAAACCTCATACCTTTGAAAATGCATTCAACCAGTTGAAAGCGGCGTCCGGGAATACCATCACATTTTATACTGGGCTGTGCCTATTAGATTCCGCGACAGGTAAATTTAATCTGCAATGTGAATTGTTTGATGTGCATTTTCGCAAATTAACGGACCAAGAGATCACCAACTACTTGTATAAAGAAGAACCGTTCCAATGTGCTGGCAGTTTTAAATCTGAAGGACTTGGCATTACCTTATTCGATAGACTTGACGGACGAGACCCAAATACATTGATTGGCCTGCCACTTATTTTGCTCCTCGACATGCTACGGCAACACGGTGTTAACCCGTTGCTGGATTAACGAATGATTGGCGGGTAATAGGCTTTTACCCGCCAGCAGCAGGCGCTTAAGATGTCACTTTACGTTGGCGTAATACCTTTAAACAATGGGTTAACTCTTGCCCCATTGGGGCTTGTAGGCGCATCTCCTCACCTGTTTTGGGATGAGTAAATTTTAACGCACTGGCATGCAAGAACAGTCGATTAAGACCAGTGCCTGCTAATTGGCTATCAAATTGTTCGTCACCATAACGGTTATCAAAAGCAATTGGGTGACCTGCATACAAAGTGTGCACACGAATTTGATGTGTTCTCCCTGTGACAGGGCTCGCCTTCACTAATGTTGCATTCTCAAAACGCTCTTCTACTTTAAACCGTGTTTCCGATGGTTTTCCTTCACTGCTAACTTTGACGACACGCTCACCACTTTGCAAAATATTTTTCAGCAGCGGAGCTTGAACCACTTTAACATGAGATTGCCAATTGCCACGCACTAATGCTAAATAATCTTTTTGCATCGTTTTTAAGCGCAGTTGTTCGTGTAACGCTCTTAAAGCAGAACGTTTTTTGGCAACCAATAGAATGCCGGAAGTATCCCGGTCAAGGCGATGAACAAGTTCGAGAAAACGGGCTTCAGGTCGCAAAGCTCTCAACCCTTCAATAACACCAAAGCTCAACCCACTCCCACCATGTACCGCCGTGCCTGATGGTTTATTCAACACAAGAATAGAATCGTCTTCAAATAAAATACAATCGGCTAATGCTGCCACTTTATCTAATTTAGCCGAAACCGTCGCCGTCTCGCGCTCCGCGACTCTGACGGGAGGCACGCGAACTTGATCCCCTTCAATCAGTTTGTACTCAGGCTTAATCCGCCCTTTATTCACCCGCACTTCTCCTTTGCGGATAATGCGATAAATCATGCTCTTGGGTACACCTTTGAGCTTAGTGAGCAAAAAGTTATCGATGCGTTGCCCTGCCTCGTCATCGCTGATGTCTATAAATTGAACTTGGTTTTGTGTATTCATTCGAAAATGCGTTAACTCTAATTGATTAAAATATGCGCTTATTGACTCCCTCTATCATACCGACTCCACGAATTTTTTTATGTTTTTTTTTATTTTGGTTATTTTCTGCATGATTTATCCTATTTCTAAATAAAATTTCCATATAACTTCCTTATCGACTTGCTATAATGCACATGGCAATGGAATAATATGTAATTGCCGAGATGTTTAAAAAACGAAAATTGGCGTTTATAGGATTTCTTATTTGATAGCGTAATAATGCAGCAATGGCGTAAGACATTTAGCGATATCAAATAAATTAGCGAGCAACGAATTTTGGCTTATTGGGTTGGGACCTTCCGTTTTCATGATAATTTACGGCATCCTGATTAAGAACGCTGAATTTTTAATCTAAAAATCAGGTTCACCGAATACTGCGCGTCTCTATACGAACGACTGCCGCGAGGCAGACGGTTCTGTAAAAATCACGAGGCCATCGGTTTACAGTAGCTCTTTCTTTCGCTGCTCTTTATTTAAAAGAAAATAATGAGTAAGTAATAACATGAAAAGAATGCTAATAAACGCAACTCAACAGGAAGAGTTGCGTGTTGCCCTTGTTGACGGGCAACGTCTCTATGATTTGGATATTGAAAGCCCAGGTCATGAGCAAAAAAAAGCGAATATTTACAAAGGTAAAATCACTCGTATCGAACCTAGTCTTGAAGCCGCTTTTGTTGATTATGGTGCAGAAAGACACGGTTTCCTTCCTATCAAAGAAATCGCTCGCGAATACTTCCCAAGCAACTACCACTCTCAAGGCCGCCCAAACATCAAAGATGTGTTAAAAGAAGGCCAAGAAGTTATTGTACAAGTTGATAAAGAAGAGCGTGGTAATAAAGGTGCCGCATTAACCACTTTTATTAGTCTGGCCGGTAGTTATTTAGTGTTAATGCCAAATAACCCACGTGCTGGGGGGATTTCTCGTCGTATTGAAGGGGAAGACCGTACAGAACTCAAAGAAGCGCTGTCTTCTTTAGAAATTCCAGATGGCATGGGTCTGATTGTTCGTACCGCAGGTGTGGGTAAATCCGCAGAATCTCTGCAACAAGATTTACTGTACCGCTTACGTCACTGGGAAGCTATCCAAAAAGCAGCTGAAAACCGCCCTGCGCCTTTCCTCATCCATCAGGAAAGTAACGTTATCGTTCGAGCATTCCGCGATTATTTACGCCCTGATATCGGCGAAATTCTGATCGACAACCCGAAAGTCGTCGAAATGGCGCGTAACCATATCGAAGCGATCGGTCGTGGTGATTTTGCCAGCAAAATCAAATACTACAGTGGTGATGTTCCCTTATTCAGTCATTACCAAATCGAATCTCAAATTGAATCTGCATTCCAGCGTGAAGTGCGTTTACCTTCCGGTGGCGCGTTAGTCATTGATACCACTGAAGCATTGACCGCAATTGATATCAACTCATCACGTTCAACACGTGGTGGTGACATCGAAGAAACCGCCTTCAATACTAACCTTGAAGCTGCTGATGAAATTGCTCGCCAATTACGCCTGCGAGATCTTGGTGGCCTTATCGTTATCGATTTTATCGATATGACCCCTGTTAGACATCAACGTGAAGTGGAAAACCGCTTACGTGAAGCGGTTCGCCAAGACCGTGCTCGCATTCAGATTGCCCGCATATCACGTTTCGGTTTATTAGAAATGTCCCGTCAACGTTTGAGCCCATCATTAGGTGAGTCAAGCCACCATGTGTGTCCACGTTGTATGGGCACAGGGACGATCCGGGATAACGAATCACTGTCATTGTCTGTGCTTCGTTTAATTGAAGAAGAAGCACTGAAAGAAAATACCCATGAAGTACATGCTATTGTTCCTGTACAAATCGCCTCTTACTTGCTGAATGAAAAACGCAAAGCCGTCAGCGATATTGAGCAACGCCAAGCTCACGTTCGCGTTGTTATCGTGCCAAACGACCAAATGCAGACGCCTCACTTCCATGTGATCCGTATCCGTAAAGGCGAAGAAGTCAATACCCTGAGCTATAACTTAGCTCAATATCACGAAACTGAAACCCTTGCTCAGAGTGATGAAACAAACGCTGAACGTAAAGCGCCAGAGCAACCTGCAATTTCTGCATTTGCCCTGCAAGAACCTGTAGAGCTTCCTGCTGCTAAACCGAAAGAAGCCGTCCCGACTAAGGCACCAGTAAAATCAGTCGCAAATGAGCCAGCTCAACCCGGTTTATTTAGCAAAATTGCGGCATTCTTTAAAGGTCTCTTTGGCGGTGAAGAAGAGAAAGTGGCTGAAGCGCCTGCGCCTAAAACACGCAATAATGACCGTCGCCGCAATAACGATCGTCGTCGTAATAACGAGCGTCGCAATAATAATCGCCGCGATCGTGATGAAAATGAAAGCAGAGACAATCGCGATAATCGTAACAACCGCAATGATCGTAATGCTTCATCGGAAGAAACGAATAATCGTAACAAAGGTCGTCACAATAAAAATGCGGCACCGCAAGATGAGCAAACCGCTGAAAACACCAATCGTGACAGCCAGCAACAGCGCCGTGAGCAACGTGCTGATCGCCGTCGTCGTCAAGATGAAAAACGTCAACAGCAAACGGCAAAAGCTCAACAAGATGCTCAGCAAGATAATGTTGAAGCAACAAATGCAAGGGAAGAAGAAGAGAAACGTCCTGTCACTCCTCGTCGCCAACGCCGTCAATTAACGCAAAAAATTCGCGTGACGGATAACGAACAAGTAGTGAATAATGATATTGTAAAGCCTGTTGTATCCGCTCCAATCGCAGCATTACCTGCCCCAGTTGCTACAGCTAATCAAGTTGAAGACCAAGTGCAAACTGGCGATCAGCGTGATGTAACCAGCCAAGCAGATGGCGAAGAGAAACAAGACACTATCATTCCTCGTCGTTCGCGCCGTTCTCCTCGTCACTTACGTGTAAGTGGTCAACGTCGCCGTCGTTACCGTGATGAGCGTCATCTTAATAGCTCACCAATGCCGTTAACCGCAGCAGTCGCGTCACCAGAACTTGCTTCAGGTAAAGTCTTTATTCATTACCCTATTGTGCAGCCTCAACAAGAGAGCATGCCAATTATTACGAATGAAGAAATGCTCGAACAACAAAGTATTACTGATGTACCAGTAACTGAAACTGAACAAGTGACAGCGTCACAAAATAGCTTACCGTCAGTTGTTACCGTTGCGCCCGTTGAAGTCGCTCAATCAGCAGCCGTTGTCGCACAAGTTGTAGAGAGTCACGTTCAAGCCCCTGTCGTTGAACAACCAGTTGCTGAGCAAGCTGTTGAGGGAGCACCTGCTGAAATTGAAGTTGAAGTCGAATCCGTTGAAGCAATTCAACCTGAGACGCTGACTGAAGAAGTGGTTGATGACGTGGTTGAACAAGTCACTGCCAATGTTGTGGCCGCGTCAACTGAAACCGTTAAATCAGACACCACAGCGCCTGTCGAAATCGAAGACGTATCAGTTCACACTGAAATCACCGAAGAAGCGTCCGCTGCTGAGGTTATCGTTGAAACAGTATCAGATACCACTGAAGTTGAAGTGAATGGCGCTGTTAAAGTGAGCGAGCCCGCAGCAGTAACAAGCTTGCATAAATGCCATGCGTATTCACCAATGACAAAAGCACCAGCCCCAGAAACTGCGGGTGTGCCATTTGAAATTACCGAGTACCAACGTGAAGCTTCTACTTTTGAAGGTAAAGGCGGTGCGGGTGGCCATGTCGCTTCAAATGTGGCAACTTCAGAGATGGCAAAACCCGAGAATTTCTAAAGCAGCACAGCGTTAAGTCTCTAAGCCTTGATGGGAAACCATCAAGGCTTTTTTATTATTGACTGTATCAAAATGAACCATTTTTCAATGAAAACTTTCATCGATTACTGATATTCGACTATTGCGTTCAGGTTATCCCTGTGATTATATAACTGTAATTTCATACAGTGCGCAATCAAAAAGAAAAGGGATCTATTATGTTAAAAGTCATTGCAGAAGATTTTATTAAAAAGGAAGCAATTGAAACAGTCATACCGTTATACCGTGAACTTGTTGAAGCAACTAAACAAGAGCCCCTTTGCATCAGTTATGATTTGTACGTTGACCAAAAAGATCCGGGACATTTTATTTTTATCGAAGAATGGCCTAACCAAGAAGCGCTTGATACCCACTGTGCTAGTGAGCATTTCAAGCGCCTCGTTCCCCTTATCAATGGTTATAAAAAATCCGACCCCATCATTAAGCTGATGAACAGCGCATTTGCACCAGATAAATAGCACTAAAGTACCTTGCGCTTAACGATGTGCCACCAAAGCTATTTTAGCCAATAAACAATAAGGTATAATTTTATTGGCTATTTAATCGTATTCCTTTAAATAGTTCGCGTTATAAATGAACCTAACCAATACCGCCGCAGCACTAAATATGACGCGGACTTTTAGAACCACGGCGCTTGGATCATCACCGAACCATAAAATAGTGCACGCCCCGCTAACTCACCGCTAAATATAGCTAACATCACCAAGACGGTTAAACTCGTTGATGGCTGTTGCGCTTTATATCCTTTCATCGCCACTATACAAGGCAGTAACATACTCATCACCACCTGCCACCAGAGTAAATAACTCCCTCCTTGACTAGCAGGTAGCTGCAAGCGAATGACTTGTGCCACGAATACCAGTGCGACGCCTATCAGCACCCCTATTTTGCTCATTGGCGGTAATTGTTTTCCTTGTCCAATAACGAATAAGGCTACTAGGCTAAAACCAAGAACAACCGCACTACCGATAAATGCAATCTGCGTCGCTGGCGTATGCCATAATGGATGTGCAACCATTTGATAATATACTTGTGCAGTCACAAAAATAGCCGCAATACCACCAAGAGCACTCAACCAGCCGAGTAACTGATTGCGCCTATTTACTTGAGGGGAGATCCAACATGACAGTGCCCAGAGCGTTATCATCCCGTTTAATAGTACAAATGTCACCGCTTCACGGCTTAACCACGAATGACTTAACCCAAGTACAGAACGATAGGCTGCAAAAGGTACCCCTAAATGCCCCATTGACATTGATGAACCAATAACTTCAATCAACCAGATCAATAACACTGCACGACGTAGTATAGACCCCGACAATAGATTCGCTTTGTTGGCTTTCATTTGGTACAGCGTCAATGCGAAAACAGCACCTATCCCCCACTGGCTCATCACCGTGAAAAATACCAACGGAAGTTCCATATGATGAAT
This sequence comes from Providencia rettgeri, assembly GCF_041075285.1. Classification (NCBI taxonomy): domain Bacteria; kingdom Pseudomonadati; phylum Pseudomonadota; class Gammaproteobacteria; order Enterobacterales; family Morganellaceae; genus Providencia; species Providencia rettgeri. The sequence continues at coordinate 1,179,483 of NZ_CP163512.1, read as the reverse complement.
ATTCATGCTCAGTCCTCCATTCCAATAATCACAATATTTGGCTGACTGATTGTATGATCAGGCATATTGTAGCGTTTCTCGAGTACCGCCCAGTTCGTAGTATGCTTTTTACGTAGTGCAGAAATGTCACCAAACTCAATTGCACCTGTAGGGCAAGACTCAACACAGCGTGGTAATAACCCTTCATCTAAACGCTCAGCACACATATTGCACTTACTGGTTTTTCCTTCTGCTGGATCAAAAACAGGAGCATGATAAGGGCATGCCATAATACACATTTGGCAGCCGATACATTTCTCATGGTCTTGCACCACGATACCATCAGCTCGTTTGGTATAAGTATCTGCCGGGCAAACTTTTAAACATTGGGGATCATCACAGTGGTTACACGACATTGTGATAAACGCCTGTGTATTCGGTGAATCATCATTAAACTCACGAACACGGCGCCATAAAACACCTGGTGGGGTGACATTCTCCGATTTACACGCCATTGAACAAGTGCGGCAGCCATAGCAATCTTTTGTATTAATTAAAAAACCATATTGCTTAACCATGATCATGCCTCCCTTCTAACATCTACAAGCGTACTATTACAGCAATGACCTGTACCTAAATGTTCCACTTGGTCATTTGTCACATGGCTACTGCTTCCTCCTTGTTGCTCCCACCAGCCATTATCAAGAGAAATTACCCCTTTCTTAATGTGTGTCGTGACCACTGCAATCGCTCTATGTTCCCCTCTATCATTAAACGTGACGACCCATTCACCATTTTCAATTCCACGAGCTTGAGCATCTTCAGGATGAATTAACACATTTGGCTGATTACGCTGTACTTCGAGGATCCATTCATTCCATGGCTTGAGTGAACACTACGCGCTAACTTACGTTGCACTGCCATTAACGGGTATTTTTTGGCAAGTTCCGGTGAACCTTTGACTGATTCCTTCACTTGGTAGTAAGCCACTACCGGTGAGAAATTTTTCTTTTGCCACTCTTCAATAAAAAAATGGGCCTTTTTGGTAGACGTTCTAAACACCCCATCTTTAAATGGGATCCAATCCCCTTCGACCGGTCTCACTGGCCCTTTTTTGAGCATTTCACGTGTGATCCCAGAGCCTACAAGGCAAGCATCAATATAGTGTTCAATGGGCTTATTAAATACTTCACCAAAGCCAAAACGCTCTGCTAAACGAGCAAAGATCCAATAATCAGGCTTCGCCTCACCCACTGGCTCAACCGCTTTCTCCATCAATTGTACATATTGGCTACGTACCCCTGCCATCAAGCTGGTATCCTCAAAAATTGTCGTCACTGGCAAGACTAAGTCCGCATACAATGCCGTTGAGCTCATCAAATTATCTGCAACAACAACAAAAGGGACTTTTTTCAGGGCTTCTCGTACTTTGTTGGTATTCGGCAATTGTGTCATTACCCCCATCGTCATGATCCACCAGAAATTAATTGGATGGGGTTTTTCATTCACGATATAGTCGCCCACTTTTGCAACCGGGATCGACGGGATATTTTTTGCATTAGGAGCAGGCGGCACAATTGGACTAAATTTAGCCATTTGCCTTACACCACCGGCATCACAGACACCCGCACCGCGTTTCCCGATATTTCCTGTTAGCAAAGCAAGATAAAATTGGCTTGCGGCTACATATGCGCCATGTTCTGTGCGTTGGGCTCCTGACATATTTTGTACAATCATCGACGGTGTAATGGACGAATAATCACGAGCAAGACGTACAATCGTTTCGACAGGCACATCTGTTTCTGCACTTACCCGCGCCGTATCCCACGCTTTTGCTTGTTGATAAATTTGTTCAAATACGGTGGTCAAACCCAGTTGATTAGGCAATTCATGCTGGAATAATGCGGGTTTAATGTTTGCGCAATCATGGCGAACTAATTGCTGGCTCATTGTATCAAACACTAAATAACTATCCGGATCAGTTGCATCTTGCCTCACTTGCTGCTGATCCTCATCCACTAGGTAGACAGCCCCAGTATGTGCTCGCAGGAAATCCTCATCAATGCGGTTTTCTTCAATGATAATTTTAATCATCCCAAGGGCTAAGGCGGTATCTGTCCCAGGAATAATAGGGATCCACTCATCTGCCTTTGCCGCTGTTTCACTAAATCGCGGGTCAATCACCACTAACCGAGCACCATTTTTCCTTGCTTGGTTATAATTTTTAAAGTACGCCTGCATGGTCACTGCGGGGTTATTTCCCCAACATAAAATATAACGGCTATCCGCGATAGTATCTCGCGTATCCGCATAGCGTAAGCCCAACATGGGGATCATCGCAGCGGTAACGGCTGAACAGCATAAAGACCCCGCTTGTTTTGTGGCGCCACCTAAATAATCAAAAAATGCCTTACCCATATCATTTTTGATGGAGTCCATATTCCCCGCATGCGTAGAAATAAATAATCCTTCGTTACCATACTTTGTGATAGTTTCACGAATATTTTTTTCTATTAGGTCAAGTGCCTCTTCCCAGCTAATCCCTTTAAATTCTGCTTTCCCCTTCTCCCCCACACGTAATAATGGTGTTGTGATACGCTGGTCGTGATACACCCATTTCGTTCTGCTCATTCCTCGCAAACAACATTTGACATTAAAACCCTCTGTTGCCTGTATTTTCATTAGCTTACCTTGGTAGGTATATGCAGTTAAGTTACAGTGCAAACACTCCATCGCACACGTTGAACGGAAAGTTTTGTAATCAGATAATTTTAACCGCACCTTTGGAAGCGGCTGATTATTATTCCCCTGCGCAAAAGAACAGGGGGTTATCGTCGCCAATCCAACAACGCCTAGCCCCTTTAAGAGCGTTCGGCGTTTTAGACGTAATTCATTTATTGTTCTCATTATGGTAAACCTCGACATTGCCTTTATAAGTACACTATATATATACTCCAGTCACAAATAGTGAACTTGAGGCGAATCAAGGTTTGCGATTATTTATCGATATGAAGTTTTTACGCCCTAATAATCAGTAGCCATTATCAGGTTGTTAGCAGGGATCAGTGACTCATGATAAAATAGAGGAACTTGATTAAAGAGAGGCTTGTGTATGTCTACCCTGCAAGGTGTTAATTCTGTTGATATCGCTGTAAACATTTTAAATTTTATTGCTCAAAATGGTGGGATAGCGCGTGCAGCGGATATTTCTAAAGGTTGTGGCATCTCCAAAAGCCGCCTGCATAAATATTTGGTATCACTTTGCCGTACACAAATGCTCTATCAAGATACACAAACCAGTCGTTATGGATTAGGTCGAAATATCACTTTTTTAGCTAATTTCGTCGAGCCTGAAGGGTCATTTGTCGAGGTTATTAATAATAGTCTGGTTCAATTTCGCGATGAGCACAACGTTTCAACTGGCGTTGCATTGCGTTCAGGTAAATCATTATCGCTGGTTAAATATAACCGCAGCTTTAAAAATATTGAGATTGATTTCTTACCGAACACCCCATTACCTATTGCTAAAAGTGCAGCAGGGTTAATTTATACGGCTTTTGATAAACAATTTGCCAGCGATGCTTACTCACCCGATGAGATCAATAAAGTGGCACAACAAGGTTATGCTATTCGCTATGAACCGACAAAAGGCATCCCCGGTGCACAATCTATTGCTTGCCCTGTTTTTAACCAAGAAGGTGAATTACTCGCCGCTGCCGTGACCATGGGCTTTATTGAGAAATCGCAGATGGAGTCGTTAGCCAGTGCACTCATTAAGCAAGTAAAAACACTCTCATTATAGTCTTGACCATAAGTAAAATAAGCGTGGTAAAAAAGTCTAAGCACACTCAGCAACTCGCAAACATAAAATGTTTGGCGATATTTTGCTAATAAAACCCACTGCCAGAATTAGCGAGGTATTGCCAGCAAGATTGTAACCTAAGCTACATACGTAAACGGTGAATTCATCTTCTAAAGGCTGATCGTAACCAGCTAGAAAACTAGACTTTGTTATGTCTCAATTCATAGGGAGTGGACATATCAGCATTTGATTAAAAGGCAGAAAACCCACGAAACCCAATTGAAACGGCAGTTATAACGTTAAGCCGCCGCGAATTAGTGAGAGCATATTAGTGGTTCTGTTGCTATAAATGATTTCTGTTGTAGCCAATTATATAGAATGTATTCAGACTGGAACCAGTATCAGTTCAATTGCTTGTGAATTGAATGCAACACGATAAGCAATTATGTAAGTTACAGAAAAGAAGAAATAACGATTGATTAAAATAGCGTGCAATTACAATTATCATGAATACCAATATTATCTGTATGATGCTTGATGGATAATCAACATTATTGCTCACAAAATACATATTTAAATAGAGTTATTCTTTTAAAATGAGTTATAATTTTACGCTCTTATTTGCTATCATAATTAAAACATCACCCATTATACAAATAATATGGATTACAAGTTGAAGTTTTTGCTTAATATAATTGCTTTTAATAACCGATTTTAAAGATGCCATGAAAAACTCATAATTCTAGTTTAGAAACAAATAATGACTTAACAATTTTTGAGTGTTACCGCTTCTAATATCACCGATTTGAAAAAATCAAATCGGCACAATTAAAAAAGGTAAAAATAATTCAGTGACTATTTTCAATCGGAATAAACCTGTTTTTATTATGTTATCTGGACAATTCACGCGGTTTATATAACTGGTCGAAGAAAGCCAGCTAAAAACACATAGTATCAATAGGTTATAAGGATAATAATTAGAAAGTCAGGTAGGCTGTTTAACGAACTGATGATGTTGTATTTATCTTATATAGGCTAAATAGTCTCTATTATATTTAAACTTAACTATGAAAACGAGTAACCTAGCTTTTTTTAGGCGAAACCAAAATAATAGGTATACTGTTCCTAAGTTACGATTTATAGCCATCGTTTTTGGCTATTTTATCTGGTCTTTATAAGCGTAACCTAGTCGCTGAATACCTTTTTTCGTACTAATAAAACGCAATCGGTTTTGTATAAAATACATTAATCTGGTTAGGTGTTTAAAAATCCTTTAATCAGTGCGGCAAAGCCGATTTTGATTTTCTAGGTTATTAAAAAATATTATATCTAAGGCGTCATACATTTTTGATAATAAACAACTGCGCTTGCGATTGGCTCAACAACCATAATAGCGGTTCATCTTAAAATAATCATTTAGCGGGCCTAGGGGCTGTTTATCTTTGATGCTAATTTTTACCGCTAAAAAAGGTCAAAAACAACCCAAAAAAATGGCTAAATGTATCCATAGTACAGACTGACAACGATTTGAATCAATTGTTGTCCCTAAACGCAGCCTACGGGTTCGATTAAAGCTCGTTTCACTCATTTGATGCTGCGTTGATAGGCTCTTGCCTTGCCTAAAATGGCTTTAATTCGAATAAAAATTGACCAGCAAAGATAAACAGCCCCTAGGAATATACAGAAGCAGCGTATCAAAAATGAGGAGGGAATTACCTAGAAATCTGTCGCGATCCTCACGCCTATGGCGTGCTTATGTTCGATTAAACCCCAAAAGGAATGCATCATTGATGTTTCTTAAGGATAATTATGTTTAAAATAATTTTATTATTCACCGCATTGAGTGTGGTGAACATAGCTAGCGCCCAAGATATGCAAGTTTATATGACAAACGTAACAGACACAGGAACCGCTGCCTTACCTATATTAACAACTCAATATCAATCATATCCGGATTCATCCGATCATGCTAATACAGTGATTCCTTGTACATCGCCAAACTGTAACTACGGTTTATTTTACCGTTATAAAAGAAACCTAGGTGATATTCCTTTTGTTGCTTGTGTTCGCCTTAAAAGTGACTCATTTTGTTATACTGTTCCTATCAATAACAACGGTACCAGTCAGACAACCTATGCTGAGGCAAATAAGAAATTTATAGATGCATTTGGCGCTAGCGGTTCAATCCGAATGAGTTGGTACTGGCGTCCCATTGAATGGGAAATTTGTTTTGGCAGTTCTACTGCAAATAACGTCGCTGGTAGTCATCCTGTCATGACGGCTTATCCCGGCTCTTGTCAACCTATTACTATTGTCCCTGTTAGTTGTGATATCAGTAGTGACGCGCTAAACCTAGAACATGGGATAGTCAACACTACCGAATTAAATTCAGCCAATACACCGAAATCCACAACTGCATTTTTCAATTTGAGTTGTAATAGAAATGCTTCAGTAACATTTAATATTACGCAACCAGAAATTTCCCTGACCACTGGGCTCAAGGCCAATCTAACGCTAAAACTAGATGGCCAATCTATATCGTTAGGAGACTCTCAGAGTATCAATAGTAGTAACCATAAAGTAGATATTACCTCGACACTCCAGGCAACCGGAAAAATAGCCCCCAATATTTATTCGGGAAGTACAGTGTTAATTATCAATATTAATTAGGATGTTAGTCATCATATCAAACACCAAATAATGAATGAAATACTGGAGTTCCCCCCAATCTTATCCTTTCTACTCGGTGTCAACGGTATTACTCAAGAGCAAAAAAAAGGTCGCAGCGGTATACGTTGCGACCCTCTGAAGAGCTAATTGATATAAATTAGGATAAAAGCGTGTTTTTTCCCACGTTACCTGCAACCTCAAGCCAAGGTTGGCTCGGCTATTTTACATCTATACGTGGTACGTCACCCATCTCTTTTAACTTTTTAGAGATTTCACGGCGTTCTTTCGACAATTCTGCATTTTTGATAATATAATCATCAACACGGTCATCATAGTCGCTGCGCATATTGGCTATAATCGCTTGGATCTCTTCAATTGACATCCCCGGTTTAATATATTCGCTCAAGTTATCTAGCAATAAAACACGCTTCTGGTTATCACGAATTTTTTTCTCATTGTCGGTAATTTCACGACGAATTTTATTTTTGCGACGAAACATACGCACAAATTCCAGAACATTTTGGAAAGACGGCTTGTTAGCGTTGTCCATGTTTAAAACCCTCTAGTCAATATTCAAAACGCATAATCTCTTTACACAATACAATTTAATCGCCCTGTGTTACAAGTCAGTTTCACATATTTATTGATTTATTCTATTGAAAAAGATTATTTCGTTATGCTTTTACAGCCTGCGCCTTTGGGTTATTTTTATTTAATTCTGCTAAGTTCTCATCAACATTAGGCTTTGCATTATCCGTTTTATCATTCCTAAGGCAAATTGCAGATAATATCGTTGTTATCACAACAAACAGTCCCATAATTAAATACGTCTGCGCAAAACCAAATTGGTCATACCCCCACCCAGCTAATGGCGACAAAATACTGGCAACGACAGAACTCACACAACTAAACCCAACCAAATAAAGTGTTGAGGACAAACGCTTATCAAAATGGCGGCTATTATACTTAAATATCGCTACCAGCAAGATAGGCAGCTCCACCGCGTGCAGCAACTTCATTATTGATATAAGGATCGGCCCATCCACCAAACCTGAGCCAATAATCCGTAAAGCCATCACTGAACTGGCAAACAGTAAACCGTTTTTAGCGCCAATTCGATTAACGATAAATGGCGCTAAAAACATACCACCCGCTTCAAGGAATACCTGCAATGAATTTAGATAGCCGTACATCTCATTACCTAATTTTTCATCAGGGAATTGATGCGAAAAATAAACCATAAATTGCTGGTCATACACGTTGTAAATACAAGTACCCAATACAAATAATATCAACGCCCAAAAGCGAGGAAGTGCAAAAAGCTGTAATGCGTCACGCAATGTAATTGAAGATGGGTTACCATGTTCTAAATTATTATAGGCATCTGCATTGGCAGTTTTAAGATTTAATAAAATCAATAAGAAAAGCACCCCAGACACCGTTGCCATAATAAAATTATAGTTAGGATCGATATTAATATTGCGCCCTGCAAAAAACGTTGCTGCGGCCCACCCTAGTGATCCCCACATTCTTGCCTTACCATATTCAAAACTACGTAATCGACTTACCCGTTCAGTGTAAGACTCAAGAACACCAATCCCGGCATGGAATGTCATGCCAATAAATAGCCCGCCAATGATGCTACCTATCACCACATTCCATTTCAATAAAGTTGCGAACACCATAAAAAATGGTCCAGAAGCGATCAGCAAACAGGCAATAAATAGCAATAAGTTTTTGCGTAATCCCAATTTATCTTGCAAAAAACCATACAATGGCTGTGCACATAAGGCGACGATTGAAATACACGCAAAAATAAACCCAGTATCAGCCCCTTCTAGGCCAACATACTGACGCAACCAGATGGCGACAACGGAAAATGTAGATGACCAAGTAAAAAAGAAAAAAAACAACAATGCGCTTAATAAGACATAGTATTTCCTTGCACTACTATTCATGTTAGTCACCCATTATTAATTTACCTTTGGTAAATGTTAAGGTTAACATTATTTGCTTCCTATAAAAAAACCCTCTTTTTGTGATGTTAATCACTAATGTTAACGTTAACAATATATTTTTGTGACAAACATATCATTTTCTAGGGGCTGTTTATCTTTATATAAAAATTACCCATTGGTAATTTGGTATCCACATCATGATTAATGAAAGGGCTACCATCGATGAGTCATTTCTTGCTAATTTTTTATATCGACTTGATATCGCTCTAAAATGTTTAATCCTTGCAAAGGCATTTTCAACATAATGTCGAATTTTATAAAGCTCCCAATCCATATGATCATTGTTTAAAAGATTCACTTTCGCCTTGGGATCATTGAGAAAGAACCTTTTACATCCGATAAATAAGCCCTAAATTTCTCGCTATCGTATCCTTTATCTGCGATTGTAAAGTCACTGGCTGGGCTGTTTGCGACCAATTTTCCGCATAAACAATATTGTTTCGATGACCACCGAATAGCTCAAAGTTAACGGGATAACCATGGCTATCAACCGCTAAACGGATCTTAGTTGAATTACCTCCACAGCTTTTCCCTATCTCTTCACTTGTTGGCATAGCATAGGCCACTGTTTTTCTATTAACATTGTTCGCGGCATGGTGGTCATCTGTATGGTTATTTTTGGCGAAACAATTATACAACATCACCATGCCGTTCAAAAAATCCACAAAGTTCAACAGCCCCTAGGGGTTAGCTCCGTCATTAAGCCTGTTTGTTACACACTAAAATACTTTATTGATACTGACTTTGATTTTCCTGCTATTCCAGATGACCTTGGTTTAGCTTTGAACATAGATAAGGTATCATTGAGCTATATGGAATAGTGAAACTGAAAATACGCCACTATCAGATTTAAACGCGCACAATTTAAACGGTGATAACGTTGCAAAACAATAAAAACCAACCCTCATTCTTTTTCCATGATTACGAAACTTTTGGCAAACATCCTGCACTTGATAGACCGGCACAATTCGCGGGAGTACGCACGGATTTAGATTTTAACATTATCGAAGAACCCGAAGTTTTTTACTGTGCGCCCGCAGATGACTACCTTCCTCAGCCTGAAGCGGTGATGATCACCGGCATTACCCCGCAACTCGCTTTAGCGCAAGGGGTCAATGAAGCCGAGTTTACTAAACGTATCCACCAAGCATTCAGCGTGCCAAATACCTGTATTATGGGTTATAACAATATTCGTTTTGATGATGAAGTTACCCGCAATATTCTCTACCGTAATTTTTACGACCCCTATGCATACAGTTGGCAGCAAAATAATTCGCGTTGGGATTTACTTGACCCACTACGCGCCTGTTTTGCCCTACGCCCAGAAGGTATTGAATGGCCTGAAAACGAAGACGGTCTGCCAAGTATGCGCTTAGAGCACCTAACAAAAGCCAATGGCGTTGCACACGAAAATGCCCATGATGCGATGTCAGACGTCTTCGCGACAATAAGCATGGCTAAGTTACTCAAGCATGCTCAGCCTCGTATGTTTGATTATTTTTATCAACTGCGGAATAAGAACAAAGTTAGTCAGCTTATTGATATTGTAGAAATAACACCTTTAGTGCATGTTTCAGGCATGTTTGGTGCACTGCGTTCATATGTCAGCTTGGTTGCGCCTCTCGCTTGGCATCCTGAGAACCGCAATGCGGTGATCATGTGTGATTTATCCGCCGATATTTCGCCGTTATTAACCTTAAATACGCAAGAATTACGTGAACGTTTATATACACCTAAGGCTGAGTTAAACGGTGAAGCCCCTGTTCCGGTGAAATTAGTGCATATCAATAAATGCCCTATTTTAGCACCGGAAAAAACATTACGTGATAAAGACGCCTTACGTACAGGATTAGATAGGGATCACTGTCATCGCAACTTAGAAATTTTGCGAAAGGCACCTGATATACGCAACAAGCTGATCGAATTATTTAGCGAACCGCAACAGTTTGAAGTTTCGGATGATGTGGATGCACAAATATATAATGGTTTCTTTAGCCCGTCAGACCGCGCTACTATGGATATTATTCGCGAAACCCCACCTCAACATTTACCCGCATTAGATTTAACTTTTGAAGATAAGCGGATGAAAGAGTTATTTTTCCGTTATAAAGCACGTAATTACCCAGCGACATTATCTTTCGAGGAGCAACAACGTTGGTTACAGCATCGCCGTGATTATTTCAGTGAATCTCGGTTAACGGAATATATGCAACAAATACAATTTTTATTAGAACTACACCAGCAAGATGAAAAACGCTGTCAGCAACTAAAAGCATTAGTCAATTATGCAATGGAATTAGCTAGTTAGTAAAAATGGGCAGGATATCTTATCTGCCCATTTTTATATTAAAATTAATTTAGGTTAGTGTTGGCCTGATTGCCCACATCCACAATCCCCTTCCCAATGCTTCCGTTTCGTTGTTTTCCCTAAACCGGGATTCATTGTATTGGTTGGATCTGCATTTTTATAAAACGACTTTAATTGTGGCGGCGCCTTATATAGATGCCCTACGTTATGCTCTGCGGGATATTGTGCACCGCGCTCATCCAATAAAGCGAGCATTTTTTCTTTTAGGTCTTTCGGGTTAACCCCTTTTTTCAATACATAGTCTTGGTGCATAACGTGGCACATAAAGTGCCCACAATATAATTTATGGACTAATAAATCTTCAATTTCAGGCGGTAGTTTTTCAAACCAATCTCTGTCATTACGGCGCAGTGCGATATCAAGAGGCAATACATCTTCTACATCTTTATTATGAACCGCATGATAACGTACCGCAGAACCTGCCGCCGCAAAGCGGTGCAAGAAAGCTTTTGCCCCCTCTTCCGGTGTACATTCAAAATAACCACCATCAGCATGGGAAAAATAAGATTTTAGCCAAACTTTCGCTTCATCAATACCATCCCCTGCCATTTTTAACATTAAATGATGTTCATATCGGTCACGAAATTCTTTCATTCTATGTGGTAGGTGGGATGGCCATAATTTACTCAGTAACTGCAATGTGCGATCAATTAAATTGGACGGTAAGAATGGCACTTTATTGAGTACAGCATCAATACGACCTTTTATGGTAAAGAACATTGGCATTTTATCGGTGCCAAATTTATCAATCATTAAGAATGTGTCTTTACCGTATATTTCCGCGATATCAAAACAACCGCGGTGCATATATTCCCCTGCAACGGGTAGATTTTTAAATTCACTCAGAATATAGCGACGAATATCTTCCAGCACATCCGGATTGTTTGAACCAATATAAAAAACCTGTGTTTTTTTATCGGCTGGGAAGGTGTCTAAGCGAACCGCAAATACGGCCAGTTTCCCCGCACAACCTGACGCTTCAAATAAACGACGTTCATCGGCGTTAAAACGCGATGGAGTGTCTGCGTCAACATCTCTAACACGTTCAGCGTATTCATGGTCAGAAGCCAATTTATCTGTGACTTGCACATCCTCACTGCTATAACCACGGTTTTGTAGGTTGGTTAAAATCTCTTCTGGCGTCTCCCCTAAATCAATCCCTAGGTGGTTAACGAGTTCAACTTTTCCGTCAGCATTAACGCGACCATACAACGCAAGCTCCGTATACGCGGGACCTCGACGCACTAAAGAACCACCGGAGCTATTACAAATCCCTCCTACCACGGATGCCCCAATGCAAGATGAACCAATCAGTGAATGCGGTTCACGACCGAGAGGCTTTAGAATTTTTTCTAAGTCATACAAAGTACTACCCGGCATTGCAACCACTTGGTTAAACTCAGGAAGGACTTGAATTTGGTTTAATCGCAACGTACTGATGATCACGATCTCGCGGTCATAATCATAACCACTGGGGGTTGAGCCTTCGGTCAATCCCGTATTTGCGGCTTGCATCAAGACAATTTTATCTGCTTCAACGCAGGCTTTAAACACATGCCATTGCTCAAGCAATGTGGATGGAAATACCACGGCAAGCGCATCACCGGTTCCTGAACGGAATCCTTTACGGTAACGCTCTGTTTTGTGTGGTTCAGTAAGAATGTTTTTCTTACCGACAATATTCCTGAGTGTGAGTAATAATCGTTGATTCTCAGGTTTTTGTGCATCTTTCATGTGAGCGCCTTCTTACTCTAATTCATGTTGATTATGAGTTGTGTAATATTAACCCTAGCAACAATATCACATAATATTAAGATGTTAATAGGCTACAGGGTTTATCTTAAAGAATTCTTAACAAGCAAAAAAATAGCGCCCAGAGCACTATTTTTAATTTCATACTGATTAGAACGACTTATCTACATGGAATACAGAGAATATCCTTTATCTTTCTTGCAAGTCGTATATTCAAAATAGTTCGTGCTGTAACAAGGTGCAGAACAAAACTTCATGGGGAGTATATAAAAGTCGGTGCCCCCTGTCGTTTTAAGAACGCAACGCACCGATAGTGTGGAATGGGAAGAGTCGATTTTAGCTTTCTTGCAGGTCGTATATTCAGTTATCTTTCTTACAACCTGTATATTCAAAATAGTTCGCGCTGTAGCAAGGCGCGGAGCAAAACTTCATGAGGAGCATACATAAGTATGTGCCCCATGAAGTTTTGAGAACGCAACGCAGCGACAGCGTGAAATATGAAGAATATATTTAGATGTCGCTCATCTGCGGCATCGGCCGCTTAAACATCCGCGTCAGCACAGCCATGTAAATCAAACCAACCGCCGTCCAGATCAGGCCATAAACCATTGAGTCTTCTTCGATATTCAACCATAAAACGCACACAGTTAGTGTTCCGATAATAGGTAAAATCAAATAGTTAACAATGTTTTTTAAGCCTGTCATTCGACGCTCACGAATGAAGAACTGGCTAATCACCGAGATATTCACAAAGGTAAAAGCGATTAGTGCACCAAAGTTAATTAATGCAGTTGCAAAATCCATTTCAAACCAGATTGCACCTAATGCTAAAAAACCGACCATTAATACGTTATATGCCGGAGTACGCCATTTCGGGCTGACATAACCAAACACTTTCTCTGGGAATACGCCATCACGCCCCATTACGTACATTAAACGAGCACTACCTGCATGAGCAGCCATTCCTGATGCCAATACTGTTACGCATGAGAACACCAAAATGATTGACTGGAAGAATGCTCCAGCAACAAAGCGCATAATGTCTGGTTGTGTCTCATTGATGTTCTTAAAGCGCGATACATCAGGGAAGTATTGCTGTAAGAAGAAGGAAACTGTGATAAAGATAATTCCGCCAATTAATGCCGTTAAGAATATTGCACGGGGGATCACTTTACCTGCGTTTGGTGTTTCTTCAGATAATGAGCTTAAACCATCAAAACCTAAGAACGAGAAACAGAGTATGGTCGCCCCTGCAATCAGCGGGATCATTTCTGTTTTTTCATTGGCAAACGGATTAAATGTCCAAATTTCGCCTGTACCTTCACCGTTAGAGACACCGTGGATCACCAACCCTGTAAACACGGCCATCACGCCAATTTGGATAATGGCGATAATAGTACTTAAGTTTGCAATAACATTGATACCGCGTAAGTTAGCTGCTGTCATCAGTATGACTAGGCCGACAACGAATATCGCCGGTTCCACATTAGGGAAAATATCTTGTAAATAAATTTTAGCCAATAATATATTGATCATTGGCATAAAAATATAGGACAACAACGATGTCCAACCCACAAGGAAACCAATGTGTGGGCTCATTGATTTTTGAGCATAAGTATACGCCGAGCCAGCAGATGGGAAACGTTTCACCAGCTTACCGTAGCTCAGAGCAGTAAACAGTATCGCAACTAAGGCAATAATGTATGAAGTCGGGACGTGTCCACCTGTTTTGTCCGATACCATGCCAAATGTATCAAAGATAGTCATTGGCTGGATGTATGCCAGACCGATCATCACGACTTGCACCAAGGTTAAGGTTTTAGCAAGTTGAACGCGGTTATTGGCGCCAGTTTGGTTTGGACCGATGGATAAAGGTATTGAATTATTTTGCATGGCTAAGCCCCCCCATAACTTTCGATTGCAAGCTACTTCGGCTTAATCGACAGTTACTGGGAAGACTTTGCATCTGCCTATAGGCAGAAAAAAACGTGGAGGAGGACAGAAGAGTATGTGCGAAGCTGCGCAGAGCCCCGTAATCATCGATGCGGCAACGACGGCCGCTTGGCCCTGCTGCGATAGCGAAAAAGTAAGCCATAAAAGCATTCCTCAAATCGGTAGCGTAAAATATTTGCTACACGTAAATATTAAAATTATCTCTCCGGCTCTATGTCCGGCCCCGCTAAAATGAACGTTCCTAAAAACAAAAAAACCGATGCTTAAGTTGATTGAGCATCAGTTATTTTTTAGTTCGCGCATTTTGCACGCCATAACCTCAAATAGCAAGTTAAATTGTTAACAAATCACCCTATTTTCGATGAGAAATTTTGATGAGTTGCACTATTTTGGCTGGGCAACTAATAACTGCGTGTTTCCCGCCATTTTTCACTTAAAAAAGGTGTTTTTATTTATTTTATTCGCTGTTTTTTTACATGACACAAAAAACCCTTTGGCAAACACCAAAGGGTTTTGATTAATCACGATAAATAGTTATCTTAGAAATTATAGTTGATGCCAATATTGTAACGGCGGCCATCTAAAACTTTGTCGTTTGATTCTTCCGTTAAACGTTTATCAAATATGTTATACATACCTGCAACTAAATTAATATTTTTGTCAACTTGATAGCTAGCGCCAATATCAACAAATGTGTACGAAGGTCTTTCTTTGCTCATACTGGTTCTTGAAAGATATGAGCTACTTTTTCCATTAAAGTTAACGCGATTCCACAACTGAAGATCTTCTGTTGTTTGCCAAGTTAAAGAACCATTCGCCATATGTTTTGGAGTACGGCTTAAAGGCTTACCTTTAAACTTACCACTTTTTTGCTCAGAATCAGAATAGGTATAATTAGCAGTAAATGCGAGATCCGTTGTAATATCCCAGTTAAAAGTCAGCTCAGCACCACGAAGATTCGCTTTATCAACGTTCTCTCTTTCACTAATAAATTTGTATGGTTTACCATCATACATACACTCACCACTAGCAATTGTACCTGTATTCCCATTTTTATCTTTTGTAGAGTCAGTACAACTACGCACTTCCATTATTTTATCTTTAAACTCAGTGTTAAAGAAAGTTACACCGACATTCAGGTTATCTTGATTATTCCAGATAAACCCAAGCTCTTGTGTAACACTTTTTTCAGGTTTTAAATCTGGATTACCGATAATAACCGCTGGATCGCCACCACCACCTGTTGCTTGTCCCCAATTTGGTGCAACTTGTCTTAACTCTGGGGAACGATATCCTGTTGAGATCCCCCCCTTAATAATCCATTCATCAGAAGTATGCCAAACACCATATAAACGAGGAGTCCAATGAGAACCGAAGTTTTCATCCTTATCCATACGGACACCACCGGTTAAAGCAAAGTCATTGGTCATCATCCATTCGTCTTCTGCAAATAATGCCCAACTATAACGAGTTAGTTTATCAACATTCACAGCTGAAGCTAATTGATTCCCTTTATCTCGAAGGTCTTCATAACGATATTGACCACCAATACTCAAAGTATGGTCACCAAGATTAAATGTCGTTTGGTTTTTAACTAAAGTATCGTTATATTCCATTTTACGACTAGGGTTTTTTGTTTCATCACGTTGCACAAATGTTTCCATTGCCCCCCAATCATAAATACCATTATGTGTTACAGCATAATTATTTTTACGGTATGTTACGTTTGAGTCTTCACAACGATACGTGGTTGGTACTCCATTGACTTTTTTAGTACAAATTACGTTGCCTGATTTTCCAGCCGTTGTATTTCTCTCTTGCTCATCATGTTTGAAATCAAAGTCAAAGGTATTAAATTCATCAGGTGTTAGTGTCAGCGTTGTACCAATAGCACCAATTTTCTGCTCATTGTATCCACCAACAAATTTATCTTCCCAACGTTTAGAATAAATTCCATTTACCTTCATTCCCAGCAAACCATCCACTAAAGGACCAGATGCATAAAAACTGCCTTGTCCTTCGTTGCCTGAATCTCGGTGAGCATTAATCGTTGTATCGGCACGTAACGTCCCATTCCATTCTTTGCCAACTTTACGAGTGATAATATTGATTACCCCCCCCATCGCGTCCGAACCATACAGCGATGACATAGGTCCACGTACTACTTCAATACGCTCTATGGCAGGCAGTGGTGGTAACCAGCCTTGTTCAATCCCTGAACCATCACTGTTTGGGCGGGTACTGCGTGAATCTATACGCTTACCATCGACCATAATCATAGTGTATTTTGCATCCATACCACGAATACTAATATCTGATTTGCTTCCTCCACCTGTCACTTGGACCCCAGGAAGGTCTTTTAGCGCATCAGTCACATCACGGTAAGCTTTATTTTCAAGTTGTTCTCGCGTCACAACAGAAATGGATGCTGGCGCATCTTCAATTTGCTGTTGATAACCTGACGCCGTTGTGACGTAAATTTTGTCTTTACTATCATCAGCAAATGCAGGTGACGCAGCGAGGGCGGCAATAATACTTATTGCCACTTTTCTTTTATTAAAAACAACCATTCCCAACTCTCCAAGAGATATTCTGTTTTATATATGAATTGATATGCTCAACATTGGTTTCACTGAACCGATTAATTATGATTATTTTTTTATTTAGGTAATAAATACCCATAGGAAATTTATGGCAAAAAAAACCATCTTCCTGTGTAATTAAATTTTCTGTGGGTAATTAATATTTAATAATTAAACTCTGAGAGTTAAATTTTATAATATCTTATATTCATTCTCCATAAGGCTGATTAAATGTGCTTGCCGGATAACAAGCACATATATTATTAATCGCCGATTAACTGGCTAGTTTGTCCACCAAACCGTCAATCAACACTTGTGGTACTCCTTGCGAACAGCGCTCTATGCGCCCTCTCACACCATAAACTTCGGCAAGACTTTCTGGTGTGATCACCTCAGCAGGTTCACCTTGTGCAATTAATTTACCTTGTTTTAGCATTAATACATGTTCTGCGTGTTTTAATGCAATATTAATATCATGAACAACGACTACCGTAATAATATTTCGGCGCTTGGTTTCTTTCGCCACTAAGTCCATTACATGGTATTGATAATTTAAATCCAACGCGCTCAGTGGCTCATCCAATAATAATAAGTTAGGTTGGCGAATTAACGATTGAGCCAAACCGACTAATTGTTTTTGTCCACCTGAAAGCTGGTCTAAATAACTTAACGCCAAATGCTCAATACCAAGTTGACGTAATAAGTGCATCACTTCATCTTTGCTATGTTCATTGCTCATACCACCAGACGCACGCTGGGCAACAATCACTGACTCTAAAACATACAGATGCACACCTGCGGGCAGCGTTTGTGGTAAATACACCACATTTTGTGCACGCTGGGCAAAATTTTGCTGAGTAAGATCCAAACCATCTAACAATAACTGCCCTGTCGCTTTATTTAACCCTGCCAACGAACGTAATAACGTCGATTTACCGCTACCATTTGGGCCAAGTAGTACGGTAATCTTCCCCCTTGGCAACATATCGGTTGTTAAATTTTCAATCACGGCCCGTTTTGGATAACCCGCATTAAATCGGTTAATAATCAAGCCACTCATGATACGTTACCTCGATGACGCAAAATAATACTTAAGAAGAACGGCACACCGACTAATGAAGTGACGATCCCAACGGGGATAATTACACCCGGGATAATGTTCTTCGAGGCAATAGAAGCCATCGATAATATCAATGCACCAATTAAAGCACTTGCAGGTAAATAAAAACGGTGGTCTTCACCAAAAATTAATCGTGCAATATGTGGGGCAACAAGACCAATAAACGCTATCGGCCCAACAAATGCCACAGCTAATGCAGATAAAATACTGATCCGCAATAATGTTGTCAGCCTTAAGCGACGAACATCAATACCAAAACTAATCGCCCTATCTTCACCTAATCTTAATGCGGTTAGTTTCCACGAGCTCATCATGGCAATTGGGAAAATCAACGCAAATACCAGTGCCATAACACCTAGTTTCACCCATGTTGCTTTGGATAAACTCCCCATCGTCCAGAAAACTAGGCCTTGTAACGTATCTTCTGTGGCGATGAATTGCATCATCGACACCAGTGCATTAAAGGTAAACACTAAAGCAATACCAAAAAGAACCACCCCTGAAGTCGCAACACGTGTCCAACGTGTCACAGCATCCAACATTAATGCGGCTAATAACGCAAAAATGAACGCGTTTGCTGAAATCACCCACTGGTCAGGCACACCCGGAATCGCAATCCCTGAAACAATCGCTAACGCTGCACCAAATGCTGCGGCATTTGAGACCCCAAGTGTAAACGGGCTCGCTAATGGATTATTCAAAATTGTCTGCATTTCTGCACCCGCAAGACCTAAGGACATACCAATAACGACCGCCATCAAGGCGTAAGGTAAACGGATATCCCAAACAATCACACGGGTTCCTGCATCAACAGCGTCAGGGGTCATCAGCGTTTGCCACAAGCGTTCTAACGATAAACCTGACGGGCCTAATGTAAAATCTATGACCAACGACAATAGAATTGCCGCAATAATTACCACAATCCATGTAAAACGACGACGCAACATATTTTGATAATGTTGTTTAACGCCATCGTCAGCCTGTTTAGCCGCTTGTTCCACTGCGCCTATTGGCTCACTTGTAATACTCATTAATTCTTACCCACTCTCATTACTTTTCGCTGACCCAATATACACCAGTTGGTTCGACAGCAAGAAACTCTCTGTGCAGTTCTTCCAGTGTTTTTTGTGGGTCAAGACCTGAAAATTGTTCAGGATAGAACCACTTGGCGAAAACTTGTGTCGCAATGACGTTGTAAGGCGAGTTATAGTAATTATGCCAGATAGCGTAATCTTGCTTATCTTTAATAGCCGATAATGAATTAATACCTTTACGGTGAGTAATTGTTTTCAGGCTTTCTTTGGCATCTTGCAAGGTACTTTGTGCACCTAGTTGTACGCCAATATCCTTACTGCCTGGCGCTTTCGCGCCACTTGCAATATAAATATTCGGGTCAGCAGCAATGATTTTTTCTAAATTCATGGTACCTAATGCGCCGGGTAACACCCCTTTAGCGATATTTTTACCACCAGCCACATCAATAAAATTCCCCATATTGCCGTCACCTGCGGTGCCACAACAATCCTCAAAAGCACCTGCGCGTAACTCAATAAATACACTTGGCTTTTTATCTTCAGGAATATTTGACGTGATATCAGTAACAAGCTTTTGATTTCTTTCATAGAAATCTACATATTTCTTCGCCACTTCCTCACGATTTAGCGCCTTACCTAATAAACGCATACTCGGCAGGGTATTTTTTAATGGGTTGTCTCTAAAATCGACAAATACCACGGGCACCCCTGCTTTTTCTAATTGCTTAACCAATTCGCTGTTTTTACCCGGCCCATGACCTGATAAACCAAAAATAGCAATATCAGGATTTAAGGTTAATACTTTTTCAGCGCTAACGCTGTCCGCGCTGGTATTGCCAATCAATGGAATATTATCAATCGCAGGGAATTTTGCCTTATATACAGCATAGGTTTGTGGATCTAGTTTACGTAGATCCCCTTGCCACCCCACAATGCGCTCAATCGGTTTGTCACCTTCGAGTAGAGCTACCGCACTAAATAGACGGCCTTCACCAAGTAAAATACGGTTAACATTATCAGGCACTTCAACAGTTCGACCTGCAATATCCGTGACTGTTGCCGACCATGCGTTTAAACTAGCACTGGCTAATAACGCTAAACCTATTCCCTTTACTACCGACCTAGCTACAGACTTCTTGGCTACCGACGACATAGTATTAAGCTCCACAATTGTTCTCTTTAACTTGCTTTTAGATGCGGTAACAATAAAGCAAATAAGAATACTTATCAATACGATTATTGATTTAATATCAATTAGACGAATGGAATTGTGCGAACTGTCTCGAAAAGAAAAATATTTAGAGGTATTAATACAGCGATTGTTTGGGGATTGTTACGTTATAGATAAAAAAAAACAGCACCCTATCAAGGATGCTGTTATTCAACTCATAAATAACGCTAGGTTATTTATTTAAATTTTCACGGTAGCTTGGAAAACTCATCTCGTTATAGCGAATAAAAGTTGTCTTCTTAGCAATTTTATAACCAAACCAAATGGCTAAAAATAGTGGTAGGCCAATATACGTTGCGGTAACACCAACCCAATCAATTTTATCTTCTAAGAAAGCTTGGTAGTTCTGTCCTAGGGTTATCGTCAGACATAAAATAAAGGCAAAGATTGGGCCTAATGGGAAGAAGCCTGAACGATATGGCAAGTCATTAAGGTCTTTACCTTGTGCAATATACCCCTTGCGGAAACGATAATGGCTAATTGCAATCCCTAACCATGCAATAAACCCAGTCATCCCAGAAGTATTCAGCAACCATAAGTAGACTGTTTGGTTACCAAACATTGAGCTTAAGAAGCACAAACCTGCAATAACCGTCGTGGCTAATAATGCATAACGCGGTACGCCACCTTTCGATAGCCGAGCAAAAATACGCGGCGCTTTGCCTTCACGTGCTAGAGTATAGAGCATACGCGTTGATGCATACATACCTGAGTTACCTGCGGACAATACCGCTGTTAGGATAACCGCATTCATCACCGCAGCAGCAGATAGTAACCCTGCATTTTCAAAAACTAACGTAAATGGACTGACACTAATATCCTTCACATCATTACGGAGTAAATTTGGATCAGTATAAGGAATGATCAGGCTAATGATTAAAATTGCAAAGATATAGAATAACAAGATACGCCAAAATACTTTACGCACGGCTTTAGGGATATTTTTTGCAGGATCTTTTGACTCACCTGCCGCAATACCAATTAACTCAGTACCTTGGAAAGAGAACCCGACGATCATTGCTACACCAATCATCGCAGAGAATCCCCCTGCAAATGGCGCATCACCGATTTCCCAGTTGTGCCAACCTGCATTTTCCGCACCATTCATGATGCCAAAAATCATCAGAACGCCAACAACAATAAAAATAATGACCGTCGTCACTTTAATCAGTGAGAACCAATATTCTGCTTCACCAAAGCCTTTTACAGAAATGAAATTTAATAAGAAGATTACCGCAAGGAAAATGGCGCTCCAAATCCAGCCGGGGGTATCTGGGAACCAATAAGTCATCACTAATTGAGCGGCTACGAGGTCAACAGCGATAGTTACCGCCCAGTTGTACCAGTAGTTCCAACCTAATGCGAAACCAAAACCTTCATCGACATATTTTGCACCATAAGTGGCGAAAGAGCCCGAAACAGGCATATAAGCAGCTAACTCGCCCAGACTGGTCATTAAGAAATAGACCATTAAGCCGATGACAGCATAAGAGAGTAGTGCCCCTCCGGGTCCTGCTTGTGCAACGGTTGCACCCGATGCCACAAATAAACCAGTTCCGATAGAGCCACCGATAGCAATCATCGCAAGGTGGCGCGCTTTTAATTCACGGCGCAACTTTTGTGTGCGGTCTTGCGTGATAGTATTGGTATGTTGTTCTGACATTTGTTCCCTGTTTTTTATTATTCAGCTAATATCGCGGGGATTCTAGCAAAATAGACTGTGAGAACTAAGCAACTCTTCACTGTTATAAGATACCTTCATAATTCACGTAGAATTATAAGTAAAACGCGTTATCGCAAAAAACTAAGTATCGGCTATTAATAAAGAAACACGAAAGCTAATCCCCTAAAGATTTTAGCTTGTCGCTAGGGGCGTTGCAGCCAACTCCGCGACAGGCTAAAAGATGACGAGGATTTTTAATGACAGTAAGCTAAAAGATGAGTAATCGCATTTGAAAGATGCTTTTGCCGATGATAAATCAAATATAGCGTTCTTTCTAATTGAAGTTCATCCACTTCTAACTCAACTAACGTTCCATTTTCGAGTTGCTCAGCAATGACTCTTCTTGATAAGCAGCTAATCCCCATGCCAAAACGAACGGCATGTTTAATTGCCTCTGAGTTACCTAATTCCATTAAAATATGAAAACCGGGTAGATGAGCAAATAGCAGTTGGTCAAGCACATCACGTGTTCCTGAACCTCGTTCACGTAAAATCCAAGGGGCGTCTCTGAGTTCTTTTAGTGACACCTTTCTGTTCGCTAACGGGTTTTGTGGTGAGGCAAAAACCACCAGTTCATCTTTCAACCACGCTTTTGAAATTAATTCTGGGCTATGGCAAACCCCTTCGATTAACCCAACGTCTACCCTAAATTCCATCACCGCTTTAATCACTTCTTCGGTATTGCTAATAAAAAGCTCTAAGGGAATATCAGGGTGATCATGGCGATACCCGGCTAAAATCTCGGGTAACATATAATTACCAATGGTGGTACTCGCTGCCAGACGCACTGCGCCCATCTCTTTTTTAAACAGTTGCTCGACTTCTGCCCCTTGCTCTAATAATGCTAATGCTTTGGGGTACAGTAGCCTTCCATGCTCATTAGTAACAAGACGTTTACCCACACGATCAAATAGTTGAACGCCAAGCTGACCTTCTAAATCCGTTAACGATGCACTGACCGCAGATTGGGATAGTGCTAATGATTGAGATGCCTGCGTCGTGGAGCCACTTTTCAATACTTCTGTAAAAACCTCAAGTTGCCTAAGTGTTATTCGCATAAAGGTCGCCCCAACGTGTTTTAGTATTTGTAATAATATTGTTAATATTAATGATTTATTAGCAATATTCCAGAAGAAACTTATAATCTGTTTTATTGATAGATTATATACAAACAATCGATTTAAATTATTACTCTATTTATTATATGCTTATTACCAA
Organism: Providencia rettgeri; assembly: GCF_041075285.1. Lineage (NCBI taxonomy): Bacteria > Pseudomonadati > Pseudomonadota > Gammaproteobacteria > Enterobacterales > Morganellaceae > Providencia > Providencia rettgeri. The sequence goes on along the minus strand of NZ_CP163512.1, from coordinate 1,156,033 downwards.
ATCATATAAGCAGCAATAAAGAGCATTAACATGGATAAAAGTGACATTCACACCCTGAACCAAAATAGCATCTACCCTGTGTTGAAATTATTACCGGGGCTCCTATTGGCCGGTTTTTTAACAACTATTGCCATCTATCTTGGTGACCAATCATGGTTTATGACTATTGGTCTAGGTGCACTGACTCTCGCTATCTTATTAGGCATTGTTGTGGGTAATACCTTTTATCCAACAGCAAGTAAATCCTGTGATGCTGGCGTCAAATTTGCCAAACACTATTTCTTGCGGGCGGGGATCATCCTTTATGGCTTTCGACTCACATTCCAACAAATTACCAATGTAGGTGCCACGGGCGTTATTATTGATGCATTAACCCTAACCTCTACGTTCTTACTCGCTTACTGGTTAGGCAAAAAAGTGTTTAGGCTTGATGATGAAACCACGTTTTTAATTGGCGCAGGGAGTAGTATCTGTGGCGCAGCCGCAGTAATGGCGACAGAGCCTGTCGTTAAAGCATCGGCGAGTAAAGTGGCGGTTGCCGTGTCTACTGTGGTGATCTTTGGGACAATTTGTATCTTTATATACCCTTGGGTTTATCAATTAAATGCGCATTTTGGCTGGTTCTCTGCCAACCAAGAAACATTTGGTATTTATATTGGCTCAACAGTACACGAAGTGGCGCAAGTGGTTGCAGCAGGTCACACTATTGGTTCTGATGCAGAAAACGCGTCGGTAATTACTAAAATGATCCGAGTTATGATGCTTGCGCCATTCTTAATTATTTTATCTGCCTTTTTAAGCCGTAAAGCGGCGGCAAAACAGGGTAATTCCACTGAGAAAAGTAAAATTACCATTCCTTGGTTTGCTGTGTTCTTTATTTTAGTTGCTGGCTTTAATTCATTACATTTACTACCACAAGCTTTAGTCCAGCAAATCATTGTGTTAGATACTGTTCTACTTGCAATGGCAATGGTTGCATTAGGTTTAACTACCCATGTGAGTGCCATTCGACAAGCAGGTATTAAACCTTTATTAATGGCATTAATTCTATTTGTATGGTTAATTGTGGGTGGTTTATTAATTAACCTACTGATACAAAACATTTTTTAATATACATATCGATAACTTTAGCCGCTTTGTTAAGCGGCTTTTTTGTCGATTTCATTTATGCGCTTTTTAATGGCATACTTCAATAAAAAAGGAGTCAAAAATGAAATTTATTGGAGCACACGTCAGCGCATCAGGTGGGGTTGATCAAGCGGTTATTCGCGCCCATGAGATTAATGCGACGGCATTCGCCTTATTCACTAAGAACCAACGCCAATGGAAAGCCGCGCCATTAAGTGAAGAAGTCATTCAAAAATTTAAAGATAACTGTGTGAAATTTGGTTATGGCAAGCATCAAATCCTGCCCCACGACAGCTATTTGATCAATTTAGGTCATCCAGAATTTGAAGCCTTAGAAAAATCACGCGTCGCTTTTATTGATGAAATGCAACGTTGTGAACAACTCGGCATTGGTTTGTTGAATTTCCACCCTGGTAGCCATTTAAAACAAATTGAGGTGGATGACTGTTTAGCTCGCATCGCAGAGTCGATTAATATTGCCTTAGCGGAAACAGAAGGCGTCACCGCAGTCATTGAAAACACTGCGGGACAAGGCACTAACTTGGGTTTTGACTTTACTCATCTCGCCAAAATCATTGAGGGCGTTAAGGATAAAAGCCGTGTCGGTGTCTGTATTGATACCTGCCACGCATTCGCTGCGGGCTATGATTTACGGACGATTGAAGATTGCGATAAAACATTTACACAATTTGCACAGATAGTGGGATTTGAATTCTTAAAAGGTATGCATCTCAATGACGCCAAAAGTGAATTTGCCAGCCGCGTAGATCGCCACCACAGTTTAGGTGAAGGCAATATCGGTTTCGTACCGTTTACCTATATTATGCAAGATAGTCGTTTTGATGGTATTCCGCTGATTTTAGAAACCATTAATCCTGATATTTGGCCGCAAGAGATAGCTTGGTTAAAATCCCAACAGCATGGCTAAATTTTTACTGACCAAAAACCCCACGTTATTCATGTGGGGTTTTATTTCTTTAATCGAAAATTTACAGTGACTTCATTTCAATTTTGGCCATCATATCTGCCAGCTTATTACGGTTTTTTAATCCCACATCTGCCTGTGAAACCGACAATGCCGAAATGGCTGTTGCCATCCGCAATGTATGTTCGCTCGACTCACCATTAAGCAAGCCATAAGCAAGGCCAGCGACCATTGAATCTCCCGCCCCGACCGTGCTAATAACGTCACAATGGGGTGGCTTAGCTAACCAAGAACCCGACGCATTCACCCACAATGCCCCTTCTTCACCTAATGAAATCACTACGTGAGAGATGCCTTTATCACGCAGTTCGTGGGCTGCTGCGATCACATCTTTAAGTTCAGGCAGTTTACGTCCAACCCAGCTTTCTAATTCATAACGATTCGGTTTAACCAACCAAGGAGATGCCTTTAAGCCCGCTTTTAATGCTTCGCGGCTACTGTCGAAAATAATACATGGGCATAACTGGCGTAAACGCGTCATCCAACGGGTAAAGTCCTCGGGGTCAATACCATTAGGTAAACTTCCACTGACCACGACCATATCGAAATGACCTAACCAATTTAGTGACTCTGTTGAAAAGCGGTTCCAATCTTCTTTGCTTACCTCGAAACCAGAAAAGTTAAAATCAGTTGATTCCCCATTATTTTCAGTAAGTTTCACATTAATACGTGTACGACCAGGCACCATACTAAAGCGATTAGCCATGCCGTTCTCACTAAAGAAATGTTGGAATTCTTCTTGATTGTCCTTCCCCATAAAACCACTAACCGTGATGTCAATACCCAAATCACGTAGCACTTTAGCTACGTTGACGCCTTTTCCTCCGGCATTTAAGCTAGCGGTTTTGACTAAATTCACTTCACCTACTTCAATAGCAGAGCACAACCCTACAAGGTCGTAAGCAGGATTTAATGTAATTGTAGCAACCCGGCGAGTCATAACCACTAATCTCCCTTATCATGATTATCATATCATTAGATGTATAGGCATAGTTATAACATTAAAGCGTGTTGTTTTCAGTGCTATTTATATTTTTTGCTGCTTGTTTTTCTGTTATCACGTGGCAGAATCTTCGCGCTAAGAACGAAAATAACAAGGAGAAAATATGTCTCAGCCAACCCACGTCATCGTTGGTGTCGGCGTCATTATCACCAATCAATATGGGCAAATTTTACTGGGTAAACGTAGTAGCAAACATGCCCCCTATTGGTCTATTTTTGGTGGTCATGTCGATCCCGGCGAAACATTTGAAACCTGCGCTATTCGAGAAATAAAAGAAGAAATTGGTATCGATATTACCAACCCAACCGTATTTGGCATCAGCAATAATTTGCAAACCTATCAGCAAGAAGGTAAACACACGGTTTCCATTTGTCTGCATGTGGAATATAACGGTGATAAACCACCACAGATCATGGAACCCGATAAATGCGAAAGCTTAATGTGGGTCTCCCCTAACGCGTTACCTGAACCACACTTTGAGGCCAGCCGTAATGCCATTGAACTTTGGCTAAACCAACGCTTTTATCATCGCTGCGCTTAATCAACCACAATAACGTACAAGTTTGTTTAATTTGTACGTTTAATCGCCATCTCTTTCAAATTATTCATTTTATTTTTATTTTCCTTATTTACAATATATTGCCATTACCGTATCATTTAGCTAGTACATTAGAGCAATCAATTAGGAGCCACCATGGCCGTTAATGGAACAACCCAACAAAAAAATCCTTCTATATTAGGGGGAGCGATGATCATTGCAGGTACCGCTGTTGGTGCAGGCATGTTTTCAATTCCTATGGTGACTTCTGGAGTATGGTTTTCAGGCTCAGTGATCCTGCTAATTTACACCTTTATTTGTATGTTACTTTCTGGACTAATGATTTTAGAAGCTAATATGAATTACCCAGCAGGTGCCAGTTTTCATACCATGGTAAAGGATTTATTAGGTACCGGCTGGAACACTATTAACAGCTTGTCTGTCACGTTTGTCCTATATATTTTAACTTACGCGTATATTTCTGCGGGTAGTTCTATTATCACTGCAAACTTAGCGGATCATATCCAAATTCCACAAGCCTTCGCTGGGTTGATCTTTGCATTTATTGTTGCTTTTTTTGTCTGGTTATCGACCCGTGCAGTGGACAGGTTAAGCACCATTTTAATTGGTGGGATGGTAATTACCTTTATCATGTCAATTGGTGGAATGATTTCAACGGCCTCACCTGCCATTTTGTTTAACCAAGTTGAACAAAATGAAACACAATATCTGCCTTATGCATTAGCAGCATTACCTTATTTATTAACTTCGTTTGGCTACCATGGAAACGTACCAGGTCTTGTAAAATATTATAATAAAGATAGCCGTAAAGTAGTTAAAAGCTTAACTTACGGTGCGATTATTACTGTGGTTATCTACATTTTATGGCAGTATGCTATTCAAGGAAATATTCCACGCTCGTCATTCATTGAGATAAGAGAAAATGGCAACAATATCGATGCGTTGCTCACTCAAATGAATATTTCCACACAAAGTAGTTTTATTTCTCAATTTTTGAACCTGTTTTCTTATATGGCACTGGCAAGTTCATTCTTAGGTGTGTCATTAGGTTTATTCGACTTTATTGCAGACTTCTTTAAATTTACCGATGATAAACAAGGTCGACTGAAATCTATTTTAGTCACTTTTGTTCCACCTACTGTTTTAGCGTTGGTTTTCCCTAATGGTTTTATTTATGCCATCGGCTTTGCAGGGTTAGCGGCAACCCTTTGGGCAGTGATCATTCCTGCATTGATGGCAAAAGCAAGCCGTAAACGCTATCCCAACAATAGTTATCGCGCACCAGGTGGTCTGTTTATTATCGGTTTTGTGATTTTATTTGGGTTGATTAACGCCGTAGCACACATTATGTCTTTGGCTGGACTACTGCCCGTTTACTAGTGGCGGTTGTCCTTTGATGGTCAATTTTTATTCGAATTAAAGCCATTTTAGGCAAGGGAGAGGTTCGCCATCGAGTGAACTCGGCAAGAGCCTCTCAACGCAGTATCTAATGAGTGAAATGTGCTTTAATCGAACCGTAGGGCAGCATTTGGGGATAAATAGTTGATTCAAATCGTCATCAGTCAGCACGGCGGATACATTTCGCCATTTTGGGCATTATTTTTTGACCTTTTTTAGCGGTAAAAATCAGCAGAAAAGATAAACAGCCCCTAGCCCCTATTCTTAATATAGCCCTACGGGGCCATATTCTCTCCCATCATGACTTTTTTAAAATTTTTCACCAAAAATTGACCTCAACATCTTGCCTAATCTCGCTTGTGCGAGTAATTTTGTCGCACTCTTTTTGACAACACCGAAGAAGGTTATTTATGGCCAAGGCCAACGAAATCAAACGTGGTTTAGCAATTAACTACAATGGCAAATTACTGCTTGTTAAAGATATTGATATTCAAGCACCTAGTGCTCGTGGAGCGAGTACTTTATATAAAATGCGCTTTACAGATATTAAAACCGGTCAGAAAGTCGAAGAACGTTTTAAAGGCGATGACATTTTAGAAACGATTTCGTTAACACGTCGTGGTGTGAGTTTTTCTTATATCGATGGTGATGAATATGTCTTCATGGATAATGAAGATTATACACCCTATATTTTCAAAAAAGCGGATATTGAAGAAGAACTCCTGTTTATCCCTGAAGAAGGGTTACCCGGCATGCAAGTTCTGACGATGGATGGGCAAGTTTTGGCGTTAGAATTGCCACAAACTGTTGATATGGTGATTGTCGAAACAACGCCAGGTATTAAAGGCGCATCAGCCAGTGCTCGCACTAAACCTGCAACTATGGCGACGGGCCTAACGGTTCAGGTTCCTGAGTATTTAACCACAGGTGAAAAAATTCGTATTCATATTCCTGAACGCCGCTATATGGGTCGTTGTGATTAATAACATCTCGGTGGAATAACGTTGATATTCTTATGCCTACGAATAGTATATTCATAGGCATACATTTTGATTTAACATCCTACCCTCCTAGCCTACCACTTCCTTATCCTATTTATTTTATATTAATCATATTTAATGGTGTAAATACCCATCGTTTTTTCTTTATTAATCCACTTAAATTGTTGTGTGCCTTTTGAGTTTGGTAATAACTGTTCACTGGTTTTTAATTTAGAAATATTAACTGATTCTCTCTTTTCCTTTCCTGAGTCACTCCAACATGTTGTTTCGATAAAATTTTGCTTAGCACCAATGATGCATGGAGCAGCAACAATTGCACCAGTGAAGCGAATAACCGCAGAGTTAGAACGCTTTTGATCACTGTTTTGCGAGGCGAATGCAGAAACACTCGTGATTAATGCTGTTGCCGCTAAAAATGCCACTATCGTTTTTTTCACTAAGCTATTCATAGGAAGTTTCCTCTTAAAATTAAGTTATCGTCATTTTTAGTAATTTATTTACTTTTAAAATGAATAATTCAGTTCAACTGAATGATGGCGACATCTTATTCCTAATGAATAGCGAGATATTTAACTTATAGTCGTAGTTTTTTATTTTACATACCGAATAATTATCGACATATAATTATTCGACTTGATCACACTTTTAATTACCACACGTATTGCAACACATATAAAATTAAGTCTATTAAAATAAGGCAAAAATTTAAAAAAATTAGTCGAAATTAGCATTTACACTCCCTATTTGTATTCAACGTGGCATAAATAGTGTTATTAATCATGAAAAAAAAACTTAACTATAAAATTAACTTAACAGCGTCAGACTTGATTGCATCTGGGCGGCAACGAGCCTGCTACCAACACCCAGACTATGATGATCTTTGTATCAAAATTCATCTAAAAGGCCGAGATGATAAAGAAACACTGAGAGAAGTGCGTTATTACAAGCGCCTCTACCAAAAAGAGTCCATGGCAACCTGCATTTCCCATTATTTTGGTACGCAAGAAACCAATCTAGGACTAGGTTACGTTTTTCAATTAATTAAAGATAAAACAGGGAATGTATCGCATACTTTAGATTATTATCTTAAAAATAAAAATGCGTACTTAAAACATCAAAAAAATATGAGGATTGCTTATGCTCAGTTTAAAAAATCGGTTTACAAAGAAGCAATTGTAACCATGGCACTAAAAACCTATAACATTGTTTATCAATTAGGCTACAAACCGCATGGTCAATTTTTGATTATCGATAATCTTGGTTCGTCTAATTTAATCCCCCTCGATTATTTTTCATCGACCATTGCACGTTCAACTTTAGACCGTCGTTTTGCAGATTTTGAAAAACGCCTATACAAAGAATTTCACATCCGATTGTAAGTACTTTCTTTATCTTTAATATTGACTCAACAATTTGAATAAGTTCTTTGTAATAGACTTATTATTGCTATTTTCTTTTTAGCTGAACAATTGAATATATGAAGACGTTCCATATACTGATATATATACAGTGATTTTATCACTGTAATATCATTTTATTTAGTTCCCAGCGGACAAATAATCATCATTTTAATTTTTAACTACCCCAAAGCACTCGTCTCTTTGGTATAAATTTAAACTTCTTTACATTCGGGGTTCGAAAACATGCTATCCAGTAAATAATCTAAAAATAAGCCTTTATAAACGTGAGATAGATCATACTTTATTATTAATAACCCGTACTCTTATACGCAAAACTACGCTATATATGACAATAATCACATAAGCCAATGGCGAATATGCACTTTTATCTAATGTTTTGTAAATTATCACTCTATTAACTCGCCATTTCGCCTTTGTTTATGTATGCTCTTAAAGGTTTGGTATTCGGGCTGTTACGGTACTAAATTCAAGCAATAACTGAATTAGCAAATGTTGAGTTTTCATCTATACTCAATAAGGTCATAAGAAACCTCTAATTTAGTAAAGATTTAGACGGCGTTATAAACACTTTCTGCGAAAAGCACACTCTTATTAATCAATGCGCTTTTCACAGGGAAAAGTTTTGTTGTGTCTCTTTACACAATAATGCGATAAAGAAATGGTAAGGGATATATATAAGAATGTTAACCTCTGAAAAATTTAAGCGCTATGCTTGGCGCCTTGTTCCGGCAGTGGCTATTGCCGTGACACTCACAGCATGTACCAACCCGAAGTCGACAAAAAATACACAATATACTGCTAAGTCAGATGTTCGTATGTTAAATGGTGCCACAGGTGACTCATTAGCAATGGCATCACAAGATGAATTCGAAGAGTTAGTGCAAAGTGTTGACACTAAATCTAAAATTATGAATCAATATGCAAGTTGGAAAGGTGTTGCTTATCGCCTTGGTGGAACAACCAAAAGTGGTATCGACTGTTCTGGTTTTGTTCAACGTACCTTCTTTGAACAATTTGGTGTTGAATTACCACGAACAACTTCAGAACAAGAATCCTCTGGTAAGAGCGTTAAACGTAATAATTTAAAAGTTGGCGATATCGTTCTGTTTAAAACTGGTCGTACAATGAAGCATGTTGGAATTTACATTGGTGATGAAAAATTTGTTCATGCATCAACCAGTAGCGGCGTGATTGTTTCTGAACTGTCTAACAGTTATTGGAGCAAACGGTATTATGCGAGCCGCCGTATTATCAATGGTTCATAATCCGCAGTAAACATTTCCCTTTACCAATAAAAAAGCTTCCAATTTCGGAAGCTTTTTTATTGGTAATTGGTTATTAGCTGAAAGTGTAGTACTACAAAAAATCACAATAATTATTTTTCATAATCAAGTAATTAAAACACGATATAAGAAACTATTTTCTCCACATGCCCTAAACATAAACCTACACAATCGCACTCATTCGAACGCAAGCTGACGTACTAAGCGCAATAATAACCTGAGGATAACTCAGCAATTGCCACGCCAGTTGCTTTTAAACGACACATTGCCGCCAATTCATCATTGGCATGAATAAATAAACAAATCTCTTTCTGCCACTCTAAGATAGCGCTTGAAATCTGCATATCGGATAGCGATTCAGACAGCTGTTGCATCGCAATACAATCTGTTGCACAGTCATGACTAAGTAATTTTAGCCCCACAAGATTATCGCTATTAGCATCATCATTCATAGGTACAACTTCTACATCTGTCCCTATTTTTCCTGATAACCAGCGGTAGCTTTGCGGTAGCCTGTGCACCACCGAAAGACCTAATTTTTTCACAAAAATATCCTATTAAAACATTTGGTATTTTGCCAAATTACAGGAAAGTTCCCTGCAAACTAACTTAACACTGGGTAAGTTACCCTAACGTCTATGCACCTTTAAAAGACAATATCTGACTGCCAAACATTACTCGTTCAAACCGAAGCGTTAGTGCAATACAGAAGTAACGATAATGTTAAATATTAGAGCTTAAATATAACATTAAAAACATAATGTGTCGTTAAATTTTTGTGACATAAATCATTGCACATGCATTTTTACGCCAAAATCAGCAAACATTATTTTATTTTTTATAACAATTTTCAACATTCACCACAAAACATTCAACTGATTTTACATTTTTGAAATGAAAACAGTAATGTTCATTTCGTTTTTTGATAGTTGGTTATTTTTAAATCAGCAAGTGCTGCTTTATTTCGAAAAGTATCTAAAACATAAATTTAACAAAAAGTACGATAATGTTAATTGATTTAGATCATTTTCATTATGGATTTTAATACCACCAATAAATTACTCGGAATTACCGAGCATTAGTAACGGTAAAACCCTACTTAATGTGAATGTTAAAAAATAACTTAAGGAAAAATAAGAATAACCAGTGAAGGGGATCGCTAAGATATACACTATCAGATCCGTCCATGAATCTGATACTTATAGACTATTTCGTTTTTTTCGCCAAAAGGATGAAAAGCATTGATAATGTGACGCAAGCTACCATCGACCCCACCATTGGCCAAGCATTTTTTGCTGGTACTAATGACAGTAACGTCCCCACTAATGCACCAATTGAGAAACGAATAGTTCCAGCTAACGAAGAAACGGTTCCGGCAATGTGCGGGTAGTTATCGAGGATCACCGCCATTGCATTGGAGGTGATCATCGCAATCCCACTGACATATATGGCAACACCAATAACTAGCGTCCAAAAATCAAGGCTAAATGCCGTTGTCGCTAATAACCAAATTCCCATAATAAACTGAATTATAATGCCAAAGTACAACATTTTTTCCGCACCAAAATGCCTAACATAGCGACTATTAATCGTTGTCATAATAAATAGAAAGACAATATTAATACCAAAATAGTAGCCAAAATGTTGAGGAGACACCCCGTTTAGGTCGATGTAAACAAATGCGCCCGCATTTAAAAATGAGAACATACCCGCAAACGAAAACGAGCTAGCAAGAATGTAAAACAAAACCTGTTTTGCCCTAAATAATGTTGCGAATTGACGCAATGTCGTACCAATGTGGAATTTTTGCCGCTTTGCAGCAGGCAATGTTTCACGGACAAAAAAGCTGACTAAGATCACCGCAATAACCGCCGCAATCGCAATGCTCCAGAATATCGCATGCCAAGAGAACCAGCGCATCAGTTCGCCACCTAAAATAGGGGCTAATAAAGGCGCAATAGTCATCACCAACACCACAAATGACATACTTCTAGAGAATTCGTCACGAGTGAACATATCACGCATCAATGCGTTGATCACCACACTGGCAGCCGCTGCGGCAAAACCATGCAAAAACCGTAACCAAATCAGCGAATCAATTGATTCGGTGATTGCACAAGCCGCCGAGGCTAATGCAAAAACAACCACCCCACCTAAGATCACAGGTTTACGACCAATGCTGTCAGCCATTGGTCCATAAAAAAGTTGTCCAATGGCAAAACCAAAAATGTAGCTGTTGAGCGTCATCTGAATACGCCCTTCATCTACATTAAAATAATGCATCATCGTCGGAAAGCTAGGTAGATACATGTCGATGGCTAATGGCATCAGCATCGACAGTAAACCTAAAATTAAAATCAGCCCCAAATAGGATGAACGCTGCTGTTGCACTCTATAAACTCCTGCTTTTATTTACGCGGTACATTAACACTATTAATTTCGTCATCTGTTAGTGGGCGATATTCCCCCGGTGCCAGCGTCTCATCCAAACGGATCGCTCCGACACGCTCACGGTGTAAACCACAAACATGGTTGCCTACCGCAGCAAACATTCGTTTGACTTGGTGATAACGACCTTCACTGATCGTTAAGCGAACATCGCGAGGCGTGATAATTTCCAATTGTGCAGGTTTTGTTGGGTATTTTTCACCATTGAGCATGACGCCCTGCTCAAATTTTTTCGTAACATCAGAAGCGATATCTTCACTTAATTGAACGCGGTATGTTTTTTCACAATGGTGTTTGGGTGATGTAATACGATGTGACCATTGCCCGTCATCTGTAAGTAACACTAGCCCGGTTGTATCAATATCTAAGCGTCCCGCAGAATGCAGCTTTTGTGCGAGAGGCTCATCAATAAAATAGAGAATTGTTGGGTGGGTTGGGTCATCTGTAGAGCAGATGTAGCCTTGGGGCTTATGTAACATAAAATAACGCGGCCCTGTCACTTGGACTAATACATTGCCATCATAAGCGACCTTATGGTCAAGGGTGACTTGAAATGAACCCGATTTGACAACTTCATCGTCAACCGTTACAAGACCAGCACGTAGCTCACGTGCTACCAAACTCCGGCTTATCCCTAATTGCTGGGACAAAAATTTATCCAGTCGCATAGATTCTCTTAACTTGATGGAATGCCAGTGAAGCGTACAATAGCGCTTGACTGTCAGAATAAAGAATGAAAGGTTGCTGTGATTGCTATCACATATTTCATTATAACAATAACCCTAGTGAAGGGATAGTTTCCATGGAACAACGTGTATCTTTAGACAGAGCCATTGTTTTAAATTAAATTTAATCTCATTCACCTGTTTTTTTAACCAATATTGAGCAATATGTCTTTTTCCTTACGCCCATACCAACAAGAAGCCGTCGATGCGACGATCCACTACTTCCGTAAACACACACAACCAGCCGTTATTGTGTTGCCAACGGGTGCGGGGAAAAGTTTAGTCATTGCTGAGTTAGCCCGTCTTGCCCGAGGACGCGTACTGGTCTTAGCCCATGTTAAAGAGTTGGTTGAACAAAATCATAGCAAATACCTTGCATATGGCCTTGAGGCAGATATCTTTGCCGCTGGGCTTAACCGAAAAGAGTCCCGCAGTAAGGTCGTTTTTGGCAGTGTACAATCCGTTGCACGTAACCTTAGCGCTTTCGATGGACAGTTTTCGTTAGTCATTATCGATGAATGCCATCGCATTAGTTTGAATGATAAAAGTCAATACCAGCAAATCATTCAGCATCTGCAAAAAAATAACACCGCCTTACGCATCTTAGGCCTAACTGCCACGCCCTACCGTTTAGGCAGTGGCTGGATCTATCAATATCACTACCATGGTATGGTTCGCGGTGATGAAAATTGTTTTTTCCGTGATTGTATTTATGAATTACCGTTGCACTATATGATCAAAAATAAGTTTCTCGTTCCCCCTAACCGGTTAGATATGCCAGTGCTACAGTATGACTTTAGCCAAGTATCATTGACTTCATCAGGTATTTTTAATGAGCAAGAGCTGAACCTTTCGCTGAAAAAACAACAACGTATTACACCCAAAATTGTTGCACAAATTGTTGAATATGCGTCGTCATTACAAGGCTGTATGATTTTTGCGGCGACTGTCGAACACGCAAAAGAAATTTTAAGCTATTTGCCTGAAAAATCCGCAGCCTTAGTCACTGCTGAGACCCCAGCTGCGGATCGGCAAACACTTATTCATCAGTTTAAAAAAAGAGAACTGCATTACCTTGTCAATGTTTCAGTACTTACAACTGGCTTTGATGCCCCTCATGTTAATGTGATTGCCATTTTGCGACCAACTGAATCTGTCAGCTTATATCAGCAAATAGTAGGTCGAGGCTTGCGTCTTTGCGAAGGAAAAACCGAATGCCTAATTTTAGATTATGCAGGTAATCCTCATGACTTATACCGCCCAGAGGTTGGCAGCAGTAAACCAAATTCATCCAGTGTGCCTGTTCAGGTTTTTTGTCCCCTTTGTCAATTTGCCAATATTTTTTGGGGTAAATGCACCGCTGATGGGCACATCATTGAGCACTATGGGCGTCGCTGCCAAGGCTGGGAAGAAGATGATACGGGGCAAAAGCAGCAATGTGAGTTCCGTTTTCGCTTTAAGCAATGCCCTCACTGTGGAGCTGAAAACGATATTGCGGCTCGCCGCTGCCAAAAATGCCATGAAGTTCTCACGGATCCTGATGAGATGTTAAAAGCAGCGTTAAAGTTAAAGGATGCACTGATCATTCGCTGTGGGGGGATGCAATTTATTAGCGGGAATGATTCAAAAGGCGAATGGATAAAAATCAATTACTACGATGAAGATGGCACCTGTGTCTCAGAGCGTTATCGCTTAACAACACCGGCTCAACGCCGCGCGTTCGAATACCATTTTTTGCGTAAACACCAGCGAGCGCCCGGTATACCATTTAAGTGGAATAAGGCTAACGACATTATTTTGCAACAATCATTATTACGTTATCCACAATTTATCGTCGCCCGGAAAAAAGAGCGGTATTGGGAAATTAGAGAGAAAATTTTTGATTATCAAGGTCGGTTTCGCATTGCTGCTCCCCTTTCCTGAAGCAATAAACGATCTTAAAGATTGCTGGATGAAGGTTTTTTCGATAAAATGCGCCCGCCTTTAAATTTCTCTTTCTTAATATGAGTGATTCCTAGGCCAAATCTCGAACCTGCTGCTGGGTCGCCTGTAGCAGGAATTTATATTTTCTTTTATAGAGAAATAGTAATGTTAACTATCAATGCAATTGAACGTAAAGAGCAGGGTAAGGGTGCGAGCCGCCGCCTGCGCAGAGATAACCAGCTGCCAGCTATCGTTTATGGTGGCAACCAAGAGGCTATCTCTATCACTCTGAGCCACGATGAAGTGATCAACCAAGAAAGCAAAGCAGAATTTTACGAAGTTCTGAATCTGGTTATCGATGGTAAAGAAACAAAAGTAAAAGTTCAGGCTGTTCAACGTCACCCATTTAAGCCAAAAGTGACGCACATTGACTTCCTGCGCGCTTAATTAAAGCCCACAGCCGAGCTTTAGAAATTTCGGGACGCCGAGTAAATAACGCCGCAATTGCGGCGTTATTTATTTCTATTAGATTATTTTGCAACCAATCAATTTAGTCAACTAACCACTTTTAACCTTATTTGCTACCGCGGCGCTGTAATTGATCGCGTAAGTTTGGTGGCGTACCACGAATGGTTAATGTGTCCGTCACCGGATCCCAAAAAATACGTTCTCCCATCAACATCGCATCAAAACTGATGGTAATTCCTCCCCCACTGCCTGAGAATTTAGTCAATTGTTTAAGTGTCCCTCTGTCCGCGGGGAAACTCTCTTCCAATTGATAGTCATTTTGACGCGCAAAATCATCAAAACTTTGTTCTTCGACCATAGGCAATTCTTTGGCCAATGCTTGCAATTCAATTTCTTCACCCGATTGCAGTTGCTCCGTACAATAGCTATGTACTTGCTGCCGATACGCTTGGCGGGTATTTTTATCCATCTGCGCATTATCACAAAAATCGTCCAATGCTTGGACTAAACCTTTGTTCTGCGCTTTGGCATTCAAACCTTCCGATGCAGCTAAAAAGTCCATAAAGAAATCAGAAACTTTTCGCCCTACCCGTCCTTTTAAGAACGTTAAGTAGCGTTTAGACTGTGGATTAGTTTCCCATTCAGTTAAATCAATACGCGCAACAATATCCGCATGAGGAATATCTAAATAATGTGTTGTGCCTAAATCTAACGTATCTGTGACAAACATGCTGTCACAACTATTAAGTACTGAAATCAATAAGTACTCAACTGCAAGGTAGCGATATTGGCAAAAAAGGACCACACCACCTTCCGCAAATGGGTATTTCGCTAACTCATCTCTTAAACGTACCGTCATGGCGCGGCTAAAGCCTAAAAACTCCTCCTCACCCTGACGTAAAAGTTTTAATGCATCCGCTAATTCGCTTTCTTCATTGAACTCACCAAAAGCTTTACTTTTTGCGCTATAAACGCGATGCAATTCTGCCATCATGTCTTGCACGACATCATCCGCCGTCAATAATGAATCCCGTAACATCACCTCTAAGGTTTGTTCATCTCGCTTAATCAACTGATGTAAAGCTATCTGGGTAATTTCCAGACTCATTGTTGGCTCCTTCTCCTAGCAGAAATATTATCGCTCGTATTCAAACACTGATATCTCAGCGCTGCAATAGAAACTATCATTTGCCTCATTTTTCATCATCAAATGCTGAACTAATACGCATTTTTTTAATCTGAATAAGCATTATTATCACTTAAACGAAAATTTGTTACGAAGAAAGAAGAAAAACACGCGGCTATACGCTATGATATGGAGCTTTCATTAATTTAGGATGTCTCAATTTATGCCACAATCATCTCGTTATAGTGATGAAAAAGTTGAAGGTTTACTCTCTGACCTCGTAAGTGTGTTAGAAAAAAACCATACCCCTGTTGACCTTTCCCTAATGGTGTTAGGTAATATGGTAACGAATCTGCTAAATACGTCTGTTGCACCCGCACAACGTAAAATGATTGCAGAATCCTTTGCCAATGCGTTACTTTCTTCTATAAAAGAAGATAAATCACACTAACAGATTAATGAAATAAACAGTATGGTCACCCATCAGCGCTACCGTGACAAAGTCTCTAACATGATTGGTTGGGGGCACTGGTTTGCACTATTCAATATACTGCTTAGCCTTGTGTTAAGTAGCAGCTACCTGTTTATTTTTGATTGGCCAGATACCTTAGCTGGCCGTATTTATGCTTTCGTCAGTTGGTTAGGTCATTTTAGTTTCGCGGTCTTTGCCGTTTATCTACTCATTATTTTTCCACTGACCTTTATTGTCATGTCTCAGCGACTGCTGAGGCTAATTTGTGTCGCTCTCGCCACGGCGGGTACCACACTCTTAATCTTTGATATTCGTGTTTTTAGTCAATTTGGTCTTCATCTAACACCGCAAGTATGGGATCTCGTCATCAACCCAACCAAGGGGGAAATGGCTCGCGAATGGCAACTGATGTTTATCAGCATCCCCATTATTTTCTTAGTTGAAATGCTCTTTGCGACTTGGAGTTGGCAAAAACTGCGTAGTTTAAATCGCCAAACATTTGGCAAGCCTTTAGCGGGAATTTTTATTGTGACATTTATTATGTCGCATTTAATGTACGCTTGGGCCGATGCGAATTTTTATCGTCCAATCACGATGCAACGCTATAATTACCCGCTATCACAACCGATGACTGCACGAAAATTGTTGGATAGATATGGCTTGCTTGACCTCACTGAGCACCAAAATCGCGTGTTCCAGCAAGGTAGCCCAACCGCTCTGAAGCTTAGCTACCCTCTTAAACCGCTAAGTTATTATGACCAAGGCTCAGGGTATAATTTACTTTTATTGGTGGTGGACGATCTGGGTGATAAAACGCAACAATCCTCCATGAGTTCACTCAATAACTTTAAAGAGATAAGTTCGCAGTTTACTAATCATTATACGTCTGGCTTACGTAATGATACGGCTTTGTTTGGCCTTTTCTATGGTATTTCAGCGACTTATTTTGATAACATTCTTAATGGTCGTCATCCCTCTGCCTTAGTGGAAGCGCTGCAACACCAAGGTTATCAATTTGGCTTATTTTCGACAGATGGCTTTAATTCACCATTGTTCCGCCAAGCCATTTTGTCCGATTACTCACTGCCCACTAAAAAGGCAGATAACGATACGTTAACGATTACTCAATGGACTAATTGGTTAGATAACCTCAAACATGGCTCGCCTTGGTTCTCATTCTTAAATATTAAAGGCTCCCCAGGCAGCACTAAAACCGATGAACAAATTGAGCGTGTTATCACAACATTAAAACGTGATAACCGCCTTCAAAATACCATTGTTATTATTACTGCTAACTATAATAACAATGGCAAACCAATGGATGATTGGATAAGTAATAAACAATTTAATCGGGACAAAATGCAAGTACCGATGTTGATTTACTGGCCAAATACCCCTGCTCAACAAATTAGTAAACTAACTAGCCATCAAGACATTATGGCAACCTTGATGCAAAGGTTATTGCATGTTAGTAATCAAACGGATGATTATAGCCAAGGTGAAGACTTATTTAGTAGCCAACGTGTATTGCCATGGGTGATCACTGGGGATAACAACGATGTCGTCATTACTACTGACAATGCCACCCTATATATGGATCATAACGGTCAGTTTAATATCTATGATAAGCAAGGGATTATCGAGAAAGATGCCAAACCTAATTTAGCTGAGCTTCTAAAGATTTTCACCGAATTAAAACGCTTTAATGAAAATTAGTGCTTAAATATCAACCAGTCTCGACATACGCCTCTTGATTTTAAGGCCAAATTAGGTAGTATAAACAGCAGTTCGGCATGTAGCGCAGCTTGGTAGCGCACTGTCATGGGGTGTCAGGGGTCGGAGGTTCAAATCCTCTCATGCCGACCAAAATTCCTTAGAAAAACCAACCAATTACGGTTGGTTTTTTTTATGCCTTAAATTTTATGCGGGTAAAACTCAGGTAAAACTCGGGTAAAACTATAATCACTAATTACAGTAATATTGCGTTATCACCAAGACCATATTGTTTACGTTCCGCAGCTTCCTGCTCTGCCCTTTCCGCTTCCTCTGCTGCACGTTTAGCTTCTTCTTGCGCTAATCGCTCTGCTTCTATCTTAGCGAGTCTCTCAGCTTCAGCTTGCTTGAGATTGTAGATAGAGTTGGACGGCATGTTTACACGAACGTCGACCCAGTGTCCACGAGGGATATCACAAGGCTCCCCTGGTGTTAATTCAACTTTTCCATCAAATCCGGGTATTGACTCTTCATCTTCTGTTGCTTCACGTAAAAACTCAGGATAAAGCTTGAATCGCTCATATTGAATGTTTTGAGGTAAATCATGCTTACGATAAATTGTGTATAGAACAATGTCCCCATCTTCATCTGGTTCAACAATACGTCCATCAAATGGGTGAGGTTTGCCTTTTTCTAATTCCTTAGAAAAACCAACCGTAACAGGTTGGTTTTTTTTATATATTAGATTTATTCCTAGCAATATTTCTAACTAAAAAATTTTCAAAAAAACCTATCCTCACTATTTCCAAATTTTAAAAACTCATTTACTCTTAAAGAGAGCAGAGAGTAGACTCGCTTACATGCAGTATAGTTAACGCCAAGCATTACGGGAGGTTTGTATGTTTCTCGTATATACCATCATTGTCATTGCTTTTTTCATCTCTTTGGCGACTATCGACATGCCTGATAGTGATAAAATCAGTATCGAGGTTGAAGACAAGCAGATAGGACTTATGTATGCTATGTAATATTAAATAACTGCCCTTTCAGGTTATCCCTGCAAAGGGCATTTTTATATCTTAATTAATCAACCAGTTAGATATCTAATACATATAACTACGCTAATTTGAAAATTTAGATGATACAGTTCCAAAGCTTATCTACTGCTATATCGCTGATTTAAATTACCTAATCGTCAAATTTATAATAATGTTTTATCCATCACGACTGTTTGCAACATTTGATTAAATCGCTGATAAGTCTGTTTATCTATTGCCCGCGGATAGCTTAACACCTTTAGTTCATGGGGCTTATTTTCAGGGTAGTAGCTTGGGTGTGCATGTGCATATTCATTTTGTTGGAAACCGCAGTGCTGGTAAAAAGAGAGTCGCTTCCTGCTCACTTCATCAATAACAGGGTCAATTTCTAGGATAACTTGGCCTACATCATGACAAAATTGCTTTAATATTTTTTGTCCATAACCTTGTCCTCTAAGAAGATCAGAAATGGCGAGATGTTCAATGTAAAAATAGTCATTTATTTTCCAACTGCCAATAAAACCAACAAACGCGTTATTATCTGTAAAATAATATAGATAATAATCCTCATGGCTTAAAATTGACTCACGACCTTGGTAACTTCTCTGTTCATAAAGTGGAAATGCCTTATCATAAAGATGATTAACAACATTGTTCTCGTTTATATTTTCCCTAGAAATTCTGATTGATTGTAACATTTAGCCTTATACTCATCGTTATGTGTAGACAATTGCATTTTTAGAATACGGATTTTAAAAAATCTGACAATCATTTTATCCATTGTGGCTTTATCACTCAAATACCATAATTTATTGTTTTGATTGTTCATTATTTCAAATCCCTCAAGATATGGGCGCGAATTCAACTTATCTAAAAAAAATTGTTATATTCATCTTGACTTTTTTGCTATATATATCTAAAAATACTGTATATTAACACAGTGTTTAGTCGAGGCTATTATGTTACGGATTGAAGTTTTGTTTGATAAAAACGCCCCACAAAAACCAAGCACAAACGTTTTACATGCTCTTGAATCTGAAATTATACGTAAGCTAAAAAATCAGTATCCTGACATGGTAACTCGTGTAGGCTTTAGCTCTCAGCAACGTGTGAATATTTCAGGCACAAAGATGTCTGAAGATAAAATTCGCATAGAAGAAATATTAGAAGAAATTTGGTTAGATGACGGGTGGATCCCTGAAGAAAATACCGCTGAGTAAATTTTATGGGCAAAAGGAATGTTAGAGGTAAATGAAACATTCCTTTATGTTATTAAAATTAAAACTCGTAACGAAAACCGGTTAGTCCTACAAAACCTAATTTTTGTTCTGTTAACGAGCTCTTACCGGCATCGCCAATTAAATAATACGCGGCAATACCTGTATATAATGTGAGATTACTATCGACTTTATAATTTAGAATCGCTGAACCATGAACATCTTTAAAACCACTACCCGCATCATATTCTGCAAACTTAGATTTGCTAGCTTGCTGTCTGGAAACGCCAAAATAGGCTTGATTATAGGCTTTGTTTCCCCAAACGGTTGCTAAATTATATTCCATTTCCCATGAGTCATTGATTTTGTAGTTTGTGTTCAGACCTAATTCGACAGTGACAGCTCGACCTATGTGGCGACCACCATAATGCCGATTTTTTGTGGCGATATCACTCATCAGGTAAAACTCGTAATCACTTAATGTATAATATAGCCCAGCACCCACTAGCAAGGAACCATCTAAGTCTCCCATCCCCTTTAGATCGCTATTTTTATGGCCAAGCAGACCAATTTTTTCATCACGACCATAATCGTAACCCAATGAACTGACAAAACTGAGATTATCGGTTAAACCTATTCCCCATGCAGCTCCTTCAATCCCGAGACTAAATACACCGTAATCATCAGAAAGATAAGTATAGGCTGCCTCTAAGTTTGGTCCAAACTGGTATTTTTTTGAACCTTCATAAACGGGTGCTATATTTCCCCCAGCGCCGACAACAAATGTACTTTCCCCTGCAAGAACACTGCTATATGGCAAAATACTAATCATTAATGCTACAATTTTTTTCATTTTCTATTTACACTCGTCTTGATTAATAAATTTTTTGCCTTAAAAAGGTTTTAATTTCTTTTAGTGGGCTTAATTTGTTTTTTCTTTCATCTGAAAGCCGTGCTTGTGAAATACACTTGTTAACATCAGTACAAGTTGATATTTCATTAATAGAAATACCTGAGAAATGAATACTTGATGTTTTATTGAAATCTTTTCCCATCATTATCAAAGCGATGAGAATAACGACAATAAATATTGGTACTTCATAAAAAGCTTGTTTCATCATCAGTGCTCTTATTCTTAGTAAGATGCAAGAATAATAATCAGTCTATATTTTTGTACCTTAAAACTGGGTTAAACCAACCTTAAGATAAACTTAAATCTAAACTGAACTTGAGATGACTAGATATTGTCTGCTCCCCATTGGCTGCTTATACTGGCTGCCAGAGGTGATAATATGAATATCCTATTAGTAGAAGATGATCTCCAACTGGGGAAAGCACTTTGCCGTGGCCTTGAATTGGCAGGTTTTAATCCATGTTGGGTGCGATTACTCGCAGATGCTAAATCGCAGCTCGCTTCTCGCAATTTTGATTTAATGCTATTAGATTTAGGGTTACCTGATGGTGATGGTCATGATGAGTTAATTGCATGGCGACAATCTGGAGAATCAATTCCGATTATTATATTAACTGCACGAAATCAAATGGATAATTTGGTTTCTAGCTTAGACTCAGGCGCGGATGATTTTTTAACTAAGCCCTTTGCAATGCCAGAACTTATTTCTCGCGTTAAAGCTGTAAGCCGGAGAATGGCTGGATTTTCATCGGAGATTTGGCAGTTAGGTAATTTACAATTAAATCCGTTAAATCATCAAGTCACACTCAATGATCAACTCCTTCTGCTTTCTGGAAAAGAGTATTTATTGTTGTATGAGTTAATTAAGAACGCGGATAATGTTGTCCGAAAAACAGATTTAGAGCAGCGACTCTTTGGTATTGATGATGTGGAAAGCAACTCTTTAGAAGTCCATATCCATAATTTGCGCCGCAAGATAGGTAAAGATCGTATTATTACTATCCGTGGTATCGGTTATTTATTAAAAAAAGAAGCTTAGCCAAGTGAAAGTTAAATCATTTTTTATTTATACCTTCGGCTTACAAATTAGCTCTGTCATTTTTCTATGGCTAATATTAGTAGGGTGGCTTCAATTTTTCTATTGGCCGTCAATTCATGAGGAATTGAATAAACAGCAAGAGATCATTACCCAAGGGTTTGCCAAGACATTAAGCGTTGTTTCCGAACACCCTGAATATGTCAACGAAATTGCAGATAACCTGCAAAAACTCTATGCAGATGCAATGGAGAATGGTGATGAAATAACCTACCGCCCTTTTATGGTAGTCAGAGACCGAGAAGGCAACGTATTTTATCGTAATAGTGAAAAGTTAAATGTTCCTTCATTAAAATCCGTTTCAGAATTAACTAGATTATATCAAGACTGGCATTTTACATCCGCTTGGGATAACACAAATACATTCGAACTTGTCATCGCAGAATCCTATAGTGACAGAAAATCACTATTAGGAACCCCTGCAGAAGGTACTGCTATCCCACTGGCTTTTATTTTAGGGATAATGCTACTGGCTATCTTAATTACTGCCTATTTTAGTTTAAGGCCATTAAGGCAAGCTGCAAAGCTTATCTCCAGTCGCCAACCCGGCAATTTAACACCTATTGAAGTTAAAGAACAATATAAAGAAATTCGCCCCATTATTAACGCGATCAATAGTTTGATGGCTCGTGTCGATGCCGCTAATCAGCGAGAAAAACGCTTTATGGCAGATGCTGCTCATGAACTACGTACGCCTATTGCTGCTGTTATCGCCCAATTGCATTTATTAATGCAAATCGATAACCCAAAAGAAAAAGAAGAAATTATCAATGATATGCAAGAAACACTAAACCGTGCTGCCTCTTTATCCCACCAACTGATTGATTTAGCGCGTTTAGAAGCCGAAGATTTCTCATTAAATAAAGAACAAATCGATTTACCGGCCTTAATCAGTACGATTATTTCTTCCCATATTCCTTATGCCATTAACAAAAATATTGATGTTGAACTTCAAAGTCCAGATTCTTTCTATATAGTGACAGATAAGCTAGCCCTGACCAATATTTTTACTAATTTAATTGAAAATGCGATTAAATATTGTCCTGAAAAGGGAAGAATTAAAGTTTCAATTAAAGACTTAACCCCCTTTGGCGCGACCATCTCATTGCAAGACAATGGACGAGGTATTCCAGAACAAAGCCGTCAGCTCATTTTCTCTCGCTTTTACCGAGTCCCGGGCACAATGGAAACAGGCAGCGGATTAGGCTTATCTATCGCCCATAATTTAGCCACGAAAATTGGTGCTGTAATTAGAGTTACTGATGGGTTAGATAATCAAGGGATTGGTTTCATTATTGATTTACCCTAAATCGAATTCTGTAATTGAGTTAACAGCATTGTCGCTAGTTTGTAGTTAGAATGACTCTTTCTAAGTTAATATACTTATACCAAAAGAGGCAATAATGTCCAAAGCATTAGTAATTATTGATCTCATTGAAGAGATAATTGGTAAAAATGGCTTATCAAATTCTAGCTATCAACAAACCTATGAGCGCAATATTGTCCAAAAAGCCAATCAAGCTGCAGAGCATGCAAGAAAGCTCCGGATCCCTGTTATTTGGGTAAAAGTCGGTTTTTCAGATAATTATCATGATATTCCCGCTGGCTCCCCCATGTTTCAGCACGCAAAAGAGATCGGGGCATTAAAATTAAGTGATAGTGGCTGTAATTGGGTACACGACCTTGATGTGGGATTTCGCGACCCAGTCATGATCAAAAAAGGAGTCTCTGCATTTGCGGGTAATCATTTCCATAAATGGCTAACAAATAATGGCATTACACAATTATTTATTGGTGGCGTGAGTACCGTAAAAACCATTCAAAGCACAGCTCGTGAAGCCCATGACTTAGGTTATTACGTCACTATTTTAGAGGATTTATGTGCCGCACCAACGCTTGAGCTTCATCAGCAAAGTATTCAAGCACTAGATGGCATGGTGGCAGTTTCTTCCGTTAAGGAATTTTTGCAATTAAAATAGCTGGCTTTTTGCTTATTTTATATTTTCTAGGTAAATCTCACGTAGCCGGATAGCATTTTTTCCCGGCTTTCCTTCACCAATGACCTTATTATTAATATTGATGACCGGGCAAACTAATGTTGTTGCAGAGGTTATAAAGACCTCTTTCGCCATTAGCATTTCTTCAAGACTAAATGCTTTCTCAATAATCGATATCCCTTGCTCTTTAGCCAGTGAGAGAACCGCTTTTCGTGTAATCCCCGGCAAGATCTCATGATCTAATTCACGAGTTTGTAATTGATTGTGTCGGTTGATAATAAAGCAATTACTGGAGCTCCCTTCAGTGACAATATCCCCCTTAACGAAAATTGCATCATCCGCCCCTTGCTGCTTGGCATACTCTTTCGCTAAAGACGCCGCTAATAAAGCAACTGATTTAATATCACACCGCGCCCAACGGATGTCTTCAACCGTCACAGCCTTAATTCCATTTTGCACTTTAGGGTTATCGATAATGTTAGTCTTTTGTGCAAACATTACGAGTGTTGGCTGTACATCTTTATCGGGAAATAAAAAATCACGCTGTTTCGCATTCCCACGGGTGACTTGAAGATAAATAAGACCTTCATTGATATTATTACGTTCAATTAATTGCCTATGGATTTGTTTAATTTCATCTATGCTATAGGGTAAAGCAAGTTGCAGTTCATGGCATGAGCGTTGTAAACGTACTATGTGACGCTCAAAATCCACCAATTTACCATTGATAATCGCCGTGACTTCATACACGGCATCTGCAAACAGAAAACCTCGGTCAAAAACAGACACTTTCGCTTGTTCTTCATGCACATATCGACCATTTACATAAACTATCATTAGCTGCATCCTTTTAATTAGTCTATTAATTTTATTTTGTACAATTAACCATACATCATATTCAATGATCTGCACTGATTCCTTTGCTGTTATCTTACAGAATTAAAGCAACACATTGAATAACGCAGTATAGGAAGCAATAAACACATTGAATAGCCATATTAAAATTATGTTTAATTTTTAAAATAATTTTTAGGATTAACTTGACATTAACAAGCCAGTGACTAAAATGCTCATACGTGATCAAGATCACACTTAACAATCGGAGTTAACCATGAGCAGCATTAAAGAATTTATCAGCAATCTGCAAGAAGTTGTTGAATTACTTTCAAAACGTTTTATGTAAGAGTGTTGTTTTCTAGTCAATCTAACCTTTCATTTACCTTATCATTAGCGTTAATTTGCAAATAGTTTGCACAGCGGCTTTGATTATAAGCCGCTTTTTTATGCATACTGCCCTGTAAATTCGTTAAATTTAAGTCATTAACTTCACGCACATTCCGCTAAAAATCAACTATTGGATCACACTATTATCATCAAAGTGATTTAATTATTACTCCAATATTTACCGCTGCCATAAATTATTAAGACAGAGTTTTATTTTTCTCATGGTGAAATTAAAATCTGTCCGTGATAGTCTTTCTTAGTAACTAAACCTTTTGATACAGATAAACTGCAATTAAAACATCGTAATAGAAGGAGAACACATGCAGCAGCAACTGCTCGACTGGGTACACCAGTTTAATCAAGACTATGCCAACTTTGCTTCTTTACTTATGGTCCTTGGGCTCATTCTAATTGTTGCCCTTGTCTTACACTTTTTTTTACACAAAATATTACTTCCTACGTTAGAAAAACGTGGGCAAAAATCCGCAGGTAGTTGGCCACATCTACTCACCCAACATAATCTTTTCAATCGAATCGCATTTGTGATCCAAGGGGTTGTGGTCAATATTCAAGCAAGCTTGTGGCTATCTACGGGCTCAACAGCACAAACAGTGCTTAAGGTTGGGTCACAAGCATGGTGTCTGCTATTTGGCTTATTAACCATTTATTCCATACTTGATATTGTATTAGGTATTTTACAACGTGCCGCTAAAACCGCTCACCTTCCCCTACGCGGGATCTTCCAAAGTATTAAGTTAATTGCGTCCATACTGATCGCCATCATGATCATTGCACTGCTTATTGGTAAGTCTCCACTGATTATTTTAAGTGGACTCGGCGCTATGACCGCAGTGATGATGTTGGTATTTAAAGACCCTATAATGGGCTTAGTTGCTGGTATACAATTGTCCGCTAATAATATGGTGAATATTGGCGATTGGTTAGAAATGCCCAAATATGGTGCAGATGGTGCCGTCATTGATATTGGCTTAACCACAGTTAAAGTCCGTAATTGGGATAACACCGTCACAACTATTCCAACATATGCCTTAATTTCGGATTCTTTTAAAAACTGGAAAGGCATGACAGAATCAGGTGGACGTCGAATAAAACGTAGCTTTCGTATTGATGCCACCAGTGTGCACTTTTTAACACCTGAAGAGATAGCACACTATGAAAAAGCTAATTTACTTGAGCCTTATATGGGCAAAAAAGTGTCTGAAATTAATGTCTTTAACTCAGCAATACCCAATGATAAAGCAGTACCGTTAAATCAACGCCGCTTAACCAATATTGGGACATTCCGTGCATATATTGACGCTTATTTAAAAGCACATCCTGATATTCATAAAAAAATGACGATTATGGTGAGGCAGTTAGAGTCTGACTCCAACGGCATCCCAATCGAAATTTATGCCTTTACGAATACCACGGTTTGGGTTGAATATGAAAGGATCCAATCAGATATCTTTGACCATATTTTTTCCATCTTGCCACAGTTTAATTTGATGCCACATCAATCGCCTACCGGAAATGACGTTAGGTTAATTAATCAATCGGCAGTAAAACCGTTAAACCCAAGTGATTAGTTAAGTTTACTTATTTGTTTACAACTAAAGTAGTATTTTAAAAGAGGGTTTCCCCCTCTTTTTCCTTACTTCCCCACTTATCTCTATATAATAAAAAACATAACGATAGTTAATAAAAACAGAACTAAATTCCTCCATAGCTTAAAAAAACTCCTTATAAATTATACAAATACATCTAATTTATCCGAAACAACATTGATGTATGTCATGTAACTCAACAGAGACTTTTTTTAACATATAAAACAAGAAAGTAATGTTGTTATTTACATATAGGCAATGTCGATGCATAAAATTAAAAAAAATACTCAATTTGGAGAACTGAGCAGGAGGGAGTTTATACAGACTTCTGCAACCGTTGCGGGTGTCGCCGCAGTGGCTGGCTCAATCACTCTCCCCTTTTCTGCTCAAGCAAAAGCACCAGCAATCATGCCTGACGAAGTTAGCGAAAAAATCAGTTATAGCGCATGCTTAGTTAACTGTGGAAGTCGCTGCCCTCTTAAGGTCCATGTTAAAGACGGTGTTATCACACGCATTTCTAACGAAACCATGTATGATGATTCGACTTTAGGCGAACACCAAATTCGTCCATGTCTACGTGGCCGCTCTGTACGTTGGAAAACCTACAACCCAGATCGTTTAAAATACCCAATGGTGCGAGTGGGTAAACGTGGTGAAGGTAAATTCAAAAAGATCACTTGGGATGAAGCAACCACCATCATCGCTGAAAAACTGAAGTATACTATTGATAAATATGGTAGTGATGCCATTTATTACCAATACGGTACTGGCTCAACAGGTGCAAACCTGCATGGTCGTGCTGCGTGCAAACGCTTACTCAGTTTAACGGGCGGTTTTTTAGGTGATTACGGTACCTATTCATACGCTCAATTAATGGAAATTACACCATACGTGTATGGTAGCGTTGAAGAATCTTATTTATCCGAAATCCAAAACTCTGATTTAGTCGTCATGTTTGGTCACAACCTCGCTGAAACTCGGATGTCCGGTGGTGGTCAATTCTATGAAACACTCAATGCCTTAGATAAAAGTAAAGCAAAAGTCATTATTATTGACCCACGCCGCACTGACAGCGTCACCACATTGGGCGCAGAGTGGATCCCTATTTATCCTGGCACTGATGCTGCATTAGTCGCAGCGCTCGGTTATGTGATGATCCAAGAAGGGTTAACTGACGAAGAATTCCTAAAAAATTATTGTGTGGGCTGGGATGAATCTACACTTCCAGCGTCAGCACCACGTAATGGTTCATACAAAGATTATATTTTAGGTAATGGCCCTGACGGTATCGTTAAAACCCCTGAATGGGCAAGTAAGCTGACGGGGATTTCTGTTGCTCGCATTACCCAATTAGCCCGTGAAATTGGTAATGCAAACCGTGCTTGGATTTCACAAGGCTGGGGGTTACAACGCACTGAAAATGGTGAACAAGCATGCCGTTCTATCATGATGCTGCCATTAATGTCAGGCAATATTGGTCGTGCTGGCACCAATACCGGCCTATGGGGTAATAGTTACACTTACCCAGTCGCAGGCTTTGCATTACCAAATCCTGTAAAAGCGATGATCCCAACTTATATGTGGTCTGAAGCTATTGTTCGCGGTAAAGAATTGACGGCGGAAAATGGCGGTGTTAAAGGTGTCGACAAACTGGAAAATGACAT
Organism: Providencia rettgeri; assembly: GCF_041075285.1. Taxonomy (NCBI): domain Bacteria; kingdom Pseudomonadati; phylum Pseudomonadota; class Gammaproteobacteria; order Enterobacterales; family Morganellaceae; genus Providencia; species Providencia rettgeri. The sequence goes on along the minus strand of NZ_CP163512.1, from coordinate 1,127,625 downwards.
CAAATTTATGTGGTGTTACTCCAGTAACGTCATTGGTAACCAACATGGCGATTTGAATAAAACCCATGAAATCCTCGCTGATGAGTCTAAGTGTGAGTTTATTTTAGTATGGGATAACCACGATACACCGTCCGCCAAATATGCTGATTTGCTGTTACCGGACGTTACCCCTGTTGAAACTAACGACCTAATTAATAACTCCTATGCAAGTGGTGCCTATCATTACCTTGTGCGCTTGCAAAATGCGATTGAGCCACTATGGGAAAACCGTCCTAATTATGACGTATTAGCCGAAATTGCTGAAAAAATGGGCGTTAAAGATCAATTCACTGAAGGTCGCACTTACGCAGAGTGGATTGAGTTTTGTTACAACCAAACACGTGAAAAAATGCCTCATCTTCCTGAATTTAGTGAAACAGACGGTGCAGGTATCATCGACCGTAACTTCTTAAATAGCAGCGAAAATATTGCACTGAAAAAATTCCGTGATGACCCAATTAACAATCCGCTAAAAACACCTTCAGGAAAAATTGAAATTTATTCAGAACAACTTGCTGAACGTGTTAAGAACTGGGAATTACCTGAAGGTCAAAGGATCCCTGCTATTCCTGAATATTGTGTGAACAAAGAAGGTGTTGAGGCGCAAGCTAAAGACCAAAAACACACTTTATTGATGACTGGTTTCCACGATAAAGGCCATGTGCATTCAACTTATTATAATGTTGCGATGCTGCGTGAGGCTATTCCTCATCAATTCTGGTTAAATCCAATTGATGCACAACAACGTGGCTTAAATAATGGTGATTTGGCTGAAATCTTCAATGATCGTGGCCGTATTCAAATTAAAGTAAAAGTGACTGAGCGTGTACTACCCGGTGTTATCGCTGTTCCTCAGGGCGCATGGCGTACCCTAAATAGTGAAGGTTTAGATGTTGGTGGTTGTATCAATACCTTAACTTCACATGTTCCTTCCCCACTGGCAAAAGGAACACCACAGCATACCAACCTTGTTGAAGTCAAACGCGCTTAAGGAGTTAAATGATGAAACAGTATGGCTTTTATTTTGACTCCACAAAATGCACTGGCTGTAAAACCTGTCAAGTCAGTTGTAAGGACGAAAAAGATTTAGATTTAGGCCCTAAATTCCGCCGTGTATACGAGTTTGGTGGTGGTAGCTGGCAAAAACAAGATGGCATTTGGCAGCAAAATGTTTTTAATTATTATCTGTCAATTTCCTGTAACCACTGTTCAAACCCAACATGTGTTGCAGGTTGTCCGACAGGTGCTATGCATAAACGTGAAGAAGACGGTTTAGTGGTTGTTGACCAATCTATCTGCGTCGGTTGCCGTTATTGTGAATTGCGTTGTCCATACGGCGCTCCGCAATTCGATGAGAAGAAAAAATTGATGAGTAAATGCGACGGTTGCTATGAACGTGTCGCAAAAGGCATGAAGCCAGTGTGTGTTGAGTCCTGCCCGCAACGCGCTTTAGACTTCGATGATATTAATGTTCTGCGTGAATTACATGGTACGGAATGTGGGATTGCACCGATGCCAGATCCAAGTTTCACCAATCCGAACATTGTTATCAAACCCCATAAAGACGCGAAGCCATTTGGCGATAAAAGCGGCGAACTGAAAAACCCAGCGGAGGTGTAAAATGCATGAGTTACCATTAGTTTTTTTCACCGTCTTAGGGCAATCTGCCGCTGGACTGTTCTTGCTGGCATATTTGAGTCGCAAAATGGGCGCTATTGATGATAAGCAATTAAAAACAGCCAATATTATTGCTTTCATTATTATGATCGTTGGCTTGGCCATCGGTGGGTTACACGTGGGTCAACCACTGCGCTTCTTTAATATGCTATTAGGGGTTGGTCGCTCACCAATGAGTAACGAGGCCTTCTTAAGTGGCGTATTTGTTGGCTGTGCTGCGGCAACTTTATTTTTCACGTTGTTCTTCAAAAATAACATGTTACGTGAATTAGCCAATATTGCAGCAGTGGTTTCTGGGTTAGCCTTTGTATGGTCAATTCCGCAAGTGTATAACATCGCAACGATTGCCAATTGGAATACCGGCTACACGACGTTACAAATGTGGATGACGATGCTAGTCGGCGGTGGCGCACTTGCTATTGCGGTTGGTGCTCGCGGATTAGGTATTGCTGCTTTCCTTATTGGTACCTTTGCCATTTTTGCCAGCCGTGCAGGATACCAAGCATTCTTAACGGAAACAGGTCCTGTTCTTAGTGGTGAACAAACGGGCTTTTGGGGATTCCAAGTGGTTGTATTAGCAATAGCTTTAGCTGCATTTGTTGGAATGGCTCTAAAACAACGTGCACCGAAAGCGACATTAGCCACCTGTGCTGCGGCTGTTTTACTTGCTGAACTTGCTGGTCGTATTGCTTTCTATAACTTATGGCAGATCACCATGTAACCCTTTGTTGTTGCTGTGTTAAAATGATTTATCAAAGAACTCCTAAAGGAGTTCTTTGTTTAAGGGGTAAAATCCCCTGTAATGAATATCTCGCTGTAGCACAAAATATAATGGATAAAAACATGTTTGACACCACCTTACTCCGCATTCTCGGTGCGTTTTTTTACTACCCTCCACAATCAGAAACTTTACAGAACGTCTACCCTATTTTAAGTGAAATTTCACAAATGTACTCATGGGAAGACCCAGAACAAGTACAGACTATTTTCGCGTCGTTAGCACAAATATCCCCTGATGCTATTGCTTATGATTACTCTGTATTATTTGAAGGACAAGGCACCATGCCTGCCCCTCCTTGGGGATCGGTGTACCTTGAACATGATAATACTGTAATGGGTGAATCAACTATGGCTTATCGAAACTTGCTTCAATCGAAAGGATTAGTGACTGATACTGGCATCCGCGAGCCTGAAGACCAGTTTGGCTTGATGCTAATGGCTATTTCTGCATTGGCGGAACAAGGGGAAGATGAGGCCATTGTTGAATTACTGGAACAACACTTATTACCTTGGGCTTACCGCTACTTGACTCTGGTTCAACAAGCACAAACAGAACACACCTTCTACCCAAACCTCGCCAGAGTAACTGAAATTTACTTAAAAAATTTGCAACAGCAGCTTGAATTAGTCCCTAATCAAGTAGAGTTATTTCGCTAATTCATTCAAATGCCAAAGAGCAAGCGCAAGCAATCTGCTCTTTGGTTGTTTTCGCCACTAAAATGAGGAGTTTGGCTCTTGCAAGAACGCCAGTTCTTCTTGAGTCGATGGACGGCCTAAAATCGCGTTGCGATGTGGATAACGACCAAACTTATCAATAATTGCTTTATGGCGCATTTCATAATCTAACGTGCTGTCATCCCCTAACATGCGAAATAACTCCACCGCTTGTAAATGAATAAAGCTGGACTCCGAATGCATGTAAGGCATCAAAATAAATTTACGTTGCGATAACGTGAGCAAATTATAATCATGCTGTTTTATTGCTTCTTGCGCGAGAGCTAACGCCATCGGATCCTGTGCAAAAGCTCGCGGCGTATTACGCCACAAATTACGTGAAAATTGATCGAGTACAATAATTTCCGCTAAACGTCCACGAATTGAAGCTCGCCAATAGGCGAGTTCCCCCTTAGCTGCACGCTCACAAGTGGCTGAAAAACGACGAGCTATTGTCGAATCAAATTTTGTATTTTTTTCAAACCACTGTTTTGGCGTTGACTCTTCAAACCAAAATGAAAGCACTTCTTCCATGGCATTCATCATATATTCCTATCGCTTTTCTTATTAGACGTTATCGTAATCCTAGTTAATAATCCCATTAATTGACAGGGTTAAGCTCTAAAAACGGGAATTACTAGCGATTTATTTTGTTTTTTTGCGAGCTAGCGCTAAAAAATTGCACAACATCCTTTACTAGGATCTAACAAATTAGCTTGTTTATATCTAAGGTAAATTATTGTTTCTATCACTATAATAGGTTTAAACTTTTTTAGTTTTGATGTTTTGTTATTTAATGTGAAGTCATCTGTTTATCAAGGGAAAATAGATACATTTGGTTAAGCTAATGTTAGAATTTCACTGATAATATAATTGTATAATTAACGCGTTTGGTTGTACTACGTCGCATTAATAATTCTTCAGCGTTTCATATTGGCTCTTATTAAGGATGGCAATGTAAATGGCAGGACATATGGTACTTATTGGTTGGGCATTATGGGTTAGCCCCTGCGGTACAGATTCATGTGATGCGCTTCCTGTCACTGACACCATTTTCACCCAAGAACAATGTGTGACTCGAAAAAGCTATCTTGAGTCCAAACGCCCAAATCTGTATTTCCTGTGTGGGGAAGTCTACCGTGATAGCGAAGAAATGACCGCAGAAGAAAAACACGCTGTGCCCGCACCGCGGCCTCCCCTACGATCACTCCCCCAACGCCACTCTCGCTAACTTGAAACCGTATTCAAAAAGCCGATATTAATTAAATAAGAAACTAATTTATTTCCGCTATCTGGCTATCTGCTTCAACAAAATCCCCTTTATTAGCGCGGTGTTTTAACGTTCCTGCTCGGTGCGCAACTATCTGAACTTCCATTTTCATCGCTTCCATTACACCAATCACATCCCCTTCAAGGACTTTTTCACCTGGCGGGATCAACCAGTTAAATAATACCCCTGAAATAGGCGCATTGACGGCATCTGGGTGACTCACTTTTTGAGCCATTATTGTTGTCGTAGGTGTGCTATTCACACTCAGACCAGAAAGAAGTTGAGCAGGCAAGCCTAGTTCGCAACGCTTACCGTCGATTTCGATAAAAGTACGCGTTACTGCTTCGTTTTCTTGTGGAATTTGTCGCTTGGCTGGTGGAATATCAACATTAAATTCCGTTTCAATCCAGCGCGTATGCACATTGAAATCATCACAAAAATCAGCATGCTCCATCACCGCGCGATGAAAAGGTAACACAGAGGCTACGCCTTCAATATTAAACTCCGCCAACGCACGGCGAGCCCGAGAAATAGCTTGCTCACGCGTGTTTCCAATAACAATGAGTTTTGCCATTAATGAATCAAATGTTCGTGGGATTGTCGTTCCAGCCTGCACCCCACTGTCCACGCGCACACCAGGGCCAGATGGCGCATCAAAAGCGGTAATTGTCCCCGGTGTCGGTAAGAAACCATTTCCCGCATCTTCTGCATTAATTCGAAATTCAAAAGCATGACCGCGTGGTTTAGGCGTCTCATTGATACTCAGCGGTAAGCCTTGAGCAATACGCAGTTGCTCAATAACCAGATCAATGCCTGCGGTTTCTTCTGTAACAGGGTGTTCAACTTGTAATCGCGTATTCACTTCAAGGAAAGATAATGTGCCATCTTGGCTTAACAAATACTCAACGGTGCCTGCCCCCACATACCCCGCCTTTCGGCAAATATCTGTCGATGATGTGATAATTTGCTGTAATTGCTCTTGGGATAAATACGGCGCAGGGGACTCTTCTACCAGTTTTTGATTTCGACGTTGTAATGAACAATCTCGGGTGCCCACCACCAGTACATTGCCATGGGTATCTGCGATAACCTGAGCTTCAATATGACGTGGGTTATGTAAAAACTGTTCGATAAAGCACTCTCCGCGACCAAATGCCGCCGTCGCTTCACGCACCGCCGAATGATAAAGCGCTTCCACTTCATGCATTTGCCATGCGACTTTTAAGCCGCGTCCACCGCCACCAAAGGCCGCTTTAATCGCAATAGGCAAGCCATATTGATGAGCAAACTCCACCACTTCTTGCGCTTCCTTAACAGGCTCTTTTGTTCCAATAACCAAAGGCGCTCCTACCTGCATTGCAATTTGTCGGGCTTGGACTTTGTCACCTAAAATATCAATACTGTCTGCACTCGGACCAATCCAAATTAAACCAGCCCCACTCACTGCACGAGCAAATTCGGCACGTTCAGATAAAAAGCCATAACCTGGATGAACCATTGTTGCCCCAGATTTTTTCGCAATACCTATTAGCTTTTCGATATTCAAATAGCTCTCAGTTGGCGAATCTCCCCCTAATCCATAAGCTTCATCGGCCATTTTAACGTGCAATGCCTCGATATCACTGTCTGCATATACGGCAACAGATTGGAAACCATAATCACGGCAGGCACGAATGATGCGTACAGCAATTTCACCACGGTTGGCAATCAATACTTTATGGCTTTTATTATTGTTATTCGTTTTCATAAGCACAATCACTCCCTTGTAACTGTTTAAATTCACCTAATGGATTAAAACGTATTTGGGCATTCACTGGAATTTGCCCGGCAAGATCCAGATGGTATTCACATACAGTACCGATAACGGGGTAGCCACCTGTCAATGGATGATCATTTAAAAACAAAACAGGCTGCCCGTTGGCGGGAACTTGGATCGCACCAATACAGGTTCCTTCGCTCGGTAATTCTTGTGTAATTTTTCGCTCAAACGGTTGTTCACCCAGTAGTCGCAAACCAATGCGGTTCGATGCCGCAGTCACTTTCCATAATTGGTTAGTGAGTAGTTCAATAGCCTGCTGCGTAAACCAATCTGTTCTAGGTCCCAAAACAACATCTAAAACCACAACATCATCTGCGGATGGATAATCAAACGCAGGGGTTTCATTGATAGAAATAGCGTGCAAAGTTGATGTATTCTTTATCGCTAACCCTTGCCCTGCCGTTAATGGCTGTGGCCCCACCTGTGCTAAGGTATCAAATGAACAACTCGATAAAACTGGGGCAATATTAAATCCCCCTCGTATTGCTAAATAACTACGCACGCCTTTAGTTGGTCGCCCCAACGTTAGTACATCCCCTTTAGCAAGGTGGATAGTTTGATAAACTTGCCCCTTATACTGTTCTTTGTTTTCTGTCGTTATTTCTATCTCACAAGGCGCACCTGTAATAGCGATAATTAGGTCTTTATTTGCGCGAGCTTTAAAACCACCTAGCGTAATTTCTAACGCAGTTTCATCGGAACGATTCCCTACAAGGCGGTTTGCACTATACAATGCTGTTTTATCCATAGCCCCTGATTCAGAGATACCAAGTGCAGATTGGCCGATACGCCCTAAATCTTGGAATAATGTCTGCAAACCTGTCGCTAATACGGTGAGATCATTCGCCAACGTCTGGGATCTTACTGTTTCTTTGGTCTTTTGTGGCAGGCTATAGCTTACGTGACTTTTTGCCGCATCCGTAAAATTCACCCGTGATCCTGCTTTCACTAATGCAGGCTCTGGGCGATTAATATCCCACATGACAAGATCTGTCATACCAATAAGTTGCCAACCTCCTGGACTCGCTTGCGGATATACACTGCTAAATTCCCCCGCAAGGGCCACAGAGCCAGCGGGAATGCGTACTCGTGGAGATTGCCGCCTAGGCACATATAGTTGTGCCCCTTTCGACACCATATACCCAAAACCAGGCGCAAAACCACTAAACGCGACTTGGTATTCATTTTCTGTATGACGGCGGATCACCTCATCAACAGAAATACCTAGTATTTCAGCAACCTCGACTAAGTCTTCCCCATTATAATGCACCGGGATCGTGACTAATTGACTCGTTTTTGAAGTGACTTTATTAACGTCTCGGATAGAAATCTGACGCACCAAATCATTCGCCGTAACAATAACTGGGTTAAATCGCACTAAAATGGTTCTTGCCGCGGGTGTAATTTCTACCACCCCTTTAATGGGCATTTCATTCAACGAATCAGTCAGCGCCATCGTCTGTTCAAGGCTCTGGAGTTCGACCATCAAAGAACTTAGATTGACAGGTAAAAATCTCAATGGGCACCTCTATATGTGATAAGCCATATCAGGCACATCTGTGATAAACATATATCCGGGAGCATGACTTAACGCAAATGGCACACCTGATTTCATCACTGCCGCTTGTGGCGTCACGCCACAGGCCCAAAACACTGGGATTTCCCCTTCTTCGATACGCACTGCATCGCCAAAATCCGGCTTCATAATATCTACAATCCCCAATTGCTCTGGCGCACCAATATGCACTGGCGTACCATGAACCGCCGGAAACCTTCCCGTGATACTGACAGCGTCTGCAACACGATTTGCTGGGATAGGTCGCATGGATACCACTAGCTCTCCTTGTAGGCGTCCTGCTGGGCGGCACAAACGATTAGTCTTATACATCGGGACATTCGATTTATCAGTGATATGCCGTACATCAATACCTGCTTCCATCATGGGTGTTTCAAATGTGAAACTACAACCAATCAAAAATGTTACTAAATCAGGGTGTTGTTGATAAATCGCTGTCGCATCAGTAACCTCATCAGTTAGCTGACCATTTTCCCAAACACGATAACGTGGAATATCTGTCCGTAAGTCCGCACCTTCAGCTAAAATAGTTTGCCAACTCCCGGCTTCACATACATCTAAAACTGGGCAACTTTTGGGATTACGTTGCGCATACAATAAAAAATCAAATGCCCAATCACGAGGAAGTGCAATCATATTGGCTTGCGTCATCCCTGCTGCAAGACCTGCTGTTGGTTTATCATAACCATTACGAATAGCTTCACGAGCAATACGTGCAGTTTCAATTGCTTTCATCGACGCTTTTATTAATTGTGTCATTCATGCTCTCCTTTGTGGGCAAAGCCATAAATTTCGATACCTTGCTGTTCAAGGGTCAAGCGAACCTGTTGCGCCATTTCAAGTGCACCGGGGCTATCTCCGTGAACACAAATTGACCCAGCATTAATCGGGGTAAATTTGCCATCAATGGACATGACACCACCTTCTTGCACTAATTGCAGCATACGCTCAGCCACTATTTTCGGATCATGTAATACCGAGCCTGCCAGTTTACGGGAAACCAATGTGCCATCACTGTTGTACGCCCTATCTGCAAAAGCTTCTGCCACAACCTTAAGACCACTTTCTTGAGCCCAATCAATCAATGGTGCGCCCGCTAATGCAACAAGGATCAATTGATTATCAATAGATTTGATTGCATCAATCACTGCCATAGCTTGGCGTTTATCATGGGCAATAGTGTTATAAAGTGCACCATGGGGCTTCACATACAGTACTTGCGTACCCGCAGCAGCGGCTAACCCTTTGAGTGCACCGATTTGGTAAATGACATCAGCAGTCAATTCGTTAGCGGCAATATCCATATTTCGACGCCCAAAACCAACTAAATCGGGATACCCAACATGAGCCCCCACCGCCACGCCATTTTCTTTAGCGGCTTTTAAGGTTTTTAATATCCCTTCCGGTGAACCTGCATGAAAACCGCAAGCCACATTGGCACTACTGACAACGGGTAAAATAGCCTCATCATTTCCCATCTGCCATTGACCAAAACTTTCCCCGAGGTCGCTGTTTAAATCGATTTGTTTTTTCATCATCACTCCAAGGGTTATTTAAGATAATTAAAGATGGCAGTAACGGACATCGCCCCCATATACCAAGTTAATGCGCAAGTCGCCACGCCAGACCATAATAACCAACGTGGATAATGATACCCTGACATCAAATCGGCACGTTTCCAGCCAATATAAACAAACAGTGTTAAACCAATCGGTAAGATTAAGCCATTAAATCCACCAGCAAAAACCAGTAATGCCGCAGGGGCGGTTCCCATCAATAAATACACAACCAGAGAAACTGCAATAAATATGATAGTTGCAATGTTCCGTTGCCTTTCAGAAATTGTGGCTTTGAACGCAGTTAAAAAGCTCATCGACGTATAAGCCGCACCAATAACACTCGTTAATGCAGCAGCCCATAAGATCAATCCAAAAATACGTAAACCAAAATTACCCGCAGCGGCTTGGAAGGCTTGTGAAGCAGGATTAGCCGCTTGCCCGGAAATATCAATTGTGACTCCACTTGCAACAACGCCTAAAATCGCCAGGAATAAAACATAACGCATTAAACCAACGACCAATATTCCTTTTGTTGCCGCACTGGATACCACATGAATATTCTCAATACCTACCGTACCTCTATCGAGTAATCGGTGTGCGCCCGCATAACAGATATAGCCCCCGACCGTACCACCAACAATTGTCGTGATCATCGCAAAATCAACAGTATCGGGTAAAACACTTTGACGTAACGCTTCACCAACAGGGGGATCCGACACAATGGCAACAAACAATGTTAAACCAATCATCACGATACCGAGTCCAATAATGAGCCTATCAATAAAGGTACTGGCTTTACGTGATGAAAAAATATAAATGGCGAGTAAGGCACTTATCAAACCGCCCCATTTTGGATCAAGACCGACAAGCGCATTTAACCCGAGTCCCGCCCCAGCAATGTTTCCAATATTGAAAACTAGCCCCCCAAAAATGACTAATACCGCTAACACGTAGCCACTTCCTGGGATAGTTGCATTCGCTATTTGAGATGAATGCATTTTTGTTAATGTCACGACCCGCCAAATATTTTGCTGCACAATAAAATCAATCACGATTGACGCTAAAATACCAAAAGCAAAAGCTGCGCCTAATGTGACAGTAAATGTTGCAGTTTGGGTGATAAACCCAGGCCCAATCGCAGAAGTCGCCATCAGAAAAATGGCACCTATTAATGATGAACGACGGCTTTTCACATACTCAGCAGTGCTTGGTGCGCTTTCTTGAGCTGCCATATACATACTCCTCTATGTGTTATCGTTTTAATTATTTATGTGTGTCGTTGTCGCTGTTGTTATTGCAATTATCATCAGGCAATTATCGTGCCATTGTTCTACTTGTTAGATAGATTGTTAATTCATTTTTAACACATTGTTGAACAATTAGTAGGGGATGGCGAATAAACAATCAATAAAAATCGTTATCGGTGATTTAAAAATCAAGACGTGATCACTTTTTTAACAATTAAAGTCAAAAATAAGCAATAACGTTAACTAGCCTGCACTAATTCTGTGCAATTCAAGCTATTTTCACTATATAGGTGCAAATTTATATGTGCACCTTGATGTTTTTGAAAGGAAACTTGCTGCTTAAACTTGAATATGTGAATATAGCGGTTTTATCTTTTACTTAATTCAAAGTTCGCTTTTTTATGAAAAAAACGCCTGTGGCCCAAACATTGTCAGTCACGATTGCGGAGGTTATCCGTTCTAAAATTACCGTCGGAGAAATCACTCCCGGACAGCGTTTATCTGAAGCAGCGCTAAGTGACGAACTGGATATATCACGTAATACACTGCGTGAGGTTTTTCGTGTATTAACCCAAGAAGGCTTGCTCACTTATGCACCAAATAAGGGCGTTTTTGTTTCTATCCCGGATATGGCTGCAATTATTGACATCTATCAAGTTCGGCGGCTCATTGAATGTCATGCGTTGGAGCACGCCTACCCATTACACCCCGCAGTGCAAAAAATGAAAGATGCTGTTTGTGATGCGCGCAAGCATGAGAGAGTCGAAAATTGGATAGGTGTTGGTACGGCCAATATGAAATTCCATACGGCAATTGTTGAATTATCTGACAGCGATCGGCTAATTAGGCTATATCGTAATGTGTCTGCTGAGTTACGGCTCGCTTTTGGGCACCTCAATGACCCCAAAATTTTATATGCACCTTATATCGATAAAAACCAATTTATACTGGAACTGCTGGATAAAGGTCATAATCTTGAAGCTGCAAATGCTTTGCGCAGTTACCTTGATTTATCTGAACGAACGTTATTAGCGGCTTATAAACGTAGCCAAATACCATCTTAACCTCCTCCTTTATTTACCCCTCTATTTCTTTTTTCTCCTATTCACTCATATTCAATTTCTCAGCTAGTAGCAGCTAGCTTCACATCACAAAAATTTGAGTGAATCATGTTATCCCCATAATCAAATTTTTTACTGATTTCACCATAGTGCAGACTTAAATTTATATCGCGGGAAACTCCACCATTGTTAAATACACCCATTGTTTTTTTTTAATTTTAATATTTCATTTATATCGCTAAGTAATAAAAAAAGTACTTTTGTTTGCTTTTTTATCTAATTTAGTTTTATCCCCATCAAAATAACACCTTTGAAACAATATTTTCACCAGAATAAAACACTATCATTTTTTTAATGTAATAAAAAAATTGACTTTCCCACGACATAAGAATTCACATCAAACCATAAGCCATTACAAATTAGCAACATACTGACACAAAAACTCACAAATGTAACGATTTGATATAAATTACCCACTGAAATTACTCAAATAAATCGAGTTAATAGTTGTAGTTTTCTCGAATATTCGCTATAAAATTTGTGATAATAAAAAAGCATACATAAAAATTATTAATATAAAATGAGATCACATTATGACATTAAACCAAGTGACTAATAAGAAGCCCTTTAAATTTGGCTTAGGATGGCAAATTTTGGTTGCTCTTATTTTAGGTGTTGTTGCTGGTGCACTTTTGCATGACAATACAGAGTACAAAGATTGGCTGATTCTTAATATCCTTTCTCCAGCGGGTAAAATATTTATTCAATTGATCAAGATGATCGTTGTTCCTATTGTAATTTCGACGTTAATTGTGGGTATTGCGGGGGTCGGGAACACAAAACAGCTAGGCTCTCTCGGATTTAAAACCATTCTCTATTTTGAAATCATTACGACTATTGCGATTATTGTTGGTATCTCTTTTGCCAATATATTTCAGCCGGGTGTGGGTATTGATATGTCTCAGCTCACCCAAGTCGATATTTCTCAATACGAAAAAACGACGCAAGAAGTGGAAAGTCATCCCTCGGGGATCATTAATACCATTCTCACTTTAGTGCCAAGTAATATTTTTGCTGCAATGGCAAGTGGTGACATGCTTCCAGTGATCTTCTTTGCTGTTATTTTTGGTTTAGGATTGTCATCCTTACCCACTGAGAAAAAACAGCCCTTATTAGACGTATTGCAAACATTCTCTGAAACCATGTTTCGTGTCACTAATATGATCATGATGTATGCGCCTATCGGGGTATTCGCATTGATCTCAGTTACCGTTGCAAATTTTGGATTCTCATCATTAGTTCCTTTACTGAAACTTGTTATTCTTGTGCACTGTGCAATTATTTTCTTTGCCGTAGTGATATTAGGGCTTGTTGCGCGCTATTGTAAAATTAATATCTTTACCTTAATGAAAATATTAAAAGATGAGTTATTGTTAGCTTATTCCACAGCAAGTTCTGAAACGGTACTTCCTCGTATTATGGACAAAATGGAAAAATATGGGGCACCCAAGTCCGTTACCAGTTTTGTTATTCCGATCGGTTATTCATTTAACTTAGATGGTTCGACCTTATACCAAAGTATTGCCGCAATTTTTATTGCGCAACTGTACGGTATTGAACTTTCAATTGGCCAAGAACTGATATTAGTATTTACCCTAATGATCACATCAAAGGGAATTGCAGGTGTTCCTGGCGTATCGTTCGTGGTGTTACTTGCAACATTGGGAAGCGTTGGTATCCCATTAGAAGGTCTCGCATTCATCGCCGGTGTAGACCGTATTTTAGATATGGCACGTACAGCTCTTAATGTTGTTGGCAATGCATTAGCAGCGCTGATTATCGCTAAATGGGAGCATAATTACGATATTAAAAAAGCACGTGAATACGAAAAAACCTTTTAATTGTTATTAAATTAGCCCTCTCATTAATACCCTCTTTATTCGTTTAAAGGGGGTATTTTATTATAGCAATAAAATATGCAGCCAGAATTTTTATCTTTCTGCCATTATTTTTAATCATTTTTATCTGATATATTTTCACCTCTCAAAGACTAGTTAAAAACACTTATTTTTTATTCTATTTCACATTTTATAAAAATTTACTTTTAGCCATTGGACGTTTCTTGATATCTTAACTACGCTGTAATAGATATATAAAGCTTTATGTTTATTTTGTTAGTCTAAGCAGGAAACAATGAATCAAATAAGAAGATTTCTTTTGTTTTTAAAGGTGCTTCAACACCTAATGGTCATTTTTGTATTTTCATTATCATACTTTATGCTACACAGCTGGTTCTAACAAAAAAGCCTCGTTAACCACGGGGCTTTTATTTATTTAATACGAGGTAAGTAAATTCACATAAAATAAAACTGTTTCATCTGATTATTAATATCTATTTTAGTGCCTAATAAAACAATATTTTCACTATACGTATATCGCAATATTCCCGCCCTACCAATCATAACACTAAGTAATGGTCAATAATAATGCTAACAATAGCAAGATTTTCTTTTATCTTTCACTACTTTACAAAACTTAATTTAATTTTAACTATTACTTGCAAAAAATGACGCTCAATCGCGTATAACTAACTCCATGAGTTAATCCTAGTAGTACCATCCCTTTTAAGCCCCAACACCAGGGGCTATTTTTTTAAATAAATAGATATCCTTTACAGGTTTGCTTTTGCTCTAGAAAGTAAGTTAATGAGTTATAAATGCGCCAATTGAAAAAACAAAACATCATCAAACTACTGTATGCATATATAATGATATCTACTTAATAGGTTATAAGCCCGTCCTTTGGTCGGCTATTTAATTAGCAATTTGATCACAGTTTACAGCCTCACCACAGGCAACTCATCAAAATTTGTCGTGTACACTGGCGACAACATCTCACGTTTCATTTGATATCCACTGTCGCCGCCTTTCGCAGCAAACCAAACTTTACCTAGACCACTATTATTTATAGTGTCTAGTGTTTTCATCAGTTCATCACTGTTTTTAAATGGCTTCTGAGTCGAAAACATATCGAACTGAGTAATATCTGAATTTGTGAAGTCGGACAATATTATTCCTGCTTTATAGTAACGATACCCGTCCCTCCAGATAGTATCTAGCCCACGCATGGCAGCATTAATGATGTCTCGCGTGTCGCTGCTTGGGTATTCAAGCTTGATACTGACACTATTAGCATAATCTTCTCCAGATGCATGCCTACTGGTTTGGATAAATAGACCAATGACCCGACATCTTTGCTTTTCTTCACGTAACTTCTCAGTTGCACGCTCTGCATAGTCACAAACAGCCTTGCGCATGGTTTCAATATCTAAAACCTTCTTACCGAAAGAACGAGAGCATAATATTTGCTGCTTAACCTTTCGAACTTCTTCAAGCTCAATACAAGGTTCACCGTTTAATTCCCTGAGCGTTCTTTCTAACGTTACGCCAAACATTTTACGTATTGTGGGTACTGATGCATTAGCCAAATCTAGCGCGGTATAAATGCCCATAATTTTTAATTTAGCAGATATTCTTTGTCCTATACCCCAAACCTCTTCTATTGGAATAAGTGACAGTAGTTTTTTTTGCCTATTGCTATCGGATAGCTCAACGACCCCTCCAGTTTTCTTCCATGTCTTAGCCGCATAATTAGCAATCTTAGCTAGCGTTTTTGTTGAGCCTATTCCCACCCCAGCGGGCAAATGAGTTCGCTGCAATATTGTTGATTGAATTTCTCGCCCGTAATCTTCTAGATTAAATGTATGAGTCATGCCAGTGAAATCAAGAAATGCTTCATCAATCGAATATATCTCTAAGCGCGGAGCATACATCGATAGCAGGGACATCACTCTATTGCTCATATCAGCATATAACGCATAGTTAGAGCTAAAAATGTTAATGTTATTTTGTCGGTAATAATTTTGTCGCTCATAGTAGAGCTCCCCCATTTTTATACCGAGTTTTTTTGCTTCCGCTGAGCGGGCAATTACACAGCCATCATTGTTGCTCAGGACGATTACTGGCTTTCCAGCCAAATCTGGTCTGAAGACTTTCTCGCAGCTTGCATAAAACGAATTAACATCAACCAAGGCAAACATTACTGCGCCTTGTGAATTATGTATGTGACCACGCCAAATATCTGCAAATCCTGTGCATCACCTATCGGTATAGGCTGAAAATCAGGATTCATCGGCATCAACATCGGTGGATGAGACTTCAGCCTCTTAACAGTAAACTCACCATCAACGCTAGCGATCACAATATCCCCATCTTTTGCTGCCAGTGCGCTATCAACAATAACAACATCACCATCATTGATATTCGCATCAACCATCGAATTGCCTTCGACCCGTAACATATAGGTGCTGTCAGGGTGCTTAATCAACGTACTATTGAGGTTTATCCTCTCCTCCATATAGTCAGCCGCTGGCGATGGAAAACCTGCAGGAACCCTATCAAGAAATAACGGAATATTAAGAATTGACTCAGAATCGATAAACTCTAGCTTCATAGCACACCAAAAATAACTGTATTTATATACAGTATATTCCAAGCGTTTTAGTTGTAAAGATGATTTTTTAAAATCAAAACACGGTATGTATAGACAATGATGACTAATTTTTGCCTTTTCTTTCCCGTACTTTCATCCATTGCTTACGGAGTCAATCTTCAAGTACAAAGCTTGTTCAGTCCAGTATTCGATTATCTACACGTCAAGAAATGGGAGGATGGGAATCCATAGAAATGGTGAGAAGGTATGCTCATTTAGCACCGAATCATCTAACTGAACACGCTATGAAGATCGACGAGCTAGTGTCACACGATGACACAAACATGGCACAACCACGACTTAGAGCATTGTAATTATGCGCACAAATAAAAAGAAAAAACCCGCTACATCGATGAAATGTAACGGGTTCTTATTTGGTGCCGGCTACCGGAGTCGAACTGGTGACCTACTGATTACAAGTCAGTTGCTCTACCAACTGAGCTAAGCCGGCGAATTTGGCGGAGAGATAGAGATTCGAACTCTAGGATGGTTACCCATCGGCGGTTTTCAAGACCGCTGCCTTCGACCGCTCGGCCATCTCTCCATGGGGCGCGATTATGGAGGAATCCCGTCCCCTTGTCTACCCCTGAAAGTAAAAAAATTGCTTTTTTTAATTCGTTTGGCTAATCTTCACTCAATTGTTCTCTTTTTACCAAGAAAAATGATAATATCTGTGCAAAATCGGAGTCTACTATTACTCTAGGCGTATGATTTTTAATCTAATAATAAATTTGCCGATGGGATCGCGTGCTCGAGTATGTACAGACAAACATTATTAAAACCAAATGTCCTTTCACGCATTTTTGCGACGTTTATTGTATTGTTGATTGTGATACTTTCATTATCACTTTTTAACTACTATCAGGAATGGGTAAAAAGCCGCCAAACTGCACTTCACAGTATGGCCTCACGATTAGCTTATCAAATAGAAGATTACCGTTATCAAGCAAACCATATATATAAGCTTGCTAATGATAAATCCCCTCCTCCTACAAATAACACTCTCTCTGCAATGGAAATGCGGCATGACATCTATTGGTTAACCAGCGCAAACCAGACGCTAGATGCTATTGTATTCGGCCCAAGCAAAGGCACCAGTAACGAGCTGGCGATTAAATTGGCAAATTATATGGAAATTGTTTGGGGGGCCAGAAATGAATATAACTCCATGTATTATCTCAATGGGTTAGATAATACTTTGGTGCTGGTGACTACCCACTCAATTTTGAAACCTGAACTTCGTTTTAAAGAAAGCTATTTAACACTCACGGCTGAAGAAAAACGCGCAGATATGTTAGCGCAATCCACCTTACTTGACCGGCGCGAAATTATCTCTAATGTGCAAAAATTATCCCCTGAAAATGTGTATTACTATACATATCGGCTCATGTTTAATTCCCCAGGGCAGTTAACTAGTGTTATCTCATTTGACATATCAATGAATTCATTAATTCCGGCTTCATTAAATGGCGATTTTTTCACTATTAATTCACGACCTGCCGGCACAATAAGCGCTGAAGGGCATACAAAGCTGATGGGAACAAAGCTTATATTTTCCCAACCAATAGATGGTAGCGCCTATCAGCTTTATTACCATATTTCATTAAAAACAATCATTTTTAATATCATCAGCTATAATTTTTGGCTAATTAGTTGCATGATAGTGATGATTGCCTTAGCAATATTGACGTTAATTTTCCTGCGTAAACGTTTGATTTCGCCGAACACATCTATGCTGGAAGAACTTCAGTTTAAAGAATCGCTGAATAACGATATCATCAGCCATATATCCTATGGGATCTTAGTTTACGACTTTAATACCAATACTGAAATCCTCAGTAATCAACTTGCCAACCAACTGTTACCCTCAATGGATTTAGTCCATATAAAAGAAATGGCCATGGATAGCCATGATTTTATTCAAGTTTCTATTGAAAATAATATCTACGAAGTCGTGCTAGTGGAAAGCAATACAATGCCAAATACCGCACTCTTTATTATTATGGATAGAGACAAGGAGATCCTGACACAAAAGCGCCAAGAGCTTGCAACACGAGAGTACCAAAAAAATATTCAAATGCGCAAAGTTGTATTTGAGAACATGTGCCGAGAAATTTTGCCAGCCCTATCCGCTATTGATAAGCAATTTTCACAGTTAATACAATCTGCTAATACGATTGAGCGCCCTATACTTCAAGAGATTGAAAACCAATTAGTTGCTATTCATTCTTGGTTTAATAATCTTGAGCTAATTAGCCAATTAGAGTCACAAAAAGTCTCACTCAAGCCAGAAGCGATCCCTATTGGTCAGTTAGTTAATCATTTTCTTAAAAATAACCTAAATAAAATCAATAACAAAGGTCTGTCACTCTATTTCCATAACAATATAAACCCAGAGTCACTGATTGAAGCAAACCCAATTTATTTACAAAATCTTTTACAACTAATTTGGGAATATTCTCTTGTCACGACCTCTTTTGGAAAAATCGCTTTCACGCTATCTTATGATGCTGATAAACATATTATCTCGCTTCATGTTAGAGACAGTGGCACAGGTCTGAATAACCAAGAACTGAGTAATTTGCAGAATCCATTTACGGCACAAACGGTTAAACCCTCTCAGTTCACTCGCTCAGGAATGACGTTGTATTTATGCAAATTATTGGCAAAAAAGATGAACGGCACACTTTCAATTCACTCAAGTGATGCGATTGGAACACATTATGAAGTGTCACTACCCGCCATTAATGCAACTATTGTGCATGAATACCCTGCGTTACTGGAAGATGTCTACGTGCGCTTAAATATTCATAACGCAGATATCTCTCGGATAGTAAGAAATACGTTGTCAAATTATGGTGCTGAGTATCTTGATTTAAGTGAGAGTTCAGCCCAACCTGATTGGGATTTGTTAATTACAGATAACGATGATGAGGTGTTTGAATATACGGTTAAAGTTGATGGAAGCGTCACTTCAGTCAATGTCGTTAATCAGAATTATGTTGAGGCAAACTACAATTTCGCTGATGAACTTATTGCTGCCATTTCATTGCTCATTGAAAATGCCAATACTCATGACAGTAATATTGATGCTATTACCCCCTCTGAGGAGTTTTTAACTGACACGGAAAACGCGATTACTGCATATCAATCAGCGTTAGCGCAAAGTGGCTATCGAGATTTGTTTGTCACAACAGTACCGATAGATATTAATAAACTGTATAATAGTGAAAGTGTTGAGGATTTAGCCGAATTGAAAAACACTGCACATCGTTTAAAAGGAGTTTTTGCTATGCTCGAATTTACAGTTCTTCATAAACTTTGTGAGGACTTAGAGCGTTACATAGCAGATGAAAACGGACTTGAAATAAGAAATTGCATTAGAGACCTGGATAATTCCGTCAAAAAACTAATGCCAGAAGGTAACCAATAATATGAATAACCTAAATGTCATTGTTGCCGATGATCACCCTATTGTTCTTTTCGGTATCCGGAAGTCACTCGAGCAGATCGAATGGGTGAATATCGTAGGCGAGTTTGAGGATTCGACCTCTTTGATTAATAACTTAGCGCGTTTAAATGCTGACGTTCTAGTTACTGATTTATCTATGCCTGGTGATAAGTATGGTGATGGTATTACACTAATCAAATACATTAAACGCCACTATCCAGATCTTTCAATTATTGTTCTAACCATGAACAATAATCCAGCTATCTTGAGTGCTATTCTTGAGCTGGATATTGAGGGCATTGTTTTAAAACAAGGCGCACCAGCAGATTTACCAAAAGCCCTTGCAGCATTACAAAAAGGCAAAAAATTCACACCTGAAAGCGTCAGTAAACTACTCGAAAAAGTGAATGCTAGCGGTTATGGCGATAAACGTTTATCACCAAAAGAAAGTGAGGTTTTACGCCTGTTTGCAGAAGGTTTTTTGGTCACTGAAATTGCTAAAAAATTGAATCGCAGCATCAAAACAATCAGTAGCCAGAAAAAATCTGCAATGCTAAAGCTAGGTGTAGAAAATGATATTGCACTGCTCAATTATCTCTCATCCGTGAGTATTGATAATTCGCCTTCTGAGTAAGGCTTATCACCCTACCTAAACGATAAAAACCCGGTTACGGGTTTTTATTTTTAATTCTTTGCATTAGCAAAATCGAATAAGTGTTTCGCGTAAAATAGTGATTGTTGTTGGCTTGGATAGACAATCATTCATTCCTGCATCAATACAACGTTGTTTTTCCTCCGCCATTGCATTAGCAGTCAGTGCAATAATAGGCAATGTTTCACCAAGGCGCCGTAGCTCTCGAGCCAATTGATAACCATCCATGTTTGGCATATTAACATCCGATAACACTATATCCGCATGGTTGTTTTTCAGATATTTAAGTGCGTCAATCCCATCTACTGCTGTCGCAGTGCTAAACCCAATGTTAGCAAGTTGCTCACTAAGTAACATGCGATTAATAGGATGATCATCAACAATCAAAACATGATATTCACTTAACCGACAATCGGCTTCAATAAGCTCATGATTGTTTTGATCTTTTGTATTTTCCTCAGCAACTTTAACAAGCCATTTATCGATCAAAATAGGCAATTTATCTAGTTGATATGTATTATAAACCCACTCGTTTGGTTGAGCCTCGTAAAATTCCCCTGCGTAAAAACTAGAAAGTTTGATGTTAAAGCGACTACGCGGTGCTCCATCTTTATCAGTATAATCCGTGATAAGTAAGTCATACGCGCTGTTCGTGTCGACATCATTCCCCGCTACGACTGAAAATTCAGCATGCTTCAGTAAACGTGATAAGAAATTCATCAAAAATTCGTTTTTACACAATATCGCTATTTGGTAATTCGCTCGATATTCAGGTACATTTTTTTGTATATATTCTTGGCCATATAATGGAATGCGTATGACAAAAGAGCTTCCAAGACCATGCTGAGAATTCACTTCGATATCGCCATCCATCAGGTTTATCAGCTTTTCGCAAATTGCCAAACCTAACCCAGTCCCTTTATGCCCCATATTGTTTTGGTCATAAACTTGGAAAAATGGATCAAACAACTGCATAACAACTGCTTGAGTCATCCCAATTCCTGAATCACGGATCTCAATTTTTAAATAATTATGATCTTTCCAAACGTAGAGCAAGACGAAGCCAGAATGAGTGAATTTTATACTATTATTAACAATATTCGAAACGACTTGCTGTAAACGAACAGCATCATTCAAAATTAAGTCAGGTATGTCGGGTTCAATATAGGAGTACAATGAAATTCTTTTTTTCGCCACCAGCGGTAAGTAATTTGCCAAAACATATGCAAAAACTTCGCGGCAGTTGAAAAGCTTATTTTCAATTTTCAGTTGCTTAGACTCAATTTTTGAAAAGTCTAAAATATCGCTAATAATTTGTAACAGTAAGGCTGATGAATTATCCATCGTGGAGACTAAACGCATCGCTTTTTCTGATAACTCGTAACGCTGAAGTAATTCAATATTCCCAATAATGCCATACAATGGTGTTCGTAATTCATGACTTACTGTCGCGAGGAACATGGACTTAGCATGGTTAGCTTGCTCCGCAGCATCAGCGACATCTTGTAAGGATTTTTCCATTTGTACGCGAATACTGATATCTATCAGTACGCAAATCGCAACATCTTCATTTTGATAACGTGAATTCACGAAACTAATTTGTAGATGCGTTCCATTCGTCGTGACGACATCAATGTAATTACCTGTTTTTTGACGAATAATCGTCAAAACTCGCTGTTTATCATCATCATTTAGCAATCTAAAATAATCATGTGCAAGTTCATTACTGAGTATATTTCCACCGTCTGTTAACCTTAAAATAATGATCCCAACAGGTGCTGATGCCACAATTTTATGATTAAACTGTTCATGCTCTTCCAAACGGATAGCCGTATTTGCCGCAGGTTCTAACATTTTTCTTTCAAGTAACCAAATCAAGAAAAACAGTAAGACTGCTGTAAAAATATTTAGCATTGCACCGTAAAATATCGTGCTTTCAAGGTTAGATAAAATCTCAGACGTCGAAATTGAAAAGAAAACCGTTACTTGAGCAGGTAATATACGTTTTTTAAAAATCAGTTTTGAATAATCTGAATTAAAACCAAAAAATGAAGGTTCCGTGATCGTCAACAATGCTGAACTTTTGGGATTCGCCTCTGCTAGCGAGTATAAAACAGGTTGGTTATGGGAATTCACCACCATAATTTCGATGGATTTTTCTTTGCTGATATTAAATTGATTTAAGTTTATTGCACGTTCAATACCAATAAACC
This sequence comes from Providencia rettgeri, assembly GCF_041075285.1. Classification (NCBI taxonomy): domain Bacteria; kingdom Pseudomonadati; phylum Pseudomonadota; class Gammaproteobacteria; order Enterobacterales; family Morganellaceae; genus Providencia; species Providencia rettgeri. The sequence continues at coordinate 1,105,016 of NZ_CP163512.1, read as the reverse complement.
CGGTTAGAACGCCCGAGTTTTCTATCGGTTGAACCAAATAAATCTGGCCATTATCAGGCTGAGCACCATGGACAATCGTATAGATATTACGTTCTTTACCTTGTAACCGCAGACTTTGGTAAGAGCGCGCACTTTCATAACCAACTTTTTTGAGGACTTCAATATCAGAAACTGTTGAACGAATAGGATAATCCACTAAACAATAACTTTGAGATCCAATTAAAAAAACATGGTTTAATCCTTGAGGCGCAGCAATACTATCCCGCCAAAAATAATTCAATTGTTCAAAAGCATGTAAATATCGCTCAGAACGATATTGAAAATAATCACAGTCAGAATTCAACGTTAGCTTATAAAAAGAATACGTTGCTCCTCCTAGTGATGACAGCAATTCAGGTTCACTGCCACGTACCTTTTTATAGGCATCCAATTTAATTCGATGTTGCTCAGTCATTATTTGGATCGCTTGTAGCGTTTCACCCGTTTGTTGAATATAAGACTGTAAGCTTTCAAAACCAGAATGGAATTGCTGACGAATATCAGATTTGTATTCGTTAAATTGGGTATAGAGGAAAAATAACGTAATAAAGGCACCCATTCCCCACAACATCAAGCCGAGGATACGAAACAGATCCCGAGATCATCTTAGTGATGTTTTAAATGAGGGTAAATATCTCAAGTGCCTTCCTAATTATGCGCTATCACAATGACTAATTATACTCAATTACAATATTAAAAAACGATAAACATGAAAAGGAATAAAACGGAATGACCAAAGAGAAATAAAACGGGCAGCCATTTATGTGCTGCCCGTTATGCCGACTAAATGTGTTGGTTATTCTTGTTCATTGATGTTTGCATCATCTGCACCATTGACTTCTTGGCTTTCATCTGCACTTTCATCATCTTCAGTTTCAGCAACACGCTGCAAACCAACCACTTTTTCGTTTTCCGCTGTTCTAATCAAGGTAACACCTTGAGTATTACGACCAACCACACTAACCTCAGAAACACGTGTACGCACTAAGGTCCCCGCATCCGTGATCATCATGATTTGGTCTGTAGCATCAACTTGAATTGCACCAACAACATTCCCGTTACGCTCACTCACTTTAATGGAGATAACCCCTTGAGTTGCACGAGATTTCGTCGGATATTCCGCTTCTTCAGTACGCTTACCATAACCATTTTCAGTCACGGTTAAGATGTGCCCTTCACCACGTGGAATAATTAAAGAAACAACTTTATCGTCATCCATTAATTTAATACCACGCACACCGGTTGCAGTACGCCCCATTGGACGCACAGCATCTTCGGAGAAACGAACGACTTTACCTTGTGCTGAGAACAGCATAACTTCATTAGAACCGTTAGTTAAATCAACACCAATCAGTTCATCACCATCGTTGAGGTTTACAGCAATAATACCGGCACTTCTTGGACGGCTGAAATCTTGCAGAGGCGTTTTCTTGACAGTACCACTTGCGGTTGCCATAAAGACGGTGTAACCCTCTTCGTACTCACGCACAGGTAAGATAGCTGTAATACGCTCGTCTTGCTCCAGTGGCAGTAAGTTAACAATAGGGCGACCACGTGCACCACGGCTTGCTTCAGGCAATTGATACACTTTCATCCAATATAAACGACCACGGCTTGAGAAGCACAAAATGGTGTCGTGGGTATTGGCGACTAATAAGCGCTCAATAAAGTCTTCATCTTTCGTACGTGCTGCTGATTTACCTTTACCGCCACGGCGTTGTGCTTCGTAATCCGTCAGAGGCTGATATTTCACATAGCCTTGATGGGACAAGGTAACCACAACATCTTCTTGATTGATAAGATCTTCAATGTTGATGTCAGCCGTGTTTTCAGTAATTTCAGTGCGGCGCTTATCATTGTATGTGTCACGAATAATTTCTAATTCTTCGCGGATCACTTCCATTAAGCGTTCAGGGCTTCTTAAGATAAATAGTAGTGCTTCAATTTGCACTAACAGCTCACGATACTCTTCTAATAATTTCTCGTGCTCAAGACCCGTTAATTTTTGCAGACGTAGATCAAGGATGGCTTGTGCTTGTTGTTCCGTCAGGAAGTATTGCCCATCATGAACACCAAATTGCGCTTCAAGCCACTCAGGACGCGCAGCATCATCACCTGCACGTTCAAGCATTGCAGCCACGTTACCCAAATCCCAAGAGCGCGCTATCAGCCCAGCTTTTGCTTCAGCTGGCGTTGGCGCTTTACGGATTAATTCAATAATTGGGTCAATGTTCGCTAATGCAATCGCCAACGCTTCAAGGATATGTGCGCGCTCTCGTGCTTTACGCAGTTCGAAAATCGTACGGCGTGTGACCACTTCACGGCGATGACGGACGAAGGCCGCAATAATATCTTTCAGGTTTAATATTTTTGGTTGCCCTTGATGTAAAGCGACCATATTGATACCGAAAGACACTTGCAGTTGAGTCAATGAATATAAGTTGTTCAATACAACTTCACCCACCGCATCACGTTTTACTTCAATCACAATGCGCATACCGTCTTTATCAGACTCGTCACGCAGTGCACTGATACCTTCAACGCGTTTCTCTTTGACCAATTCAGCGATTTTTTCAATCAAGCGTGCTTTGTTTACCTGATAAGGAATTTCGCTGACAATAATGGTTTCACGACCACTTTTTTCATCGACTTCAACTTCAGCTCTGGCGCGGATATACACCTTACCACGGCCTGTTCTATAAGCGTCAATGATACCACGGCGACCATTTATAATAGCCGCTGTTGGAAAGTCGGGCCCTGGAATGTGTTCCATTAAGCCTTCAATACTAATATCTTCGTCTTCTATATAGGCAAGACAACCATTAATGACTTCGCCTAAGTTGTGAGGCGGAATATTGGTTGCCATCCCGACAGCAATACCTGACGACCCGTTAACCAGTAGGTTAGGGATTTTCGTTGGCATGACTTCAGGAATTTGCTCTGTACCATCATAGTTCGGAACGAAATCTACGGTCTCTTTTTCAAGATCCGCCAGTAACTCATGGGCAATTTTCGCCATACGGATTTCCGTATAACGCATTGCGGCTGCGGAGTCCCCGTCAACCGAACCAAAGTTCCCCTGACCGTCTACCAGCATATAACGCATAGAGAAAGGCTGAGCAAGACGAACAATTGTCTCGTAAACAGCGCTATCACCATGTGGATGGTATTTACCGATAACGTCCCCGACTATACGGGCAGATTTTTTATAGGGTTTATTCCAATCATTTCCCAATACATTCATCGCAAAGAGTACTCTACGGTGTACTGGCTTCAGCCCATCTCGAACATCTGGAAGTGCACGACCGACGATAACGGACATTGCATAATCCAAATACGAACTTTTCAGCTCTTCTTCGATATTGACTGGGGTGATTTCTCTGGCAATCTCGCTCATGGAACCACTGTCCCTCATAACTTCGGATTCAAAGAGTAGAACTATACCACAATTCGCCAATTTAATAAAAATAAGAGACGGGTATTTGTCTTTCAAGCTATGTATAATAGCGGAAAATTAAGTTTATGTGTCCGAAACTTGTGGGATTATTCATTAATAACTGCCTTAAGTGCATTATTGCTTAGATTATGACCATCAATAGTTAACGGACACCTATGGTCGCGCCCGATCCGTATCACCGTCAACGGCAATTTAACGACCATAGGGTTAAAAGAGGAGTTTTATCAATGAGTGATACCCAGACACCGACATACCTGAATGTCGATAAACAAGAAATTCAAAAATTTGAATCCATTGCATCACGTTGGTGGGATCTCGAAGGGGAGTTTGCCCCATTGCACCGCATCAACCCATTGCGCCTTGGTTATATCATGCAACGTGTCGATGGTATTTTTGGTAAAAAAATTCTTGATGTCGGCTGTGGTGGCGGTATTTTGTCTGAAAGCATGGCCCGTGAAGGTGCAGAAGTCACCGGACTTGATATGGGGGCTGACCCACTAATGGTCGCTCGTTTACATTCTCTCGAATCCGGTATTCCTGTTGAATATGTTCAAGAAACCGTTGAACAACATGCCGATAAACATCCTCAAGTTTATGATGTAGTCACTTGTATGGAAATGTTGGAACATGTTCCTGACCCGCAATCTGTCGTGAAAGCCTGCGCAAAACTGGTTAAGCCAGGAGGTCATGTCATTTTCTCAACCATCAACCGTAACAAAAAAGCGTGGTTAATGGCCGTTGTTGCTGCTGAGTACATCATGAAGATGGTTCCAAAAGGCACACATGATGCCAATAAGTTTATTCGCCCTTCTGAATTAATCGGTTGGATTGACGGAACACAGTTAAAAGATAAGCATATCACGGGGTTACATTACAACCCGCTCACTGACAAGTTCTGGCTTGGACCCAATGTCGATGTGAACTATATGCTCCATACAATCAGTGAGTAGTTCACTAATCACGAAAAGAATAAATCGCAAGCAGTACGTTTAAGAAATCAGCAAACGATCTAAGTTTACAAAATTTATTTTAGTCATCATGTCGGGGGCATTTTTTTTATTAGTCCCTTTTCCCATGCAGCTTACCGACATGATCACTTTTCTTATCCAACCAGTTATCCACAAGAACCTTCGAATTTGTTCACTTGATAAAATCGCATATTAACATTATCTTGTTATTGTCTACTCAATAAACTACTACATCTAGTAGTGAAGCTACACTAAACAATACTAGTCTCATGGCATTTAACCATGTGCTTTTTTATGTTTACAGCCCACTATTTGTAGTTCAACCAAGGTGTACTTACTCATGAACCAGAGTCTGTTAGTCACAAAACGTGACGGACATAAAGAACGCATTGATCTCGATAAAATCCACAAGGTAATAACCTGGGCCGCGGAAGGCCTAAGTAACGTATCTGTTTCACAAGTGGAGCTACGTTCTCAGATTCAGTTTTATGATGGGATCAGAACGTCTGATATTCACGAAACGATGATCAAAGCAGCAGCGGATTTGATTACTGGTGAAACACCAGACTATCAATACCTAGCTGCGCGTCTGGCTATCTTTAACTTGCGTAAAAAAGCATACGGTCAATTCGAGCCGCCAGCACTGTATACTCACGTAAAGCGCCTTGTTGAAATGGGCAAGTATGATAAGCATTTGCTGGAAGACTACACCCAAGCAGAGTTCGAGCAAATGGACAGTTTTATTGACCATTGGCGTGATATGAATTTCTCTTACGCAGCCGTTAAACAACTCGAAGGGAAATATTTAGTTCAAAACCGTGTTACGGGTGAGATCTACGAAAGCGCACAGTTCCTCTATATTTTAGTGGCGGCTTGTCTGTTCTCCCATTACCCAAAAGAAACCCGTCTAGACTACATTCGCCGTTTCTATGATGCAGTTTCAACATTCAAAATTTCTTTACCTACGCCTATTATGGCGGGGGTACGTACACCAACTCGCCAATTCAGTTCTTGTGTACTGATTGAATGTGGTGACAGCCTTGATTCTATCAATGCGACATCAAGTGCAATTGTTAAATACGTTTCTCAGCGTGCTGGAATTGGGGTAAATGCGGGCCGCATTCGTGCGTTAGGTAGCCCTATTCGTGGTGGTGAAGCTTTCCACACGGGTTGTATCCCGTTCTACAAACACTTCCAAACAGCGGTTAAGTCCTGCTCTCAAGGTGGTGTTCGTGGTGGCGCTGCAACATTGTTCTACCCAATTTGGCACCTCGAAGTTGAAAGTCTGTTAGTACTGAAAAACAATCGCGGCGTTGAAGGTAACCGGGTTCGCCATATGGACTACGGTGTACAATTAAATAGATTGATGTATGAGCGTTTGATTAAAAACCAAGACATCACCTTATTTAGCCCTTCAGATGTACCCGGTCTGTATGATGCTTTCTTTGCTGACCAAGACGAATTTGAACGTCTGTATGTGCAATATGAACAAGATGAGGCTATCCGTAAATCCAGCGTAAAAGCGGTTGAATTATTCTCATTAATGATGCAAGAACGTGCTTCAACTGGTCGTATCTATATTCAAAACGTTGACCACTGTAATACACATAGCCCATTTGACCCACAGGTTGCCCCTGTCCGTCAATCTAACTTGTGTTTAGAAATTGCACTACCAACGAAGCCATTGAATAACATCAATGACGAAGAAGGTGAAATTGCATTATGTACACTGTCTGCATTTAACTTAGGTGCAATTGATAACCTTGATGAATTGGAAGAGTTAGCCATCTTAGCTGTCCGTGCATTAGATGCCTTACTTGACTACCAAGATTACCCAATCATTGCGGCAAAACAAGGCTCTATGGGTCGCCGTACATTAGGTATTGGTGTGATTAACTACGCCTATTATTTAGCAAAACACGGTGTTCGTTATTCTGACGGTAGCGCAAACAACCTAACGCACAAAACCTTTGAAGCAATCCAATATTATCTGTTAAAAGCGTCAAATGATTTAGCGAAAGAGCAAGGTGCTTGCCCATGGTTCAATGAAACCACCTATTCTCAAGGTGTGTTACCTATCGATACCTATAAAAAAGAGCTCGATAAGTTAACGAACGAACCGCTGCATTACGATTGGGAAACACTGCGTAAAGATATTCAGACTTATGGTCTGCGTAACTCAACACTGTCTGCTTTGATGCCTTCTGAAACCTCTTCGCAGATTTCTAACGCAACGAATGGTATTGAACCACCACGCGGTTATATCAGTATCAAAGCATCGAAAGATGGTATCTTGCGTCAAGTGGTACCTGATTATGAAAACCTGAAAGGTGCTTATGAGCTATTATGGCAAATGCCATCTAATAGCGGCTACCTGCAACTCGTTGGTATTATGCAGAAATTTATCGACCAATCGATTTCTGCTAACACAAACTATGACCCAACTCGTTTCGAAAGCGGCAAAGTACCAATGAACCAATTGCTAAAAGATTTATTGCTCGCCTATAAGTTCGGTGTGAAAACACTTTACTACCACAACACCCGCGATGGTGCGGAAGATGTTCAGGGCGATCTGGAAGAAGTTGTTGAGTCAGCAGATTCCGATTGCGAAGGCGGCGCGTGTAAAATTTAATAGGAATTGTTATGTCACATACATATACAACGTTTTCACAGAAGAAAAATGACCAAATGCAGGAGCCGATGTTTTTCGGCCAACCTGTTAACGTGGCACGCTATGATCAGCAAAAATACCCTATTTTCGAAAAGCTGATTGAAAAACAGTTGTCGTTTTTTTGGCGTCCTGAAGAAGTTGACGTGTCTCGCGACCGTATTGACTACAATGGGCTGCCTGATCATGAAAAACATATTTTTATCAGTAATCTGAAATATCAAACGCTGCTTGATTCTATTCAGGGTCGCAGCCCTAACGTGGCACTACTGCCACTGATTTCGATTCCTGAGCTGGAAACATGGGTCGAAACATGGGCGTTCTCTGAAACCATTCACTCACGTTCATATACGCATATCATCCGTAATATCGTGAATGATCCGGCGATTATTTTTGATGATATCGTTGAAAATCAAGAAATTTTAAAACGTGCAAAAGATATTTCAGGCTTTTACGATGACCTCATCGAAATGACCAATTACTATCATATGTTTGGTGAAGGCACTCACAACTGTAACGGGAAGCAAATTACCGTTTCCCTGCGTGCATTGAAAAAGCAGTTATATCTGTGCTTAATGAGTGTTAACGCACTAGAAGCGATCCGCTTTTATGTCAGTTTTGCCTGTTCATTCGCTTTCGCTGAACGTGAGCTGATGGAAGGTAACGCAAAAATTATCAAGTTGATTGCGCGTGATGAAGCACTGCATTTAACCGGTACTCAACATATGTTGAACCTGTTACGTTCGGGGCAGGACGATCCTGAAATGGCAGAAATTGCAGCAGAATGCGAGCAAGAATGTTATGACTTGTTTCTTCAGGCCGCAGAGCAAGAAAAAGAGTGGGCAGATTACCTGTTCAGTGAAGGCTCTATGATTGGACTGAATAAAGATATTCTGTGCCAATATGTTGAATATATCACGAATATCCGCATGCAAGCTGTTGGTCTAAAACTACCGTTTGAAGCACGTTCAAACCCAATCCCATGGATTAATGCATGGTTAGTATCGGATAACGTTCAAGTTGCACCACAAGAGGTTGAAGTAAGTTCTTATTTAGTCGGTCAAATTGACTCTGAAGTCAACACCGATGATTTGAGTGACTTTGAACTGTAAGTATGGCCAGTCATAAAATCACCCTGCGGTTAACGCAGGGTGTGCAAATCCCCTACCACACTGAAGTTCATTCGTGTTTACTCGAAGCACTTGAAGACAGTCGGGTTCCTGTTGAGTACCAGTGTCGTGAAGGCTATTGCGGCTCATGCCGTGTGACATTATTGCGAGGGAAAGTCGGTTACAAGCGCAAACCTCTTGCATTTGTACAGGACGGGGAAATTTTACCTTGTTGCTGTCATCCACTGACTGATATTGAAATTAGCTAATTATAACGAGCGATTGCACCGTTTTTTCGATGCAATCGCTTTTCTACCTTATTTCAGCTTCATTGGTTCAATCTATCTGTTATAGATAACCATAAAGCCCCGCAAATACCCAACCAAACACACAGGAGACACCGACACCAATTAAGCCTGGTAAGATAAAGCTATGGTTGATTACAAATTTGCCAATACGCGTAGTTCCGGAACGGTCAAATTGAATAGCCGCCAGATCACTCGGGTAAGTGGGTAAAATATAATAACCATAACACGCTGGTGCCGATGCGATAATATAAGCAGGATCAACACCAATACCTAAGGCGATAGGTACCACTGCGGCTAATGCTGCTGCTTGGGAGTTAACAAACTTAGATACCAGTAATAAGATAACCGCATATGCCCATGGGAAGTCTTTCACTAAAGAGCCAAGTGTACCTTTAATCTCATCCATATGAGCGCCAAACATGGTTTCAGCCATCCACGCGATACCATACACCGCCACGATCGCTATCATCCCTGAACGGAATACCTCATTTTTTGAAATTTGCCCTGGATTGGTTTTACAGATAATGATGATGAGCGCACCCGCCAGCAACATAAACATCTGAATAACTAACACCATTGATAGCGGCTTGCCATTCACTGAAGGCCTTAACTCTGAGAATGCGCCAAGCAATGCTACAACCACGATAGATGCTAAGAAAATCCACATTGCTACCCAGTTAATTTTCGGTAGCTTTTTATCAAGCAGTGTCACACTGTCACCATACACGTAGTCATGGTTTTCAGGGACAGAAATAAACTCTTGGAATACTGGGTCTTTATCCAGATCTTTCCCTCTAAACCAGCTAAAGATACCGATAGCTAAGATACCAATTAAGGTTGAAGGGATAGTAATAGCTAATAAATCAAGAAATTCAAGTGACTTACCATTAATCGTCACACCGTTAAGCATGGCCACTAACGAAACAACAGCGACAGACACTGGGCTGGCAATGATCCCCATTTGTGCGCCAATACTACTCGCTGCCATCGGTCTTTCAGGACGTATATTATTTTTAATCGCTGCATCGTAGATGATAGGTAAAATGGTATATACCACGTGCCCTGTACCACACAAAATGGTTAATATACAGGTAACAAAAGGTGCCACAATAGAAATGTATTTTGGATTTTTCCGAAGTAATCGTTCTGCAATTTGTAACATGACATCCAAACCACCTGATGCTTGTAACGTTGCTGATGCGGCAACAACAGCAATAATCACAAGCATAACATCAACAGGTGGTTTTCCCGGCGGTAGTCCAAATCCAAATACTAAGATAACAAGACCAACCCCACCGAGAAGCCCTAATGCCATACCCCCTTTTTTTGCGCCATAAAACAAGCAAACAAGGATAATGGCAAGTTGAATCATAAAGTCCATAGTTCCATCCTTTTATATGTATTTGCCTCCTATTATCGAAATGATTTTCAAGCATTAATTTGATTTATGATAATTTTAAAAAAAATATAGTTTTATTTTTGTTGTGTTTATTGAGCCCTCATCACACTATTTACTTTAAGTAACTGCCATACTGTTTAGTCCATCAGATAATCCATTATAATCAATTAATTACCTCCATTTTTTTAACAAATAACCAAAGTTAAATTTACCTTTGGTTAGCGTTATTCGGCATTTTTCTTTCATTTATTAACCTTGTTTTTATTGATTATCACCCCATTATTTTCCTCAAATTACTGTAAACAAATATTTACATACACTGTAATTTACATTTGACACAATACGCGCAATCGCATAATCTGCATCACTGATTAATAACTCAGATTCAATTAGAGGAACTTGTGAAGAATCGTACCCTTGGCAGCGTGTTAATCGTTGCAGGAACAACAATAGGTGCAGGGATGTTGGCAATGCCACTTGCCGCTGCTGGTGTCGGTTTTACAGGCATCGTTTGTTTGCTTGTTGGGCTATGGATGTTAATGAGTTATACCTCATTATTGTTAGTCGAAGTTTATCAACATAACCCAGCCAATATGGGGTTAGGTACAATAGCGAAAAAGTACCTAGGCCCAGCTGGTCAAGTTGTCACAGGTTTAAGTATGCTACTACTGATGTATGCGCTAACAACCGCTTATATTGGTGGCGCTGGCGTGTTGATTTCAGACAGCCTTTCATCTTGGTGGGGAATTACTATAAGTACTAAGGCTGCCATTATTGCTTTCACCGTTATTGGTGGAGCGGTTGTCTGCATTGGTACGCATTCGGTGGATTTTATTAACCGAATTTTATTTACCGCAAAAACCATTTTCTTAGTCATTATGTTAGTTGTCATGATGCCGCATGCAGAAGCTGTAAACTTAAATGCCATGCCGATCGAAAAAGGTTTAATTCTCGCCGCTGTGCCCGTTATATTCACCTCATTTGGCTTTCATGGTAGCGTGCCTAGCTTAGTTAACTACATGAATGGTGATGTACGTAAACTGCGTATGATTTTCATTACCGGTAGCGCAATTCCATTGGTTGCATATATCCTCTGGCAAGTAGCGACACTTGGCTCAATCCCTTCAACAACATTTTTAGGTATTTTAGCGCAAGAGTCTGGTTTGAATGGCTTATTGACCGCCATTCGTGATGTCGTAGCAACGCCACGAGTCAATATTGCGGTTAGCCTATTTATGGACTTAGCACTTGCGACGTCTTTTTTAGGCGTTGCTTTAGGCTTGTTTGATTACCTTGCTGATTTATTTAAACGCAGTAACAGCTTATTCGGTCGTACACAAACTGGCGTATTAACCTTCGCCCCACCATTACTTGCAGCACTGTTCTTCAGTAGTTTCGTGCAAGCTTTAACTTACGCTGCGGTGGCATTATCTATCCTTGCTTTGATTGTCCCCGCCCTGCTGACGCTTAGAGTCCGCCAATTAGAGGCTAAAGGTGGGTATCAAGTCAAAGGCGGCATGCCTGTTTTAATGCTCGTATTACTCTGCGGTGTTGCAGTTATCGCTATCCAGTTCTTAATTGTCGCGGGTGTTCTACCGAACGTCGGTTAATCCATTGATGGATAAGGCCGTAATTGATAACTTCAATTGCGGCTTTTGTATCTTTGCAATTAAATACACCTTATTCCCAATAATTTCCCCTCAATTTAATAGATAGTAAATCCGTAATATTCATAAATTTATTTTTAATCTATTAATGCTCATTATTTCCTTATTATTTAATATATACTTCTTTAATTACGCTTTATTTCAGAAAATAATACCGAAAAGACACCCCTGGCTTTTTGCTTTATTGTGGTTGAAAGGAAAATAAGGGGTCAGGTTGAATGAAAGGAAAAAGTATTACTGCTGCCCATGATGCTGCATTTAAAGGTTTTATGACAAACATTGATAGTGCGCGTGATTTTTTTGAAATCCACTTGCCTGAACCCATAAAATCATTATGTAATTTCAACACATTAGAACTGACTAATTCATCTTTCATTGATAAACAACTGCGTTCTCGCCTATCTGATGTGTTGTATTCCGTTCAAACTACCCATGGACAAGGTTATTTGTACTTATTAGTTGAACACCAATCCACACCGGATAAACTGATGGCGTGGCGCTTAATGCATTACGCATTTTTAGCTATGAATCAACATATGCAACAAGGGAATACAGCGTTACCGCTTGTTGTACCAATCCTTTTTTACCACGGTGGTCGCTCCCCCTACCCACATACTTTATTGTGGACTGACTGTTTTCCCCTTGCTGATATCGCAAATCAGTTATACACACAGCCTTTCCCTTTAGTGGATGTGACCGTCATCGATGACAATGAATTAGTGAACCACCGTAAAATTGCCGTTATGGAGTTAGCGATGAAACATAAATATTTACGCGATGAGTTTCAACAGGTTCTTCCACTCTTGGCGCAAGCACTCAACAAACACTATAATAATGACAACGATGTAGTGACCATTATCAATTACCTGTTTATTACCTTGAACGCCACTAACTTTGAGCAAATTGTTCAAACCTTAGAGGAACAAACCGAACAACATAAGGAGACTATCATGAACATTGCGCAGCGATTACAGAATAAAGGTCGCCAAGAGGGGATCCAGCAAGGTATTCAAGAAGGTAGAGAAAAAGGTTTCACTGAGGCAAAACTCGCCATGGCAACTGAACTGCTTAAGCATGGCGTTAGCCCTGAGATTATCATGAAAAGCTCTGGACTAAGCCCTGAGGTGTTGACGTCACTATCCCATTGTAATGAAAATAAAAGTGAATGAGTTAGGTAAAATAGTTAAGTGAGAAAGTCAATCAATTTAAAGCAGATTCAATTAGGCCCAGTTTATGGACTACGCCCTTAGGCGCGCACTTGTGTACGCAACTAAGGACGTGAATAAGATAATAGTATTAAAATGAAAGCCCTGCGCCTAGATAAAGGCCATCTGCGATTTTCTCATTCGACTTATTGTGTGAGCCTTTCATTTCAATTACACGATAACCCGCATCAATAGATAATGGTTTAAACACCGTGTAACGTGCGCCTGCTTTAGCTTCAACATAAGACTTGCTACCTGAAGTCAGTGACTCTGGTGCACCATATGCCTCACCATAGATATTCAATGATGGCAGAGCTTGCCAATTCAAGCCACCACCCACAGCTAATGCTGCACCACTACTATTGTTATCGGGTGATAAATATAAACCTTTACCGCCAACATAAGCAGCAAAAGGTCCAACAGGGAGACCAAACGTGGCACCTAAACTGCCCATTTGACCGTCATGATCACTACGCGCCCAAGAACCATTAAATGCCAAACCCGCATTTTGATTTCCCAGACCTGCAGATAATTCAGTGTAGTGCTTACCTGCTTGCGCGCTCACAGAGACAGCTTGAGCTGAATTCATAAAAAATGGAGACATCGCCGCCACTAATAAAACCACTTTGCGCATTATTTTATCCTCTTTAAGTTGTTACCTATGGATTTTACGCGATTATTACAGGTTTCTCAGCCTTTATTACTCAGATTTACGCGTCTAACTCGCGACTATACACATAGTTGCCACCAATAACACAGAACTTATTCACTTCTGAACACCCGAAATCTCGCTTATATCACATTCAATCACAGTGATTGGTTATATTAATTAGATAATCATATCCATAATTACTATACTGAATTACAGGTTTATTGTAGTGCTATTTTTGTTTTATTACAAAATTATCACTTTTTAGTTAGGTTTATGTAGTCATTAAATTCAAAATCAGGAGCATTGTGATGAAGAAAAAAGGCCTTACTACCGCCTCTGGCGCCCCCGTTGCCAATAATAATAATGTCATGACCGCAGGTAAACGTGGTCCAATGTTGTTACAAGATGTCTGGTTCTTAGAAAAATTGGCTCATTTTGACCGCGAAGTGATCCCTGAAAGACGTATGCATGCAAAAGGTTCTGGTGCATTTGGGACATTTACCGTCACTCACGATATTACACCTTATACCCGTGCAAAAATTTTCTCTGAAGTGGGTAAAAAAACAGAAATGTTTGCTCGTTTTTCAACGGTTGCCGGTGAACGAGGTGCCGCAGATGCTGAGCGCGATATTCGTGGTTTCGCACTCAAATTTTATACCGAAGAAGGTAACTGGGACATGGTTGGTAATAATACCCCCGTGTTCTATTTTCGTGATCCATTAAAATTTCCAGATTTAAACCACGTAGTGAAACGCGACCCTCGATCAAACTTGCGTACGATGGAACACAAGTGGGCATTTTTTTCCCAATTGCCAGAATCGTTACATCAACTCACGATTGATGCAAGTGATCGTGGTCTCCCTCGAAGCTATCGCCATATGCACGGTTTTGGTAGCCACACCTATAGTTTTATCAATAGCAACAATGAACGTTTCTGGGTGAAATTTCACTTCCGCTGCCAGCAAGGCATCGAAAATCTTTCTGATGAACAAGCTGAGCAATTAGTGGGTAAAGATAGAGAGAGTTCACAGCGCGATTTATTTGAAGCGATTGAAAAAGGGGATTTTCCACGCTGGAATTTACAAGTACAGATCATGCCTGAAAAAGAAGCCTCAACGGTGCCTTACAATCCGTTTGATCTGACTAAGGTTTGGCCGCATAAAGATTATCCATTAATCGATGTGGGCTATTTCGAACTAAACCGTAATCCGGATAATTACTTTGCTGATGTTGAACAAGCCGCATTTAGTCCTGCTAACGTAGTGCCTGGAATTGGTTTTTCACCGGATAGAATGTTGCAAGGGCGTCTATTCTCTTACGGTGATGCTCATCGTTATCGTCTGGGAGTCAATCACCACCAAATTCCTGTCAATGCACCTCGATGCCCATTCCATAATTATCATCGTGATGGGGCAATGCGTGTGGACGGTAATAGTGGTAATCACGTGACTTATGAACCCAATGAAGCAGGCTTGTTCCAAGAGCAACCTGATTTTAGTGAGCCACCATTATCAATTGAAGGTGCTGCTGACCATTGGGATCACCGCGAAGATCAAGACTATTTCAGCCAGCCACGTGCATTATATGAACTATTAGATGATGCCGAACATCAACGTATGTTTAAACGAATTGCGGGCGAGCTCATTGATGCAACGGAAACCACACAAGTACGGCAAATTGAGTTATTCAAACAAGTACACCCTGAATACGGTGCAGGTGTTGAAAAGGCGTTAAATGCATTGAAGAAATAAGGAAGAGACCACGGCGGGCCATCAACCCGTCGTCAGACTGTTGCCAAACATAACATGTTTGGCAGTAGGTTAGATAACCAGTTGAAAACAAACATGTAAAATCAATGTATTGATTTTTGTCTGATAACCCAAAGTGGGAAAACCACGTTTTTCCCACTTTTTCAATATCTAATAGGGTGCGGCTTAATACGATAGGTTCAAACAACTGCCTTCTACGCGAATAAATCATTCGGCTTTCTGCGTATTTGCGAATACCCACTCTTTCACTTGTTGGCGAGAAACTTTAATTCCCCCACTTTTCAATGCCCCATCTAACGGATAAAAACGTGTTGGGTATTGATACGGTGCGAGTTTATCTTTTAGCCAAACAGATAATTCACCGAGTGACAAATCTGGATCACATTCCACAACTGCCACAGGGCGTTGACCAAATTCAAGATCATCAATAGGGATGATAAAACTTTGTGACACACCCGGATGGGAATTCATTACGGCTTCAATATCCTCAGGCTGGACACACTCTCCGCCACTGATAAACAGATTATCAAGACGGCCCAATATTTGATACTCACCATCAATAAAGGCACCTTTATCACTGGTTTTAAACCAGCCGTCAATACAATTTAGGGGTTTAATACTTCCATCAAACCAATACCCCAATGCCTGACTCGTCGACTGTATTTGAATTTCATCAGACACAATACGGACTTGTTTTCCTTTTAACGGCAGCCCCACTCCTCGCTTCCCGTCCGATCGTTTAGCGCAAACTGTCGACGCCATTTCGGTCATGCCATAACCACTCCAGCATGCTATGCCTCTGCTTTCAGCTAGATCCGTTAATGAAGCAGGGATTGAAGCTCCCCCTAATAACACTTCTTTAAGGGAAAGTTGGATATCAACGTCATTGTTAAGTAAACGCCATAATTGTGTTGGTACCAACGAAGCGTGAGTCACCCCCTGTAAAGCATCTGCCAATGGCTTATTTTTTAATGCAAGCGCCCCACCACTAAGTAGCCAGCGCCAAACAATCCCTTGCCCTGAAACATGAAAAAGCGGTAAGGAAAGTAACCAACAATCACCCTGTTGGTAATTCATCGCACTCACGACGCCTTCAGCACTATTTAAATGAGCTTCAACACTATGAACCGCCGCTTTAGGTAAGCCCGTCGAACCCGATGTTAATATTAATGTAGCAGGCTGAGTCACTTGCAGTTGAAAGTTAGCAGGTTGAAAATCAGCATCATCAATAAAATGATAATATCGTTGATAATCAAGGTGTCGGTAATCAGCAAGAAACTCAATTTCATCATTAAAATCAATCACTGAGCTGATATTTAGATGGGGTAATAATTCGCTAAGTGTTCGTGCTGGTATTCGTGGATTAAGAGGCAAAACCCTAGCACCACACACAATAAGAGCCAGTTGACAGAATAATAACTCAACCGAGTTTTTCCCTCGGAGAAGGACACACTGCCCCTTCATCACGCCTTGGATTGAAAAGTAGGCAGCAAGATCCTTAACCTGTTGATTAAGCGCCCCCCACGTTATACTTCCATCGTCAGAATGCAACGCGACAGCATTAGGTTGCAGGTTGGCCCAGTGCTGCCAAGGCCAATCTTTAAACGGTGTTAACTGTGCCATATAACGGTTAAGTCATCTAACTGTTGCAGTGGAATACTACACTTTGGCCAAGGACGTACCAACTGTGACTGAATAAGTGAAACCGTATCTAAACCAGGGATTGTATCTGGGGTTAGCCAATGTGCAACACGCGCAAGTTGCGTTAAACCAAAACTTGTTTCAATCGACGAGCTAATCACCGCTTGCAAACCAAGGCGATGAGCATCTTCTACCAAAGTGCGACAATAGTCCAAGCTACCGGTAAGTGTCGGTTTAATCACTATCGCGACAACCCCTGGTTGTGCTTCCACTTTAAAATCAGGTTCTCTAACACTTTCATCCCAAGCGATATTGATCCCCGTATCTGCGGCAAATTGCAAAGAGTCTTCGCGGGTTTTACAGGGCTCTTCTAAGAAGGCGATGCGGTCACGATAGTCTGGGTTAACGTATTTAGCAAAACCGTCCGCTTTTACGCGTGTCCAACTGCGATTAGCATCAAGGCGAAGTTTGAGTTCAGGCACGGCTTCTAAAAGTAGATCCACCACCATCCCATCACGCACAGCTTCATACAAACCCACTTTAACTTTCGCTACTTTTTCACCTTCCATCGCATCGAGACTTAAGATTAAGTCATCCGGGTCGCCACTACACAAGGGCGCTTTACGATAATCAGCCTCTTTAGGTAACTCGCCAGCTAATTCAGCCACTGCACAGCTACAACCAAACGCCACTGACGGGAGTTGACTATCAGAAATTTTGCCGTATTTGACCCATTCATTCAGTCGAATTATGGTTTCAGCCGTTGCTTCTTCCAGTGTTTCTTGACTAAATTCAGGTAGAGGCGAAATTTCCCCCCAACCTTCGTTATCCCCCTCTTGCAAGCACACTAAAAGCCCATCACGCGTCTTTAAACGTTGATAGCGAAGGATAACGCCTGCCTCCATGGGCAGGCTGAACGAATAAATTTTGGCTTTACGCATTACGGATTACGCTTATATTTAGAGAAGTCAGGTGCACGTTTTTCGTTGAAAGCGTTACGACCTTCTTGACCTTCATCGGTCATGTAGAACAACATGGTGGCATTACCCGCTAACTCTTGCAGCCCCGCTTGACCATCACAGTCCGCATTCAGTGCCGCTTTCAAGCAACGCAGTGCCATTGGGCTATTCTCTAACATTTCACGGCACCAGCGAACAGTTTCTTTTTCCAATTCTGCGTAAGGAACCACAGTGTTAACCAAGCCCATATCTAACGCTTCTTTAGCATCATATTGGCGACATAAGAACCAGATTTCACGTGCCTTTTTCTGCCCTACAATCCGCGCCATATAGGACGCCCCCCAACCACCATCAAAGGAGCCCACTTTAGGACCAGTTTGGCCAAAAATAGCGTTGTCCGCCGCAATCGTTAAGTCACACATCATGTGTAAAACATGGCCGCCACCAATAGCAAAACCTGCAACCATTGCAACAACAGGTTTTGGGCAAGTCCGAATTTGACGTTGAAAATCTAAAACGTTTAAATGGTGTGTGCCGCTTTCATCACGATACCCACCGTAGTCTCCACGAATTTTTTGGTCTCCCCCGGCGCAGAAGGCTTTTTCACCTTCCCCCGTTAAAATGATAGTACCAATACGGTCATCATAACGTGCGTCTGATAATGCTTGGATCATCTCTTTGACCGTTTGCGGGCGAAATGCATTACGCACTTGAGGGCGATTAATGGTAATTTTCGCGATCCCTTCAGGGGATTTGTGATACCGAATATCGTCAAACCCTTCAGAGCAATCTTGCCATTCAATGGGGGCGTATAGTTTTTCTTCGCTTGGATAAATCATTCTCAAATTCCTTTAACCACAGTGTGATAAAAAATGGTGAAGTGCAGTTGCATAGCCCGTTGGATTTTCCCGATGGGCATTATGCCCTGCATTTGCAATCAGCGTTAATGGCAATGTGTATTGTTGCGAAACGCTTCGAAACTTTTGATCTCGCTCTCCGCAAAAATAGCGGTATGGGCAAGTCAGTTGGTGCAAATTTGGTACTAAAAAAGGTTGTAAAGATAATGATGTGCTCTCTAACATGTCCGCAATACTTTGTGGATTATTATCTTGGCGTACCGCGATCAGTTTTTGTCGCTGAGTTGGTGATAAATCAGCAAAAACAGCTTGCTGGTACCAATCATTCAACACGTTCTCCATAGGTTCAGTCCGAAAGCGCTGCGCCCATGCTCTATCATTCTTTTCACGCTCACTCCTTGCCTGCGGGTCAACTAACCCGACATTCCCCCCCTCTATCACTAAGCCTAGCAACCCGTTAGGTTGATAAAAGCAAGCAAAATGCATCGCAAGGCGAGCCCCTAATGAATAACCGATCAAGTAATATTCATCAATTTGATGATATTGCAGGAGTGTATTCATTTGCGCATTAAAATGGTCAAAACCTTGGCATGTTTCTTCCTGTGAATCACCATGTCCAGGTAAATTAACGGCTAATGATCGGCAACGATTAAACTGTTCAATCACTGGCTGCCAATCTGTTGCACTACCTAGCAACCCATGAAGCCAAACGAGCCAAGGACCTGATTTTTCTGTATTATGCGCTATAGCCGTTAACATTAGAGCTCCGCAGCTAAGCTAAGCAGTTGTTTTAAGGTTCGTGCGCCTTCATCACCATCCACAACTAACTCAACAAGTAATGTGCCATGCTGATTATGCCAAAACTGCTGGACAGTATCTTTTAAGCTTTCCCAATTAGTCGGCGCGCAATATTGCAAGCCAAACAGCTTGGCAGCCGGCTCAAAGCTGACATTTTGCGGCATACAGTAATAGTTTTGCCTTGCATCATCTGGTGTCGGTAACATGGAGAAAATCTGCCCACCATTGTTATTGACAATAATCAAAATGGTCGGTGCCGATGGTTTGCGCAGTAAAGCAAGGCTATTTAAATCATATAAGGCCGAAAGATCACCCACGATCCCCAAAGTTGGCCTAGCCGTTGCACGCTGTACACCAGCTAAAGTGGAAATTAGCCCATCAATACCACTTGCACCACGATTGCTATAGACAGGATAACTAACAGGGAGTTGTGCAAATGAATCAATCAAGCGCACGATTAAACTATTACCAACAAATAATTGTCCACGTGCAGGCAGTAGCTCAGGAAGTTGATGTGCAACTGCGGCTTCTGAAAATTGACCTGAAAGATGCTTTTCAACACAATGCTGTGTTTTCTTTGCCAGTTCTAATACCTCATCACACCATAAGCTACGTGGCTGTGCAGGATGATTATCAAGCCAGCCTTTAATCGAACAAGTTAACTTGCGTCCCCTATGGTTAGCAGGGTCTAAGCGCTGTGGGATTGGGTCTACAATCCAATATTCATTCGGTTGGCAATTGGCTTGCCATTGCAATAGACGCTTACCGGTGAGACTTGAACCAAACTGCACAACTAATTCTGCCTCTTGTAGCAAGGTTTGTGCTTTGGGGTTTTGCAGCCATAAATCACAACAAGGGTATGGTTGCCCGGTTTGAGATAACACATCACCTAATACAGGCCACCCCAACTCATTAGCCCATTTGGCAACTAATCCCCCTTCCGTTGCACTCATTCTCCCCGCAATCACAACACCCTTTTTTTGCCGCCAAAAATACCAGTCAGCAACGAGTGCAACCGCATGTGTTAGTGGTTCACTTAACCATGGGTGATTTGAATTCCACCAATCACCTAATGTTTGTTGCCATTCGTATTCCCCTTCACTTTCACCATATAGCGGCTCAGCAAATGGGCAATTGATATGAAAAGCACCATGATGAAGTTGGTTCATGCCGTTATCCACCGCTGTCACCAGCCATTTGGCTGAAATATCACTGGTTGGGCGCGGTAACATTAATGACTGAGTGGGATGCGAAGCAAAAATGTGGCTTTGCCGGATAGCTTGATTTGCGCCGCAGTCAATTAATTCTGGTGGGCGATCCGCCGTCAGAAAAATGATTTTTTCCCCAGTAAGACCGGCTTCTATCAAAGAAGGGTACAAATTCGCCACCGCAGTTCCTGAAGTCACTATCACGCCAACAGGCTCACAGCTTGCCTTAGCGAGACCAAGAGCAAGATGGCCTAATCCACGCTCATCAAAATGGGTATGACAGTGCAAGTTTGCATTGTTAATTGCCGCAAGCGTTAATGGCGTTGAACGAGAACCCGGCGCAATACAGATATGTTTCATACCATGGCGGCTAAGTGCTTCAATGATCACTTCAGCCCAACGGATATTAAATGCAGAATTCGACATAATATGCTCAGCAAACTATTAATTATCAATCAGTTTAGACTGATAAAAAAATATTTCTTGATCTCAGAACAGTTTTTGATGAACTAATTGAAAATAAAAAGAAATAACCATATTTATACTAAGGCTTTTAGTTATTTCCAAACAGTGATTTTAATCCTGCCGCTTTATTTTCGATCTCTATCCATTCCTGCTCAGGATCAGAATCACTCACAATACCAGCCCCTGAATACAGTGAAACTTGCGCACCATTAATTTGTGCACAGCGTAAAGAAACCGCAAATTCACTTTTATTCAAACTGATAAATCCCCCCGTCCCTGCATACCAACCACGGGAAAAGGGTTCATTTTTAGCGAGGAATTGTCGTGCTATTTTTCTGGGTAGACCACACACCGCGGCGGTAGGTTGAAGGCGCTGCAAGCAATCACTATCAGATGGTGTGATCAGCGTTGCTACAATAGAGCGATATAAATGTTGAATTTTTCTTAAACGGATCACTTTGGCTGAAGAAACATCAACTCCCGTCACCGCGCCCTGTAATTGTTGGCAAATATCATCAACCACCACTAAATTTTCATGCTGATTTTTTTTATCTTCCATCAACCACTTAGCATATTCTGCCGCAATATTATCATCCGGATCATTCGCTACAGTACCTGCAAGTGCTTCAGAATTGAGTTGCGCCCCTTGCCTCAAATATAAGCGTTCAGGCGTTGAGGAGATAAAGCCAGAGTGCTTATCAAACGCCATCATAAAATGATAACAATGATGATTAACCTGTTGGCTTGCTGATAAAAGCTCAGTAACTGAAATGGCATTGGACAGCGTTAACTGAGTCTCCCGTGCCATAACCACTTTTTCCATTTTACCCGCTTTCATGTCGCTAATGGCACAATTTAATAAACGGCACCACTCATCATGGCAAGGAATATGCTTTTGCTCAACAATCGAGGCTGAGAGGGGTGAGGGCTCATCTGATATTGGTGTCAAATTCAACAGAAATGAAATTGCTGCTTGAATGTCATCTTTCCCGTCAATATTCACACTAATACTGATAGTTGAACGCAATCGATGAATTTCCAAACGCGGTAAAAAACAGAATGTCGCGTGTTGTTTTTCGTCATTAGTCAGCCCATCCCCTACCGCATTCCAACCATTTAGTCCCCATAAACGAACGTCAGGTGTATGTGGGTATTGGGATAAAAAATGTTCAGCATCTTCGATCGAATGAAAGGATTTTACACGGCCTAATGCGCTACACTCTTCTGCGCCTGTACGTTGATACCAGTAGAATTGCGGATAACAAGTTTGGCAGGATAACCAAGCTAAGCCAGGGAAAGCCGTTTGCTCATCAAATTGCCAAACAAGTCGTGTGTACTCTTCATTTCCTAGTGCCAGTGTAGACAAATGTTCCAGAATTTCAGTTATTACATTATCAATTTTTTTATTTATCACTTTAGATTCCTACTGCCACAGCGCACAGATTTACATCAAATATTATATAACGCAATGCTATGCATTAATACATTGATAAGCCATTATCTCTACGACAACGCCCTTGTAACGCGCTGTTTTGCTTATTCACAAATACCAATGGAGGTTGGTATGTGACGATCTTCTTGCGTTTAGTATAGTTTATTATATCAATTATATAATGACACATTGATTTAATTAATTGATATTTGTGGTTTTATCACTGTTCTGACACTTTTATTATCACTTTATATCTTCAGTAACAACTGTTAACGGCTTGATTATCTTTAATTCGTATGATTTACACTCACTTTCTGTTGATATTGTATATTTCATTATGAACCGCAATTTTAGCATCAATTGCATACTGCCAGATGCGATCTCGCTGATTGTTTTTATCTATTTAGGGTATTTACCTCTATTCTAAGAAAATGAAATGGGATAAGAATTCACTTTCTATTACTTAACTTGTTTATGTAAAAGTTAATTTTAATGATTAACTACGTACATTGAGTTATTTTTTAGCGCTTATTTCCATTTTTTAGTATCAACCCTTTCCATCCGTTTCTAGTAGGTTATCCAATATAAAGCATTCACTTTATACTTTACTGATGACTAATTTCCATAAAATAGCACTATTCACGATACCTACTATATATACGCATCCAAATAATGAATCACGTTAACGCTTCATTACTCATTAACTTAATAACGTTGGAATTTACAATGCACATACAAGAAAGTTACGATCGGATTATTGAAAAAGAAAATATAGGAAATGCAACATTAGCATTGTTAACTAATCAAGACACACTATCTGCACGTTCCGCAGGGATATTCACCTTAGATGATTTAATTAATATTCACAAACATGTTCACTTTGCCCTTTCTCTTCCTTTACAGAAAACAGATATTTTAAAATGGTTTGGCATTAATGAGTCATCTAATCTTCCTATTAATGCTGATACATTAGCAAGTGCAATTATTGATATTCGTACTCACGCGAACAGTTGGGATAACGTTGAACAACACGTTAAGGAGCAATCTGTTAGTTTATCTCTGACCAGTCGCAATATCATGCAAACTGGCAATCAGATCATTGAATATATTAACCACATGCCTATTTTGCAAAAAATATCAGATAGCCTAGATGAATTAACAGAATATGATTTAGGTAAAATCGTTTACCAAAATGATGACCAGCAAATCGCTACAGAGCTTGTCAGCATTCTGAATTTAATTAAAAATGACATAAAACAGCAATCGATTAAAACAATAAAAATCAAAAATACGGTATCGGACTTTAGGGTGTATATTACGGGTGGATACCTTTCAAACTATGAACATGTTGAATCATTATTATTTAATATAAAAGGGATTTATCAGCAACTTGAACCCGCTAATCAGGATAGTTCAGGGACCTTCCTAAAAGAGATGATTGAACTAAAAAAGCAAGATATTGTACAACTTGAACAAGAATACTCGCACTATGTCAAATTGTGTTTTACAGGTTTAGCTGGCGGTATTATTGGATTAGCAATCACCAGCAGCATATTCGGACCAAAAGCCGAAGCCATTCGTGCCAGAAAGAATCAGCTATTAAAAGAGATTAGTGAACTCAACATAAAAATTAACCATGAAAAATTCATTCAAAAAACCATTTTTGATATTCAGGTCAATTTACATAAAATTGAAGGTTTTTTCAAAGATGCACGACTGGCTGTAGACCACCTAGATTATATGTGGCTTGTTATTTTAACTGAAATAACACAATCTATTGATATATTTCAACGTATAAATAATGCAGATAAACTTATTCGTTTTATTACCCAATTTAAACGAATTATTATGTCTTGGAGTTCAATTCAAGATTATTCAGTTCATTTAATTAAACTATTTGATGAGCTACAAAACCATGACACTTCATTTCAATAAAAGGTATTAATATGCATGATAACCTTGACCTCCCAATGTTGCCCTCTATTGATCTTTATCAGTTAAGATGCATTTCAAATAATATAGCCTCGTTTAATAAAAATATTATGAGTTATGATTACATTATTTATGGCAGAATACAAAAAATCGCCATAAAAACAGAAAGACTGAATGATCTTATTCGAAATTCCATTCCAATACTAAGAATAAAAGTGAATTATATCCTTAATAACGAACTTAATGACGCTAATAATACAAATACCAACGATGACAATTATACAGACTTAAAAAAACAAATTCTCACTACCGGGTTTATAGATGATCTAATGGAGGCAAAATTAGAGCTTGAGAAATTAATTTCAAAAATTCGCTATACAATGGAATCCTTACTTGTTTATCACCTTAACGAACCGAATAAATTAAAGCTGGCTCAATATACCAGTCAAAAAGAATTACTTTTTTCGTCAAAACACAATTTGCAATCAAAGATCAATGAACTACACAACAGTTACTCTATTATTACTGCCGCAGAGGATATCGTCTTACGCGCTAAGTTAACGGATTTTTTTGATAAATACCTTAATGGAAAAGAACTTATTGACGCATTAAGTATTCCCCCTAATAAGAAAGACATTTTAAAATCTGCCATTAACTATATTAGAAATTTACTCACTATAGTAGATGATGGTTTGGAATTCACAAAATTAGTTGACGTTCGATTGTATTTAAGTGACCAAATTATTGAGCATAAAGAAGAACTTAACACCATCGACACCCATATTTTTAGACTAACACAACTGATGTCATTATCGAGTGAAATTACCGTCATTGATGATCATAAACAGACAGTTATACAAAAAGTTGGATTACTTAAAAGTTACTGGGCCTCATGGTGCCAATTTATTAGTGAAAAAATGTCAGAACAACAACTTAATTTATCGCAGATAAACACAGCAAGCCAAATGCTAATGACCTATTTAAATGATGTTGAATACCAATACCAACGGCAATTACCCGATTAAAAAACCGGTTATTTTACAAAAATCGGTCAGACGGTTGCAAAACAGAAAATGTTTGCAGGCTGGTTGGATAGGCTTTGAAAATTAAGCTAGATAATCAATATGTTAATTTTTATCTGATAGCACAAAGTCGAAAAAATACGCTTTTATTCCACTTTGTTATCAACTTCACCGGCTACGTTTACAGTAACCGGTGAAATTTTATTTTGCGCTAATGATTAGTTGCTCAGCGCTAGCGCTAAGGTTGAAATATCAATAAGCGGTTGCGGCCAAACACCAAAGGCAATCACAGCAATCGCACAGATAGCAGCAAAGACAGTACCCAGTGTTGCATTATCTGGACCAGTATAACGATCTGCATGCTCTGCATCACGACTGTATAGGCTTGCCATAAAGCGTAAGTAGTAGTACAAACCAATAGCACTACCCACGACTACAGCACCTGTTAACCACCACAATTGGGCATTCACTGCGGAAACAATCACATAAAATTTACCAATAAAACCTAATGTAATTGGGATCCCCGCTAATGATAACAACATGACGGTCATTACGGTTGCTAGTACAGGTTTATGCCAGAACAAACCACGGAACGCGCTGAAATCATCCTGATCATCGCCACGGTAAGGGCTAGAGACGATACTGATGACACCAAAAGCACCTAGGCTTGCAAATAAATAGCCGATTAAGTAAATCGCGATAGTCACTTGTGAGGCCACAGGATCAATACGCAGGGCAACCAAAGCTACTAGCAAATACCCCATATGGGCGATAGAGGAGTAACCCAATAAACGTTTTGCACTTTTTTGGGTAATTGCCAGTAAGTTACCAAACAGAATAGAAGCAATAGCAATCACTGAGATCACAATAGCTAACGTATCGCTGTTGGTAATCGGCGCTTCCATAAAGATACGCACTAATACGGCGAAGATAGCGATTTTACTGCCTGTTGCTAAGAACGCCGAAACCGGTGCAGGTGCGCCTTGGTATACGTCTGGTGTCCACAGTTGGAATGGGAACAGAGACAGTTTGAAGCCGAAGCCGACAATTAACATACCAAAGCCAATCATCACCAATGGTGCATGGATTTGATTGTCTGACAGGCTTTGCCCCACAGAGGCGAAGCTTAAACTACCTGATTCCGCATACAGTAATGCGATACCAAATAGTAGGAACGACGATGCTGCTGCGGATAGCAGCATGTATTTGATCCCTGCTTCTAAGGTACGGCTGCGTTCGAAGGTATATGCCACTAAGCCAAATAATGGCAATGAAATCAGTTCAATACCGATAAACATCGATGCCATATGGTTTGACATAGATAACAGTACACCACCTGCAACGGCTATCGCCACTAACAGATGGAATTCGTCTCTGTTGTCACCAAAGCCTTCCAGCCAATGGTAAGCAAAGATGCTGGTACCGATACCTGCGATCAGGACAAGCGCACTGTATAGCAGTGCAAAACCATCAACGCGGATAAGCGAAGTCACATCCATCAGGTAGCCATCGGCTACCCAAATCAGTGAAAGCAACGCAATGATAAAACCAGATACTGTCAGCGCGGCACTGGTCAGGTGATCGCGTCGCCACGCAATGGACAGCATCACAACCACCGCCGTCAATCCGACGATCATCAGTGGTAGTATTGCGATCAGTTCTTGAGGAGTTATTGTCATGGCGAATTACAGCCCTAATGTTGTTAGTGAAGCAGAATACAAGTTATGCAATGTTTCCATTGAACCAATTGATGTATCTAAGATTGGTTGTGGATAGAAACCGATGATAACCAGTAAAGCAGCCAGAGCCAGTAGCACACCGAATTCACGCGCCGTTAACCCTTTCATTTCTTTTTCTGATTTTGGTGTGCCGTAATAAGTCTGTTGCATCATCCACAAAGAGTAGATAGAAGCAAACACCACACCAAATACCATAATGCAGGTCACTAATGTGAATTGGCTGAAACTACCGAACAGGATCATGAATTCACCAATGAAGTTACCTGTCCCTGGCATACCTAACGTTGCCGCAGCAAAGAACAAGGACATTCCTGGTAACCATTTAATGCGTTTCCATAATCCACCCATCATGCGCATATCACGAGTCTGTGTACGTTCGTACAGTTGACCACTGATAATAATCAGTGCTGCACCTGATAAGCCATTGGTGATCATTTGGATCACTGCACCTTGGTACGCTAACACTGAGCTTGCATAAATCGCCACAGTTACAAACCCCATATGGGATAAGCTACTGTACGCCGCTAAACGTTTAATGTCGGTTTGTTTGAACGCTAACCATGCACCGTAGAAGATACTGATCACGCCCAGTGTCATCGCCACTGGCGTGAACTGGATAGAAGCTTCAGGGAACAGCGGTAACGTGAAACGTAACAGACCATACGCGGCGGTTTTTAGCATAATACCCGAGATATCCACCGAACCTGCTGTAGGTGATTGCTCTTGAGTATCTGCCATCCAACCATGAAACGGCACCAAAGGCATTTTAACCGCAAAGGCAATGAAGAAGCCTAACATTAACATAAAAGAAACTGTGCTAGACATTTGCGTGCCAAGCAGTGCGTTATAGTTGAATGTCAGGATTTTGGTATCATTCCAGTGAGCCAGTGCTAATCCAATGATAGACACTAGCATGATCAAACCACTTGCCTGCGTATAGATAAAGAACTTGGTCGCTGCGTTAACGTGTTGTCTGTTTTCTGAGCCTTTGTGTCCCCAATTGGCAATTAGGAAGTACATTGGGATCAGCATCATCTCCCAGAAGAAAAAGAATAAAAACAAGTCAACAGCAGTGAAAATTCCCATCACCCCTGTGATAATCCACAGAAGGTTAAAGTGATAGGCACCTTGGTTCTTTTGGTTTTCACTCCATGAGCTCAAAATCGAGAATGCACCCATAATAGCCGTCAGAACGACCATTAACAGTGATAAACCATCAATCGCCAAATGGATATTAATCCCCAATGCTGGTATCCATGGCATTAAATAGACATCTTGCCATTGTGGAATGCCTTGTGGGTTAACCAGAGAGTAGCTCCCTTGTAACCACAGTTGCACGGAGAGTATTAAAGTGATCCCCATAGTCGCCAGCGCAATCCAACGCGGTGCGCGGTGACTAAACCGGTCAGCCTGCCAACTTAGCAGGCCACCGATGAAGGGAATAAGTATTAGCCAGGGTAATAGCATGGCGCAAATGTCCCTTAATTAAACCAAAAGCAGCAGAGCAAGGATCAGCACTGCACCCAGCCCCAATGAGGCAATATACCAACGGATCTGGCCGTTTTGACTCACAGAAAGACCTTTGTTCGCTAAACTTGATAAGCGCGCAGGAATATTCATCAGTGAGTTAATCGGATCGCTCTCCAGTAGCCATGCAACACCTTTAAACGGTTTCACAAAGACTACATCATACAGCCAGTCGAATCCCCAAGCTTGGTACCACCAAGCACTAAAGAAGCGACCAATCGCCGTTTTCGCGATAGCATCAACAATGGAACGTCTGAACAGGTAAAGGAATATCGCAACCAATAGACCTGCGATTGCAAACCCACCCGAAATTGCTTCAAGTAAAACTTTACCGTCTTCACTTCCAGCAGCTTCCGCAGGGAATACCCCTTCTAAAGGTTGGTGGATTAATGCACCAACAAACGTTGCAAGGATAGCCAGAATGCCCAGTGGCAATGTGTGAGTGATGCCTTTAACCTTGTGCGCTTTGATTTTCGCTTCACCGTGGAACACGATGAAAATCATACGGAAGGTATAAATTGCGGTCATTAATGCACCGAGGATCCCCGCCCACAACAACACGGTTTGCCCGTCAAGCTTCGCTCCCCACAAAATGGCATCTTTACTGTAGAAACCTGCGGTAAACAGTGGCAATGCTGCCAGTGCACTTCCGCCGATTAACATCACAGCATAGATGAATGGAATTTGCTTACGCAACCCACCCATTTTGAAGATGTTTTGTTCATGGTGACAAGCGAGGATCACCGAACCTGCTGACAAGAATAATAACGCTTTAAAGAAGGCGTGCGTCATCAGGTGGAAAATCGCCGCGTCCCAAGCTTGAACGCCCAACGCCAAGAACATATAACCGATTTGGCTCATGGTTGAGTAAGCGAGTACACGTTTGATGTCTGTTTGTACCAGTGCTGCAAAACCTGCCAGTACTAATGTGACTGCACCAACCACACCAACTAAATGTAAAACTTCAGGGGCTAACAGGAACAGAACATGGGTACGCGCAATTAAGTAGACACCCGCGGTAACCATGGTTGCTGCGTGGATCAGTGCAGAAACTGGCGTTGGACCCGCCATCGCATCGGCCAACCATGTTTGCAGTGGCAACTGAGCTGATTTACCCACTGCGCCACCTAATAACATCAAGGTTGCCCAGTTAATTGCACTAGAACCTTCAGCAAATTTCTGCGGTGCTAACACCGCCATTTCGCTGAAATTCAACGTGCCCAGCTCATTCCACAGGATAAACATACCAATAGCAAGGAACACGTCACCGATGCGCGTAACAAAGAACGCTTTCATCGCAGCCTTGCCGTTGTCTGGATTGGTGTAGTAGAAGCCAATCAGTAAGTAACTGCACAGCCCTACCCCTTCCCAACCGAGATACATCAGCATCATGTTATCGGCAAGCACTAAAACCACCATGCTCGCGATAAACAAGTTGGTGTAAGCGAAGAAACGTGAGTAACCTTCCTCGCCACGCATATACCAAGAAGCGTATACGTGAATAAGGAAGCCCACACCCGTTACCACACCTAACATGGTCAGTGACAGACCATCTAACATCAAGGTGAATGGGATATTAAAGGTACCGACAGACATCCAAGTCCACAGAGGTTGGATGAATACGCTACCTGCATCTTGAGCTAAAAATTCATTGCCAGCATAGAAAGCGACGATCGCAGCTAAACCAACCGACCCCGCTCCAATAATGGCAGAAACGTTTTCTGACCAGCGTCCACGAGAGAAGGCTAACAGCACCGACCCCAGCAAAGGCAACAGAATAGTTAAATAGAGTAGGTTCATCCGCGCATCTCACTGACTTTATCAATATTCAGGTTCTGACGATGACGATGGAGTTGCAGTAACAACGCCAATCCAATACTCGCCTCCGCAGCAGCCAGCGTGATTGCCAAAATATACATAATTTGGCCGTCTGGTTGCCCCCAAAAACTCCCTGCGACGACAAACGCCAGTGCAGTAGAGTTAATCATGATTTCCAGTCCGATCAGCATGAAAAGCAGATTGCGGCGGATCACAAGGCAGCTAAGCCCCATTACAAATAGAATTGCCGCTAAAATCAGACCATGTTCTAGAGGTATCATTTTTGCTCCTCCGCCTTCGCGATGCTAACAAGATCAGCACCGTTTTCTTTACGGTCACGTCCAACATGGAATGCGACGACTAGACCTGCCAGTAACAGCAGTGAGGCTAGCTCAACAGCCAAGACATATGGCCCAAATAAGCTGATACCCACTTCTTTCGCCCCAATCACCGTGCCGTCAATCCCTTTGTCATAGGACAAAGATGTGATGCCATAAACGAGGATAGCCAGTAACACCGCGGATAACCCCGCAGGACCGATCCAGTTTTTCGGTGTTAACCAAGCACGCTCTTGCTCTTGCACGGAGCGACCCAAGTTAAGCATCATGACAACAAACACGAACAAGACCATGATGGCGCCTGCGTAAACGATGATTTCCAACGCACCGGCAAAATACGCACCGAGGGAGAAAAACACCATTGACAGCGCCAGCAGAGAAACAACCAAATACAATAGAGCATGTACCGGGTTGGTATTAGTTATCACCCTCAAAGTTGCAAGTATTGCAACCAGACCGGCGATATAAAATGAAAATTCCATGAATATCGCTCCTTATGGCAACAGGTCTTTGACGTTAATCGGTTTCGCTTCGTTATCCGCTTCACCTTTGTCTTTACCTGCAATCGCCATACCCGATTTACGGTAAAAGTTATAATCAGGATATTTACCCGGACCTGAAATCAACAGGTCATTTTTCTCGTAAACCAGATCCTGACGTCGCCAATCGGCCATTTCAAAGTCTGGTGTTAATTGGATTGCCGTCGTTGGGCAAGCCTCTTCACACAGACCACAGAAAATGCAGCGCGAGAAGTTAACGCGGAAAAATTCCGGATACCAGCGTCCATCTTCGTGCTCCGCTTTTTGCAGTGAGATACAACCCACTGGACAAGCAACCGCACATAAGTTACACGCAACACAACGCTCTTCACCATCGGGATCGCGGGTTAATACGATACGACCACGGTAGCGGGGTGGCAGATAAACCGGCTCTTCTGGATACATTTGCGTTTCGCGTTTATCGAACGCATGTAGGCCGACCAACCAAATACTACGTACTTGGGTGGCGAAACCGACCAATAACTCTTTCAATGTCATGGTTCAATCACCCCTTACTGAGCGTTGTATAAAATCACTGCTGCAGTACCCAGCAGATTAAGCAGCGTCAATGGCAAACAAATTTTCCAGCCAAAAGACATCACTTGGTCATAACGTGGACGCGGTAAAGAGGCACGGATCAGAATGAACATCATCATGAAGAAGCCAGTTTTGATAGCAAACCACAAGAATGACGGCAAGAATGGACCATGCCAGCCACCAAAGAACAGCGTCACAATCAGGGCAGAAACTGTTACGATACCGATATACTCACCGACGAAGAACAGACCGAACTTCATCCCTGAATATTCAACATGGTAACCATCCGCAATTTCTTGTTCTGCTTCTGGTTGGTCAAACGGGTGACGGTGACATACCGCAACGCCCGCAATCGCAAAGGTCAGAAAGCCAAAGAATTGAGGAATAATGTTCCACATGCCTTCTTGGGAGTTCACAATATCAATCAGGTTGAATGAACCTGCTTGTGCCACTACGCCCATTAAAGATAAGCCTAAGAACACTTCGTAACTGACGGTTTGTGCCGACGCACGCATTGCCCCTAATAATGAGTATTTATTGTTACTTGACCAACCTGCAAATAGCACCGCATACACCGCCAGACCTGCCATCATCAGGAAGAACAAAATCCCGATATTTAGGTCAGCAACATGCCAAGTCGGGCTGACAGGCACGATTGCAAATGCTAGGAACAGTGAACAAAACGCGATAACTGGCGCGAGCGTAAAGATTTTCTTGTCCGCAAACTGTGGGATCCAGTCTTCTTTAAACAGCATTTTGAACATGTCAGCAATAAGTTGGCCCATCCCAAACGGACCAACACGGTTTGGACCATAACGGTTCTGGAACAGACCAAGAATACGGCGCTCCCCCAGACTCATATAGGCCCCACAAGTCACGACAACCAATAAAATGACGACAGATTTAAGGATGGAGATAATCACTTCCATCACTTCAGGCGAAATCCAATCCATCATGCTCCCCTCCGCAGATTATTGACTGACACGCCAGCCATTGAAGGTGCGATACCCGGCATCCCTAATGGTAAGCCAATTTGACCTGTTGACAGGTGGTTGCTGAGGCGTACAGTTAGGTTAAACCCTTGACCTGCATAGCTAAATTCAGCTTTTTCCCCTGCTGCCAAGCCAAGTGTCGCAGCGTCTTGCGTGTTCAGCATGATATATGGCTCAGGCATACGCTGTTGAATAACCTCTGAACGCTGTGACATTTCATCACTGCCGAACAGATGGTAATACGGCGCAACCACCCACTGAGCGTCCGCTGCTTGGTAAGCCGTTGGAATATCAGTGAAGTATGCCAGTTTACTTTCTGTTGAATTGAACAAACGCACACCTGGATCACCAAATAATAAGTGACCACCGACTTCCGCTTGGAATTTATTCCAAGCTTGTGGTGAGTTCCAACCCGGTGCCCATGCAAATGGAATTTGCTGGCGTGGTGCGGTTGGGCTGTTGTTCCCTTCCATTGAGAAAGCAAATGGGGAGTCAATATCTTGTGGTTGACGTGGCTCATGCACAGTTTGGTTTGCCAGCATAGCGGTACGACCACTGTAACGATGAGGTTCACGTGCCAATTTTTGCCCACGGATACGGAATGACGCTTTCGGGGCAGAATCGACAATACCGGCAAATTGCGGCAGTGCAGCAACACAATCAGCAATCACATGATCAAGTTGTGACCAATCTACATCACGCTCTTGCGCTTGCGTTTGTAGCGAATGCATCCAACGCCAGCTTTCGTTCATCACAATAGTTTTATCGTAATAAGTTGGGTCGAAAACTTGGAAGAAGCGTTGTGCGCGACCTTCTTGGTTAATCAACGTACCGTCTGCTTCTGCGAAACTTGCTGCTGGCAGAACAAGTGTTGCTTTATCCATGATATCAGTCAGTTGATGATCGGCAACAATCAGGTGGTTCAGTTTCGCTAATGCGCTATTGACGGCATCCACACTGCTGTGACGATAAAGGTCATTTTCAATCACGATAGCAACATCCGCTTCGTTCGCTTCAATGCGAGCTAATGCACTGTCTAATGGTTGTGCATCCATCATCGCTAAACCAAAGCTATTTGCGTGAGAAGCTAAGTATGACAGCCCGACCTGTGCGCCTTTCGCTTTCAGTGCAAATGCCACGTTAGCTGCCGCTTGGATCATCGCATCGCTTGCACTGTGGCTACCACTGATGATCAATGGTTTCTTCGCACTTGAGAGAGCTTGTGCGATAGTTTCAACTTTGGCTTTCAAATCAGCGGGTAAATCATTCACCGCAGGGGCATCCCCGTTGATCATATTGGCAATAGCGAAACCGAAACGTGCTTGGTCAGCAACGGGAGCACGGTAATTGAAGGCAGCTACGTCATCTAAGCGAGTATCATCAACATTGGTAATAAACAGCGGATATTTCGCATGTTGACCAATATTCATGATCGCGGCGATTTGCCAGTCAGCCACTTTTTGCGCTGCCGCCATTTCACGTGCTTTTCCTTTCACCGCTTGACGAACTGACAGTGCCATACGCGCACCTGTCTGAGTTAAATCTTCACCCAGAACCAGTACCGCATCATAGCTTTCAATTTCACGCAGTGTTGGCGTATAGACACCACCATTTTGCAGGATATTTTGCATCAATGCTAAGCGACGTTGTTCACCCGCACTGATCCCTGAATAGAAGTTTTCAGCGCCCACCAAGGCACGCAGTGCGTAGTTGCTTTCAACGCTTGCACGTGGAGAGCCGATACCAATCACTTTCTTCGCTTGGTTGATAATTTGCGCACCACTTTGCATTGCTTCAATGACAGAGATAACTTGTTTCACGCCATCTTTGTTTAAAATAGCCTGACGTGGACGATCTTTACGGTTAACGTAACCGTAGCCAAAGCGACCACGGTCACACAGGAAATAGTGGTTTACGGAGCCGTTATAACGGTTTTCGATACGACGAATTTCACCATAACGTTCACCCGGGCTGGTATTACAACCGATGCTGCACTGTTGGCAGATACCCGGTGCAAATTGCATATCCCATTTACGGTTATAACGCTCGGAATGGGTTTTATCGGTAAATACCCCTGTCGGGCAGACTTCCACTAAGTTACCCGAAAATTCACTCTCTAGCGTGCCGTCTTCTGTACGACCAAAGTACACATAATTATGTGCACCATACACCCCTAAGTCCGTACCATCTGCGTAATCTTTATAGTAACGAACACAACGGTAACACGCGATACAGCGGTTCATTTCATGACTGATAAAAGGACCGAGATCTTGGTTAATGTGTGTGCGTTTCGTAAAACGATATTTACGCATGTTGTGACCCGTCATCACCGTCATATCTTGCAGATGGCAGTTACCGCCTTCTTCACAGACTGGACAGTCATGAGGGTGGTTGGTCATCAGCCACTCTATAACACTTTCACGGAATTGTTTGGCTTCTTCATCATCGATAGAGATGTAGGTACCTTCCGTTGCCGGTGTCATACAAGACATTACTAGGCGACCGCGGGTGTCATCCGCGTTCTGATACTGCTTAACCGCACACTGGCGGCAAGCGCCAACGCTTCCCAGCGCCGGATGCCAGCAAAAATAAGGAATATCTAGCCCAAGAGAAAGACAGGCTTGTAACAGGTTTTCAGACCCGTTAACGTCATATTCTTTGCCGTCTACATATATTGTAGCCATAGTCAGCATGCTTCCCAAAGGCCCGCATAAAGCAGGCGTTAATCAAAAATACGTTCTTCGTGAAAAATCTATTTAGCGGTTGCTCAATCGCTAAATTATTACCAACGCTGTTTCAGCAGGTTTGGCTGGATCCCTGCAATCTGCACAATGTTACGCAGATCTTTTTGCGAGATACCCGCTTCAAATTCTTCACGGAAATATTTGATGGCACTTTGCAGCGGTTCGACTGCACCTGGTGCGTGAGCACAGAATGTTTTACCCGGACCTAAGAAACGGCAAAGTTGCTCTAATGTTTCAATGTCACCGGGTTGACCTTCGCCTTTTTCCAGTGCTTGTAAAATTTTCACGCTCCACGGCAACCCATCACGACATGGTGTACACCAACCGCAAGATTCACGTGCAAAGAAGGTTTCTAAGTTACGCACCAATGAAACCATGTTGATTTCATGATCAACTGCCATCGCCAATGCAGTTCCTAAACGGCTCCCTGCTTTAGCAATATTTTCGAAATCCATCGGTAAGTCGAGGTGGTCGCTGGTCAGGAAGTCAGTCCCTGCCCCACCCGGCTGCCATGCTTTTAGTTTCAGACCGTCACGCATGCCACCCGCGTAGTCTTCAAGAACTTCACGCGCTGTCGTACCAAAGGGTAATTCCCACAGACCTGGGTTTTTCACGCGGCCTGAGAAGCCCATCAGTTTAGTGCCCGCATCTTTACTCTTGCCTGCGCTTAAATCGATGTACCATTTGTCACCATGCTCTAATATCGCAGGCACATTACAGATGGTTTCGACGTTATTAACGCAAGTCGGCTTACCCCAAGCACCAGAAGTTGCAGGGAATGGTGGCTTAGAACGTGGATTTGCGCGGCGACCTTCTAAGGAGTTAATTAATGCGGTTTCTTCACCGCAGATATAACGCCCTGCTCCCGTGTGCACAAACAGTTCAAAATCGAATCCAGAACCGAGGATATTTTTCCCTAATAGACCCGCCGCTTTTGCTTCTTCAATGGCGCGGCGTAAATTATGGGCCGCTTCAACGTATTCACCACGTAGGAAGATATAACCACGATAGGCTTTCAGTGCATAAGCCCCCGCGATCATGCCTTCAACTAATAGGTGAGGAAGTTGTTCCATTAAAAGACGGTCTTTATAAGTACCCGGCTCCATTTCATCCGCATTACATAAGAAATAACGCAGTTTCATGTTTTCGTCTTTCGGCATCAGGCTCCATTTCAGACCTGTTGAGAAGCCCGCACCACCACGTCCTTTCAGACCAGCGTCTTTTACGAGGTTCACAACTTCATCGGGGGCCATGCCTTTAAGAGCACGCTCAAGACCTTTGTATCCGTTTTTACTGCGATACTCATCTAACCAAACAGGCTGATTGTCATCACGCAAACGCCATGTTAGTGGATGCGTTTGGGCAGTACGGATCACTGGATTAACAGAATTTGTCATGGATACTGCTCCAGTAATTTTTGAATATTTTCAGGCTGTACGTAGCTGTGAGTGTCTTCATCGATCATCATCGTTGGACCTTTGTCACAGTTACCTAAGCAACAGGTCGGCAGCAACGTAAAGCGGCCATCGGCTGTTGTTTGACCTGGGCGAATATTTAGCTGTTTAATAATTTCAGCTTCTAAGCCCTGATAACCTGTAATATGGCAAACAACACTGTCGCAATAGCGAATAATGTGGCGGCCCACTGGCTGACGGAAAATTTGGCTATAGAATGTCGCCACACCTTCAACATCACTGGCTGGGATCCCTAAGACTTCAGCAATCGCATGGATCGCACCATCTTCAACCCAACCGCGGTTTT
This sequence comes from Providencia rettgeri, assembly GCF_041075285.1. Taxonomy (NCBI): domain Bacteria; kingdom Pseudomonadati; phylum Pseudomonadota; class Gammaproteobacteria; order Enterobacterales; family Morganellaceae; genus Providencia; species Providencia rettgeri. Next base: position 1,067,466 of record NZ_CP163512.1, on the reverse strand, counting down.
TTTGCACAATTTTCAGTGCTTCAATTGAGGCAGCACGGGCGTCTTCGTAATGGTGTTTCTCACCTTCAATCTCCTCACGCTCTTTCTCTGTTAAGACAAAGCCATGATTAACTTGCGGTTCAAACACATTTACGACATTGAGCTCGTTGTGCTTCTCATTTTCGTTATGTTCATTATGCATGGTTAGCGATCCACATCCGACATTACAAAATCGATACTTCCCAGATAGACGATTAAGTCTGAAACTAAACTACCTCGAATCACCGACGGAATTTGCTGCAAGTGCGCATAGCTTGGCGTACGAATACGCGTGCGGTAACTCATGGTGCTACCATCACTGGTCAGGTAGTAGCTGTTGATCCCCTTCGTGGCTTCAACCATCTGGAATGACTCATTCGCAGGCATCACAGGTCCCCAAGACACTTGTAAGAAGTGATTGATCAAGGTTTCAATGTGCTGCAACGTACGCTCTTTTGGTGGTGGCGTCGTTAATGGATGGTCGGCTTTGAATGGACCTTCTGGCATATTCTTGTAGCATTGCTCGAGAATACGGATACTCTGGCGCATCTCTTCCACTTTGATCATCACACGGTCATAACAGTCACCGTTGTGTGCGATAGGAATATCGAACTCAAAGTTTTCGTAGCCTGAATATGGACGCCATTTACGTACGTCAAAATCAACGCCTGTCGCACGTAAACCAGCCCCTGTCACACCCCATGCTAATGCTTCTTCTTTACTGTACATTGCTGTACCAATAGAACGGCCTTTTAAAATGGAGTTTTTCAGCGCAGACGTTACATACGATTCTAAGCGTTTTGGCAACCAGTCAAGCAGTTCACGTAGCAGTTTTTCCCAACCACGTGGTAAGTCGTGTGCCACACCGCCGATACGGAACCAAGCTGGGTGCATACGGAACCCAGTGATAGCCTCAATCACGTTGTACACTTTTTGGCGATCCGTAAACGCAAAGAAGACGGGGGTCATTGCACCAACGTCTTGGATATAGGTACTGATATACAGCAAGTGGCTATTAATACGGAATAACTCAGACAGCATGACACGAATGGTCTTCACGCGATCAGGCACTTCGATGCCAGCCAGTTTTTCAACGGCTAGCACATATGGCATTTCATTTACACAACCGCCAAGGTACTCAATACGGTCAGTATAAGGAATGTAGCTGTGCCATGACTGACGTTCGCCCATTTTCTCAGCACCACGGTGGTGGTAGCCGATATCAGGCACACAGTCGACAATTTCTTCACCATCAAGTTGCAGTATGATACGAAACGCACCGTGTGATGATGGGTGGTTTGGCCCCAAGTTCAGGAACATGAAATCTTCGTTTTCATTTCCACGCGCCATGCCCCACTCTTCTGGTTTGAAAGTTAGTGCTTCCATTTCCAGATCTTGTTTCTGCTTAGTGAGGACAAAGGGATCGAACTCAGTCGCACGCGCAGGGTAATCCTTACGCAGCGGGTGACCTTCCCAGCTTGGCGACATCAGTAAGCGACGTAGATTTGGGTGACCTTGGAAGGTGATCCCAAACATGTCCCATACTTCACGCTCATACCAACTGGCATTTGGAAATAGCGAAACCAGAGAAGGCACGTTGAGGTCTTTCTCGTTAAGAGCGACTTTCAACATGATATCGCGGTTACGGTCGATGGAAATAATGTGGTAGAAAACACTAAAGTCTGCTTCTGGCAGACCTTGCCGGTGAATTCTTTGACGCTCATCGACCCCATGTAAGTCAAATAACATGACATACGGTTTTGGTAATTTCTTTAGGAAATCTACAACTTCCAGTAACTGTTCACGGCGAACCCAAATCACTGGCATGCCAGTACGAGTCGCTTGAACAGAAAAGGCATCCGGCCCAAATTGATTGCGCAGTTCCAGAAGCACAGGGTCATTTAGATGATCCTGTGTCTGCCATCCTGGCTGGGTACTACTCGCTTGCGCTATCTGATCTGTCATCATTCTTCACCATAACGCTTGATCAGGTTTATTATTTCGCAACAACATTGCTCTGTTACGCTGTATGGCTTTAAGCCTTAAATTTCGTCTGGTGTACGCAGGTTAGTCACTGCGATACGTTCACCGTGCTTTCTTTCTCTTTCTGATTGCATATTGGCACGGTAAACCCCTTGGTCTCCAACGACCCAAGAGAGCGGACGACGCTCTTTACCGATAGATTCTTGCAACAGAAGCAGAGCCTGCATATAGGCTTCTGGTCGTGGTGGGCAACCTGGGATATACACATCTACAGGGATAAATTTATCGACGCCTTGTACAACAGAATAAATGTCATACATACCACCAGAGTTGGCACATGACCCCATGGAGATAACCCATTTAGGTTCTAACATTTGGTCATACAGACGTTGAATAACAGGCGCCATTTTTGTAAAACAGGTTCCTGCGACAACCATAAAGTCGGCTTGACGAGGTGAAGCACGAAGTACTTCTGCACCAAAGCGGGCTACGTCATGAACAGCCGTGAACGAAGTCACCATTTCTACATAGCAACATGAAAGACCAAAGTTATATGGCCATAGAGAGTTTTTGCGCCCCCAGTTAACCACATCGTGAAGTGCATGAGAAAGTTTCCCCATGTATACACTGTTTTCAACTTGCTGCTCCAGAGGATCAGTAACAATTTCCTGAGTTTGCAGTGGGTAACGGTCGTTCTCACCGTTCGGATCTATGCGGGTGAGCGTATAATCCATTGTATAATGCCTCGCTTTTTACTGCGGATGACGATTGCTGATGTTAATAACTTCACTAGGATGATTCACTTTTCCGCGGGAACGGACTGGAGTCCAATCCAATGCTCCTACGCGAACCAGATAAAACAATCCCGCCAACAATACCAAAATAAAGATCGCGGCTTCGATGAAACCAACCCAACCTGCTTCGCGGATGGCAACTGACCATGCAAATAAAAACATGGCTTCAACATCGAAGATAACGAAGAACATGGCGACTAAGTAGAACTTAGCTGACATACGAAGACGAGCACTACCGACCGAATCAATACCTGATTCGTAAGGAACATGTTTTGTTCTGGCTTTGGCGCGGCTACCTAAGAAGTGACCTGCGGCCAACATGAAAGCACAAAGACCGATAGTGCCGATGAGGAATATCGCAAACGCCCAGTTATGGGCTAACGCTAGGATTGATGTAGACATACTCGTTGCTTACTCATTACTTATGGTGCGTAAACTGCTCTTTTTTACAACACGGCAGTATTGCACCACAATTGCCCAGTTAATCGAGAAGAAAGACCAAACATTGATCACCAACTAAAAGATCACCAAACATAAATCAGTTTGATGACTGCGTTTGGTTTGTCCTCTCTCATTACAATTTACTTTACCCAAATGAGGTAAAATAACCCGTATTTGTTACAAAAACTTCACACCCAAAAAACATTAGAACAACAAAAAGTACTCATAAACTGCTAAAACGTGTCAGTGTAATGAAACACAAGTAAACACTCAAACTAGTTTAACTGATTATTCGTTTTTACTACACCATTATCGCAGGAAAAACCTGTCTTAACAGATGAAAAATTGCGCTTTTTATTTGATCTAACGCACAGATTTATTGAAAAAGTACTCAATTTGTTTACATGGCATTCAATTTTACTTTAAGAACATGTAACGCTTTTATATTCAACAGTCACACTAACCCGCTGAGAAACCAGCGCTATTTTATCAATTCAGCAAAAAAAGATTGTTAATAAAGTAACAAATTGTTAACCAAAAAAATGAAATTCAGGTTCTGCCGACCACATCACAATTATTTCATGCTCTTCGACATTTAACCATACTTATTAAGTGGTTAATTGTGGGTTTTATGTACACAAATCGATAATAAAATAATAAATTTGAACTGAATAACGATTTCCACAAATAGCTACTCACTATTTTTACGTGGTTTTCAAACCATTTCTTATAGCCTTTTCCCAATATTGAAAATTTAACACATCAATATGAAATAATCGTTTCAGTTACTAAGCATCTTCCCCTAAGGATATTACCATCCAAAAAAGAATCCCTTTTCCTTACCCCTAGTGCGTCAATTCTTTATTCTGCCATAAGATATAATAGATAGCATATTAAACCGATTTAAGTTGTGTATTACTTCGTGGGAAGATAGTTACAATATAAAACCTTCACCTTACGTTAATAAAGCTATTTTCCCCAAAAAAAACGGCAGTCCCTGTTTTAGGCACTACCGTTTATTATTAATATTGATATCGTTATTTTGGACAGCGTTAGATCATATAAAACGACTAACTAGTTAGTGACCTTCATTGCCGTCAGCAAGTTCACTGGCTGATGTCGCAACATAAGGAATTTTCTTGTTCTCGATAGCACTAAACACTGTTAATACAAAATCTTTTTGCTCATCGGCATTCTTATATAACCAATACTGAATATCCGGTAAACGAGGCAGGCCATCCGTTTCATTTAAAATACGCAGATCCGCATTTTGCATTTCCATTGGACGCGCAGTAACCCCCACTTCAGCCGTAACCGCAGCTCGTACCGCAGGTAAAGAAGCCGCTTCATAAGCAACATGCCATTGCAACCCTGCATCATCCAACGCCTGCGTACACAGCTTACGATAGGGGTTGGTTTCATCCATAACAACCAATGGGATCGGCTCGTTATGGCGTAATTGAAAATCTGGCGCACTATGCCACAGCACTGGCACTGTTCTAAGTGCTGTTTTTGGATGGTGGCTAATACGTGCTGTTGTTAACGCTAAATCGATTTCATGGTTATCAAGCATTGATTCAATAAATTGAGCACGCTTAATACGAACTTCAACCGCAATACGTGGATACACTGAAGCGATACGATTTAGCAAAAATGGCAGTAGAATATCAACGGTGTCATCGGAAGCACCAATACGCAGTTCGCCTTCGGCATCATTGTAGGTTAATGATGCGGTTGCATCATCATTAGCACGCAAAATTTGGCGTGCGTACCCCAATAATTGTAAACCATGGGCGGTAAGGAGTTTATTGCGCCCATGACGAGCAAAAAGCTCACGACCGACAAGTTGCTCTAAACGTTGCATCTGCTGACTTACCGCAGATTGCGTTCTACACACTGCTGCAGCCGCAGCTGCAAATGTATTTAGATCAGCGACCGCAACAAAGGTACGTAGCAAGTCCAGATCTAAGTTCATGATGGGACGATTGGAATTTATCATCGTTCATTCTCTTATATAATATTTATGTTACCTGGTGTTCTGCTCTCCTCCATGAGAATCAGCGATATAATTTACAACTACTCATCTAGTGCATCTCTAATCCTTAGATTTGCAATGACTTCTCATTATTCTATCTGAAACAGCCAACCCGTTATTAATCAATAACATCAAAGCTGGCATAAACAGAATACTGCCAATAAATCAAAAATACTGTTAACAAAAAGCGCATTCTCTTACATAACTTAATTAGAGAAACGCTTTATAAAATACGATTAAATAGTAACATATTTAATGTAATCACAATTATTTTAATGTAAGCACATTATAAAATTCATTTCACTATTTTTTAATGTATTTTAATATCAATAAGTTATCCGCATAACATGTACATTAAGTTAAAGAATAGTGAGTGAAACTATCAATATTACTAACAAAAATGGCTGAAAAAATATAAAAAACGCACGATATGCGACAAAATTTATGTCTAAATTAACGAATTTAGGCTCAATATTACATTTTGATACAATTTTTTCGTTCACCTGCCGTTTCCGACTTTTTTTCATAGTTACACACCAAAACACACGATATTATTGGCATATTAGTCTGTATTAAATCAATTAATTGGAATCTAAATTCAACCTAGCACATATAATAAGATATCAAACATCACATTTACACTTTAACCAACCTTTTACACCAAAAATAACCTTGCATCTTCAAAAGCTTCTGAGGGAGGAGTACAGTAAGGAGACAAAGCCGGTCCCCTACCAATGCAACCCCGTTAGGGTAATGAGAGAACAATGAATAACTTAACTAAATCCAGCAAGCTCGATAATGTCTGCTATGACATTCGTGGGCCCGTTTTAAAAGAAGCTAAGCGCCTAGAAGAGGAAGGCAATAAAGTCCTCAAACTGAATATTGGTAATCCGGCACCATTTGGCTTTGAAGCACCTGATGAAATTCTCGTAGACGTTTTACGTAACTTACCGAGCTCTCAAGGCTATTGTGACTCTAAAGGGCTCTATTCTGCACGTAAAGCCATCGTTCAGCATTACCAAGCTCGTGGTATTCACGAAATGACAGTGGAAGATGTTTACATTGGTAACGGTGTCTCTGAGCTTATCGTCCAAGCAATGCAAGCGCTGCTTAATAATGGCGATGAAATGCTAGTCCCTGCACCAGACTACCCACTTTGGACCGCTGCGGTTTCTTTATCAGGCGGAAAAGCTGTTCACTATATGTGTGATGAACAACAAGGCTGGATGCCAGATATCGAAGATATCCGCAGCAAAATCACCCCAAGAACGCGTGGGATTGTCGTCATTAACCCAAACAACCCAACGGGTGCCGTCTACAGCAAAGATTTGCTATTAGAGATCGTTGAGCTGGCTCGCCAACACAACCTTATTATTTATGCAGATGAAATTTACGACAAAATTCTTTACGACGATGCAGTTCACCACTCGATCGCAGCCTTAGCGCCAGATTTGTTAACCATCACCTTTAATGGCTTATCAAAAACTTACCGTGTTGCCGGTTTCCGCCAAGGTTGGATGGTATTAAATGGTCCCAAAAAACATGCCAAAAGCTACATTGAAGGTTTAGAAATGTTGGCTTCCATGCGTTTATGTGCCAATGTGCCCATGCAGCATGCGATACAAACAGCACTGGGAGGTTACCAAAGTATTAGCGAATTTATCCAACCGGGTGGACGTTTATACGAGCAACGCAACCGGGCATGGGAATTAATCAACCAAATTCCTGGTGTTTCTTGTGTTAAACCACAAGGTGCACTGTATATGTTCCCGAAAATTGATATTAAGCGTTTTAATATTCATGATGACCAAAAAATGATCCTTGACTTGCTACTGCAAGAAAAAGTGTTATTAGTGCAAGGCACCGCATTTAACTGGCCTGAACCTGATCATTTTAGGATCGTCACCCTCCCTTATGCTGATGACCTTGAAATGGCGATTAACAAATTTGCGCGTTTCCTTGAAGGGTATCGTCAGTAATCTCTTATTTAGATTATTTATTCATATTAAAGCCTCCAATAATTATGGAGGCTTTTTTATTTAGCATCAATTGCTCATATTTAGATTGTATTATTCTGATAATCAAATAATAGAAATAAAATAAATTGCCACAAGGAAAAAGCCTAATAAAATAAATGGAAAATATTTCATATTGCCTCTTAAGCTTAGAATAGAAAACTCATTATATTTTTAAAATCTTATAATTCAATATAATTAAAATACTAATTAAAATAAATCTTAATTTGACTATATAAATATGATTAATAATATAAAAATTTATATTCTATTTTAAGATATACACACTAACTTATTAAAAAACAATAAATTGATACCACTGCATCACGCTTTTCGCTATAATTTTCATTATTTTCTGCTCTGTGTAAGGGGACTTATGAGCTACTTTTTCGCACACCTCGCTAGAATGAAACTGATCCACCGCTGGCCACTCATGCGCAATGTTCGTACAGAAAACGTCTCCGAACATAGCTTGCAAGTCGCTATGGTCGCTCATTCGCTTGCCATCATTAAAAACAAGAAATTTGGTGGACATGTCGATGCTTCACGTATTGCCCTTCTCGCCATGTATCATGATGCCAGTGAAGTGATTACGGGGGATTTGCCAACCCCCATTAAGTACCATAACCAGCAAATTGCCCATGAATATAAAAAAATAGAAAAATTTGCTCAGCAAAAACTATTGGATATGTTGCCTGAAGAACTGCAAGATGATTTTAGGGACCTGATTATCGAAGACTTACAATCTGAAGAAGAACATTTCATCGTTAAACAAGCTGATTCCTTATGTGCTTATTTAAAATGTTTGGAAGAATTATCGGCGGGTAACAGTGAATTTAAATTAGCGAAAAAACGCCTTGAAAAAATGTTAGCTGAAAGAAAAAGTCCTGAAATGGATTATTTTATGGAGAAGTTTGTTCCTGGGTTTACCCTTTCACTCGATGAAATTAGCCATTAATTTTCGCCAAAACATTGTAATAAATACCCGCTATAGCGGGTATTTATTAGCTCTATTTAAATTAATTTTAACTATTCCAACTTGGGTTGTTTTTATTTACTTTTTTAAATTCATTTCGTACATTAGTAATAATATTGCTTTGCCCTTTTGTCGGTTCCCCTTCGAGGTTAACAACTTGCTCTAATAGGGAAAGAAATGTTGTTATCATTGATGGAGTGAATTGTTTGACACTTAATTTCAGAATATGTGGAACACTGTGTTCAAAGTTGACCTCCCCCTGAACTAGGTGCGATGATGACGCAAAAAGATCTAATGCATCTTGATTTTCTAAGTTAAAATTTGTTGTAAATAAATTAATGACCGTTTGCTTTTGTTCACGGGATATTTCACCCTCTTGCTTTAATGTGCCAACAATAATAGCTGCGGCGGCTTCCATCGGGGTCGATAAATTATAGACAGGCTTTGTCCCGTACTGTTTCTGCCACTTTCTTCGACGAGCCCAAGTAAATGGGTTAAATGAGTTAAGGTCAACACCTGAGTTTTGCAATGAATGTAACGCCCACACAAGTGCTGCTAGGGCTGAAATTGCCGCAATAATGATATGCATACTGAGTTCTCGATAAATTAAATCATTTTTACAATAATTAACTTATTATATTGAACTCATATTGAGCACCCATCAGATTATGATGAAAAATTAAAATCACTCGACCTTAAAATAATCGAGTCGAGTGATTTAGAATGGGAATAAAATAGGAATAACGGCAATACTAATCAACATAACAATGATAGTAAACGGCACGCCAATTTTTAAAAAATCAGAAAACTTATAACCACCAGGGCCAAGTACTAAGGTATTTACTGGCGAAGAAACGGGGGTCATAAAGGCCGCAGAGGCGGCGATACCCACCACCATAGCAAACGGCAATGGGGAAACCTCCATTTGCCGTGCAGCCGCAATGGCAATAGGTGCCATCAATACTGCGGTTGCTGTATTGGAAATGAATAAACCAATGGTGGCACACAAAATAAATAAACACAGCAACATGACGTGAGGGCCTAAGCCTCCCGCAATTTTCATTAGTGCATCAACAGCGAGAGCTATACCGCCCGTCTCTTGCAATGCAAGGGCAAAGGGCATCATCCCGACAATCAATATAATGCTTGGCCAGTGAATAGATTTATAGGCACTTTCCATATCAATACAACGAAATTTCCCCATCAGTAAACACGCAATTAATGCAGCGATAAAATTGGGAATTTCATTGGTCACCATCATGGCAACCATTAATGCTAAACAGAACAAAGCATGAGGAGCTTGTGAGGCCGCAGGTGCCACGGCTTCCACTTCTGCGGCTAAATTCAACACAATAAAATTACGCGGTTTTGTGGATAAAATACGGATCAGCTTCCAATCACCAATTACCAGCAAAATATCGCCAAGGCGCAGCGGTTCATCCACTAATTTGCCATCCAATGCCTTACCATCGCGGCGGATCCCGACTACGTTAAGACCATAGCGAGTACGGAACTTGATATCCCGTAAACTTTTTCCCAATAGCTCAGAATCAGGGTTCATAGAGACTTCTGCCATCCCCACATCTCGAGACTGATCAGAGAAATAATCGCCACGTAAAATCATGGGTTCAAGTAATTGTTCACTGCAAAATAGCCGTAATTCGTCATCAGTCACCGAAATATCCACCAGTAGGACATCGCGCTCACGCAGTTCCGTTCCCCCTGTTGCACTGACCATCACTCGGCGGAATTTACGCCAACGCTCAATCCCCACTACGTTTGCCTCATAACGAGAACGCAGATGAAGTTCATCAAGGGTATGACCAATCAAGGGGGAACCTTTACGAATAGCTAAACGACGCGCACGTCCTGCTAGCTTATAATCACGAATTAAATCACGAAAGGTACGGCGATAACGCTCAGGAAGTTTATCGGGCTCATTACTCCCCAACCAACGGCGCGTCAGCCACATATAGGCAATTCCAGCCAGTAAAATAAGAATGCCGATAGGCGTAATTGAGAAAAATTGGAAACCTTTAATGCCTTCACGCACAAGCTCGCTGTTTACCACCATATTAGGCGGTGTAGCAACCAGTGTCATCATGCCGCTAATCAGCCCTGCAAATCCCAACGGCATCATTAATCTACCCGGTGAGGTTTTCATTCGAGCTGCAACGCTGAGCACAACGGGAATAAAGATAGCGACAACGCCAGTCGAGCTCATAAATGCACCGAGCCCTGCAACCGTTATCATCAAACAAACCAGCATCTTGCTCTCACTGCTTCCTGCAACGCGAACAAGCCAGTCCCCCATTTGATAAGCGATCCCTGTGCGGACTAAGCCATCACCAATCACAAACAATGCAGCGATTAATAACACGTTTGGATCCGCAAAGCCTGCAGTCGCTTGCTCTAACGTTAAAGTATCACTTAACACAAACGCGACAATGACCAATAACGCGACGACATCCATGCGGATTTTATTGGTAGTAAAAAGAACGATTGCGATCAGCAGGAGGGTTAATACCCACAGCAATTCTCCGTTCAAAATATCCCCTTTCGACGAAAAAAAACATTGCTAAAGATTTTCTTTAGTTAACCATGTTTTACGGAGAATTTCTTTGATTAGATCACGATTAAGGCAATTTTGACACTAAAAGTTCATAATCACCATTATTGTCAGGCCCCATAACGGAAATTTGTTCCAGAGAACTCACTATTACGTCTATTTCTTCACGACGAGGTAAGCTTTCTGGTGCATGGACTGCGACCACCTGGCAACCAGCATTAAGTGCAGAATGAATCCCTGCTTGGGCATCTTCGAAAGCAATACAGGATTTTTCAGGAAGAGAAAGTGCTTTTGCACCTAACATAAAAGGTTCAGGATCAGGCTTACCTTTAGAAACTTTTTCAAATGTCACCCAGTGTTTCGGCTCAGGCAAACCCGCCGCTTGTTGGCGACCATGTGCAATCGGTACAGTACCTGATGTGACAATCGCCCAAGGTGCGCCAATTTCATTTAAACGAGTTAACAACGCCAGTGCTCCAGGTAAAGCGACAACCCCCTCCATATCTTCACTTTCCATTTTTTCTAACCAGCGAAAATAATCCATGATCTCCTCATCACTGGCCTCAGGCAAAAAATGACGCAAACTGGTTAACGCTGGTTTTCCATGGATATAACTAATGATTTCCTCAGCACTTTTGCCAATACGCTCACCAAATTTACACCAACAACGCTCAACAACGGCCAGCGAATCCGCCAATGTACCATCCAGATCAAACAGAAAACCTTTTGCCTTCAATTTCACAGCTACCCCTTAATTTTTGTATTTCTATAAAGTTGAATCAATTTAATGATTAGTTAACGCTAAATAGATATCAATACGCAACCACAATATTAAAAATAGTGACGAAATGAGCCTAGGTGTAAATTTAAATGCACTAGAAAACGAAAATCATGTCGCGAGGCGACCGAAAAGGATATCTCAAGGAGCATACATAACGAGTAGCCGAGCGCAGCCAACAACGCTGCGGCGCAATGTGTGAAGAGTAAGAGGAGACCACTTTTCACTCTAAATACCCGTAATACTCAAAACAATTTGTGTCGCAGCTAGGCGACCAGAGAGGATATCTCGGAGGGAAATACATAACGAGCAGCCGAATGCAGCCAACACCGCTGCGGCGCAATGTGTGAAGAGTAAGGGGAGACCTCTTTTCACTCTAAATACCCATAATACTCAAAACAATTTGTGTCGCAGCTAGGCGGCCAGAGAGGATATCTCGGAGGGAAATACATAACGAGCAGCCGAATGCAACCAACAACGCTGCGCCGCAATGTGTGAAAAGTAAGGGGAGACCACTTTTCACTCTAAATACCCGTAATACTCAAAACAATTTGTGTCGCAGCTAGGCGCTAAGCGGCCAGAGAGGATATCTCAGAGGGAAATACATAACGAGTAGCCGAATGCAACCAACAACGCTGCGCCGCAATGTGTGAAGAGTAAGGGGAGACCACTTTTCACTCTAAATACCCGTAATACTCAAAACAATTTGTGTCGCAGCTAGGCGGCCAGAGAGGATATCTCGAGGAGCATACATAAGTATGTGACTCGAGTAGCCGAGCGCAGCCAACAACGCTGCGGCGCAAAGTGTGAAGAGTATTTAGCTCGGGGAGTATACATAAGTATGTAACCCGAGTAGCCGAGCGCAGCCAACAACGCTGCGCCGCAAAGTGTGAAGAGTATTAGGCGTTTAAGATTTGGGATATCTCTACAGCTGATAGATGATACTGACGAGGACAGGCGTGCCAAATCGCTAACATACGATTATATTTCTCCCACATTGGCGTTTGTGAATTAAACCCGTGGGTTCCGCTATCAAAATGGGTATAACGTCCTTCCGTATTTACCATAAAGCGCACATAGCTTAAATAGCGAGCTTCTGTTGCAGCATCGAAACCTAAAAACTGTACACGACGGCCATCAATATCTTGTTTATCCTGCATATTACCGTAGGAGACTTGGAGTGCGTGGTACATCTCCATAATTTCAATCACAGTGCGGCAGGTTTCTTCACTTAAGTGACCAAAATCCCTATCCAATTCACGCATTTGTAACCCAAAACCACGTTCAATTATGGTTTGCAAACGGCGATAACGTTCCGCGTTATCTGGGTCTAACATTGTCATCATTTTATATTGATTAGATAAAATTAGGCGTTGTGCGTTAGTCATTTCCATCATGGCTCTCCTACTAAAAAGTATGGCTTATCTTCGCACTCAACCCACTTCTAAGACAGTGAAAACTTCGCTTTTATTGATCTAAACACGCTTTTTGCATTACTTATTGTTAAATCTAGCTTTTAACAAAATTTATGCGGCGGTTATTTGCTAAACATCGTCCATAAAAGAGCGATCGAGTTGATTAAATGCACGCTTAAGAAGGTCAGCCAACGCCATATAATCGGGTTGCTGTTCAACGGGGGCCATTGCTATCCCGGCTTCGGTAAATTTGTCGCGGATCTCATAAAACCAGTTCAGTAAGCTAGATGGTAGAGGTGTAGAGGCTCGTTTCCCTAACCACCATAACCCCTGCATGGGTAAACTACAGGCAAATAATGCGGTTGCGATGGCAGGACCAAGCTCCCCACCTAAGGCAATTTGCCATGTCAATGTGAAGATGGCAATTGGCGGCATAAAGCGAATGCCAAAACGCACCGCCTTGTTAATCCGGATTTCAGGGAAAATCGGTGACAGTTGTTTCTCCATAGGAAAAATTTTCAGATAGCGATTGCCTAATCTGAAACGTTTAAAAAACCCTGGGGGGGTATTTGGTAATGTACTCATGGATCATTTCCTATGCACTTCGAAACCTAACTAGCTACCGATAAGCTTACGCCATTGTGAGCCAGAACGCACACTCAAGATATGCAAATTATTTTATACAATTTACCTTAAGTTGAGCCGATTTACTTAAAATCAGCTATTCTGATAAATATCTAACTTCGTGCTATAACTACACTTTATACGACACTTATGATTTTAATCAATCAAATGACCTATTTTTAAAAAAAACATATAAAATATAAAATAATTTTAGTAGAATCTACCACATTTAGAATTGCTGCTGAATTTGTTATTTTAGCGCTTTTTCTATCTTTTTAATAAAAAGGTAGGCAACAGTTATATGTTGGGGTTCTGGTCGTTATTTCAACACCAGATGCAAGGTTTTCTTTTTTAACGTACTTTGCACAAAAGGGTAACGATGGCTTTATAGATCCCTTGAAGATTACCAAAATCTTTAACTTTTTCGCCTTTAACATGATATCAATCATGATGTTTCAGGTCATAAATACGCTAGTCTCTAGCGTGCATACTTTTATATCTGAGTCTTTTTCATGTTTTTTAAAGGCTTCACAACAACAATTAACGATAGGTATTTCCATGTCAAGTAAGCTGGTACTGGTTCTAAACTGCGGTAGCTCCTCACTGAAATTCGCCATCATCGATCCTTCTAATGGCGACGAATTTTTATCCGGTTTAGCGGAGTGTTTCAACCTCCCTGAAGCCCGTATTAAATGGAAAATGGATGGTGCTAAAAAGGAAGCTCCTTTAGGTGCTGGTGCGGCGCATAGCGAAGCACTGAATTTCATTGTCAACACCATTCTTGCTGAAAAACCTGAGTTGTCAGCGCAGATCACATCGATTGGTCACCGTATTGTTCACGGTGGTGAGAAATTCACCTCTTCTGTTTTAATCACTGACGAAGTGATTAAAGGCATCGAAGCGGCAATCCCATTTGCTCCGCTGCATAATCCTGCTCACCTGATTGGTATTGAAGAGGCAAGAAAATCTTTCCCTCATCTGATCAACAAAAACGTTGCTGTGTTTGACACTGCGTTCCATCAGACAATGCCACAAGAAGCCTATCTGTATGCCCTGCCATACGAATTGTATTCTGAACATAGCATTCGCCGTTATGGTGCACACGGCACAAGCCATTTTTATGTTTCACGTGAAGCGGCAAAAAGACTCAACAAACCTGTTGAAGAATTAAACGTGATCACTTGTCATTTAGGCAACGGCGGCTCTGTTACTGCGATTGTTAATGGTAAATGTGTTGATACTTCAATGGGATTAACGCCATTAGAAGGTTTAGTCATGGGAACACGTAGTGGCGATATCGACCCTGCAATTATTTTCCACTTACATGACGCTTTAGGCATGAGCGTTGAGCAAATCAACAAAATGCTGACCAAAGAATCCGGCTTATTAGGCTTAACTGGCGTGACAAGCGATTGCCGCTATGTTGAAGATAATTACGGCACCAAAGAAGATGCAACGCGTGCAATGGATGTCTTCTGCCACCGTTTAGCCAAATACGTTGGGGCATACAGTGCACTGATGGAAGGCCGTCTTGATGCGATCATCTTCACGGGTGGTATCGGTGAAAACTCAGCACAAGTTCGCGAAATTACACTGAAGAAACTGGCTATTCTTGGTTTCGAATATGATCACGAACGTAACTTGGCCGCACGTTTCGGTAAAGAAGGTTTAATTACTACCGATAATAGCCGCCCAGCGTTGGTTATCGCAACCAATGAAGAGCTGGTTATCGCCCAAGATACTGCGCGTTTAACCGCATAAGAAACTTCTACCGCCAGCAACATGCTGGCGGTATCGTTTTGTCATTAGAGTAACCGAAATAAAGAGGTTCCCGTGTCCCGTACAATTATGTTAATACCTACTGGCACCAGCGTTGGCTTAACTAGTGTTAGTCTAGGTGTCGTTCGTTCAATGGAACAAAAAGGCGTTCAATTAAGCGTTTTCAAGCCTATCGCACAACCCCGCGTCTCTGGTAGTAAAGACCAAACTACAGAAGTCCTGCGCTCTCATTCAAGTATTACCACTATTGTTGAACCACTAACGATGGAATACGTTGAATCGCTGCTGACCTCTTCCAAAAAAGATGTCTTAATGGAAGAAATCGTAGCACGCTACCATGATCACACTAAAAATGCGGAAGTGGTTTTAATTGAAGGTTTAGTACCAACGCGCAAACACTCTTTTGCTCAGTCACTAAACTATGAAATTGCCAAAACACTCGGCGCAGAAATTGTTTTTGTGACGGCACCGGGCAATAGCTCAATCACACAAATGCAAGAGCGGTTAGAACTGGTTCGTAATGAATTTGGCGGTCAACGTAATAAGAATATTATCGGCGTTATCATTAACAAGGTAAATGCCCCTGTTGATGAGCAAGGTCGTACTCGCCCTGACCTATCTGAAATCTTTGATGACTCAACCAAAGCAACTGTCGCTAACCTTGATACACATCAACTCTCTGCGTTGAACCTCCCTGTACTGGCGTCCATTCCATGGAACTTCGATTTAATCGCCACTCGTGCAATCGATATGGCAAAACACTTAGGTGCAGAAATTGTTAATGAAGGTGAAATCAAAACTCGCCGCGTTAAATCTGTCACTTTCTGCGCACGTAGCATCCCACACATGCTTGAGCATTTCCGCCCAGGTTCACTGTTAGTCACATCAGCTGACCGCCCTGACGTGTTAGTTTCCGCATCTTTAGCCGCAATGAACGGCGTTGAAATTGGTGCGATCCTGTTAACGGGTGGCTACGATATCGATGCGCCTATTCGCCAACTGTGCGAACAAGCATTTGAAACAGGTCTGCCAGTCTTTATGGTAAAAAGCAACACATGGCAAACTTCACTGAACTTACAAAGCTTCAGCTTAGAAGTGCCCGCCGATGACCATGAACGCATAGAGAAAATTCAAAACTATGTTGCTCGCCATATTAGCAGCGACTGGATTGAGTCTTTAGTGGCTGACTCTGAGCGTCCAAACCGCTTATCTCCACCAGCGTTCCGTTATCAGTTAACAGAATTAGCACGTAAAGCAGGCAAACGTATCGTTCTACCTGAAGGTGATGAGCCGCGCACCGTTAAAGCAGCCTCTATCTGTGCTGAGCGCGGTATTGCGACATGTGTTCTATTAGGTAACCCAGAAGATATTCGCCGTGTTGCAGCTGCTCAAGGCATTGAATTAGGTACAGGTATTGAAATCGTTGACCCAGTTAAAGTCCGCGAAGAATACGTTGCACGCCTTGTTGAATTACGTAAGAACAAAGGCATGACTGAAGTTGTTGCACGTGAACAACTGGAAGATAATGTGGTTCTTGGTACATTGATGCTGGAAAAAGGTGAAGTGGATGGCCTTGTTTCAGGTGCAGTACACACCACGGCCAATACCATTCGCCCACCGCTTCAGTTGATCAAAACTGCACCGGGTAGCTCTCTGGTTTCTTCTGTCTTCTTTATGCTGTTACCTGAGCAAGTTTTTGTTTACGGTGACTGTGCAATCAATCCCGATCCAACCGCAGAGCAATTATCTGAAATCGCCATCCAATCGGCAGATTCAGCAAAAGCCTTTGGTATCGACCCTCGCGTTGCCATGATCTCCTACTCAACAGGTGATTCCGGTGCAGGTAGTGATGTTGAAAAAGTACGCGAAGCAACCCGTTTAGCACAAGAAAAACGCCCTGACCTAATGATTGATGGTCCATTGCAGTATGATGCGGCGGTGATGGCTGACGTGGCAAAATCAAAAGCGCCAAACTCCCCAGTTGCAGGTAAAGCAACCGTGTTTATCTTCCCAGATCTGAACACGGGTAACACCACCTATAAAGCAGTACAACGTTCGGCTGACCTCGTGTCTATCGGCCCAATGCTGCAAGGTATGCGCAAGCCTGTCAATGACTTGTCTCGTGGGGCATTAGTTGACGATATCGTTTACACCGTTGCATTAACGGCAATCCAAGCGGTGCAAAACGAAAACGCATAATGACTCTATTATTGCGACCAATGCCAGCCAGTATCACTGACTGGCATTTTTATTATGCTAATAAGTTAACAATAGTTTCTCTTAACCAATTCAATGCATTATCTGTGTGACTTCTTTCATGCCAAATCATTTGAAAATCCAGTGGTGGAATTTCAACTGGGGGTTCAAACATCACACAACGCTTATTTATCCCTTGTGAAAAACTCCTTTGAGCTGCTGTTAAAATAAGATCTGTCCCTTCAACGAGTCGTGGAGCAACTTGCCAGTATGGAATTGTTACCGCCACACGCCTTTTTTGATTTAATCGTTTTAACTGTGTATCAACTTCATTCATATCAAAGGGTTTCATACTGACAGCGACATGAGGATATGACAGCCATTCATCCAATGTCATTTTTCCTGTGGGGCAAATTGATTTATCTGCCACACTGACCATTTTGTCTTGAAAAATAGCTTGAGCGCATAATGTACTATCTAGTGCATTAAATACCCCAAAAGCGAGATCTAAACTTCCTTCTAATAACTTATTTTGCATTTCTTCTCGACTACAATGCCAAATTTTCAAATCCACATCAGGGGCATGTTGGCGTACATAATGTGTAAGTGGTTCGGCAATAATGGCTGCTCCATAATCAGACAGTGCAATATTAAACCGTTGATGGCATAACGCAGGTTGAAAATTTTGTTGAGCAATCAAGTAATCCAATTGCTCCATCGCTTTCAATAACGGTACATACAGTGATTCTGCTTTGCTGGTTAGTTGGTATTGCCCCTGCTGACGTACCAAAAGTGGGTCTTGAAATAGCTCGCGCAACTGATTCAATGTATGGCTAACCGCAGGTTGGCTTTTATGTAATGCATCAGCAGCGCGGCTTACATGGCGCTCTTGCAGTAAAACCAGCAAGGTAACCAATTGATTTAAATCTAATCTTCTTAAGTTATTCATCTGACGAATAGTACCTTATAAAATTGTTCATTTCCCAATCAGTCCCCTGCTCATTAAGCTTATCTTAAATCAATCATGATCCCCTGTTAACTCTGAGGTTTATATGTCCACTTTATCATTCTCTGGGATACTTTTAGCATTCGCCGCGTTATTTGCTGGGGTGGTTGTCCCTATTCAAGCTGCAAGTAATGCGGTATTAGCTCGCCACTTAGGTCATCCCCTTTGGGCAAGTGCAGTTTCGTTAATTATCAGTATCATCGTCCTGATCCCATTATTATTTGTCTTTAAGGTACCAAAACCTAATTTTAGTGTTGAATTATTTCACCAACCTATTTGGATCTGGTTTGGGGGAATTGCGGGTATGCTCTACCTAACTTCCGCCTTGATTTTAGTACCGAAAATTGGCAGTACGACGTTCTTTGTCATGGTGATTGCAGGGCAATTAATTATTTCAGCGCTAATAGAACACTTTGGTTGGTTTAATATGCCGCAAAACCCAATACCTCTTGGGAAAATACTGGGTATTAGTTTAGTGGTTGCTGGTGTACTTTGTGTTCAACTGGCACGTAAATAGTCCATAAAAAAATACCCACGTTAATTGTGGGTATTTTTAACGCAATATCTCAATATTATTTTTTTCGAATGAATAACGAAACAACCACAGCGACAATAATATTCAGAATAAATGCAGCAATACCGATATTCATGTAACTTAAGCCTTCCCCTAACCAAGGGAAAAGCTGTGACAATGATATTTTTTCAATATAGGTAATTGCCAGGAATAATACCCCCGCAATAATACCGCTTATTGCGCCCGTTGATGTTATTGGATTATGTTGTTTAAAACTCATTAATAACGCCGGGAAAAATTGTGCCACAATATTTACACCAAGCAGCATAATTGCCACTAATGTGTCATTACTGTGAAAAATAAAATATAAACTTACCAGCGCAACTAGCGGTACCATAAAGCGTGCATACACACCGGACTGGCGTTTTTGTTCGCTAGCTCCGATGGCTTTTTGCACCACGCCCGCTAACATATTTGAAGTGGTTAACAGTAACATCGAGCCCGGTACTAATGCAGTTAACATCCCCGCCGCACCAATAAAGCCAACTACAACAGGTGAGAATGTTTCTTTCGATATTTCAAACAATGATAAATCTACCGCAGAGCCTTCCAAATGCGGGATTTGCAATATGGCAGCATAGCCGACAAAAAAGGCAAACAGCATAATCAAACTGTATGCTGGGATTAAAATACTATTTCGTTTAAGCGATTTTTCATCTTTGGCGGTAAATACTGCGGCCATATAATGCGGCCAGCAAAAATACGCCACAACAGATAGGAATATTGTGGAAATATACCACGGAATATTCAACCCTGTTTTTGGAAAAGTTAAGAAGCTTGGCATGGCGGTATCAATCGCTTTAAACATATCGCCAAAACTACCGTAGTAGTGGAGTGGGATGTAGAGCCCAATAAACACCACAACAATTAAAATCATCAAATCTTTTAGTGCGGATGTCCAAGCTGATCCATGAATACCTGAAATAATCACAAATAACGTAACCGCAATTATACCAATCCAGATAGCCATATCCGCAGGGATCGCCCCATAGGAAGCTTGCGAAACAATAATACCAAGGCCTTTAAGCTGTAGAACAAATAACGGCACCATCGCGGCAATAGAAATTAAACTAACTAATAACCCGAGCCCCGGGCTATTGTATTTGTGAGTAAAGAATTCAGAGATAGTTCTTACGTCATTGTCTTTTGCAAATCGCCAAACCCGTGGATGCACCCAATATAAAAAGATGCCCATAAACGCATTAACAGCCAAGGTATAGAGGATCGCAGGACCTTTGCCATATGCCCAACCGCTTCCACCTAGAAACGTAAAGGTGGTATAGATCTCCCCAGCACTCAAAAGGAAAACAAGCAGCGCACCGTAACTCCGCCCGCCCACTGACCACCCTTCGTGATCCATGGTTTTCCCTTTTTTCGCTCTAATCGCTAAATAAATACTGAAAAGGAAAAAAGCGGTAATAATAATTAATGCGGAACTCATGACGTTTCCTTACTATTTTTATTATCTAATACATTAATTAATAACATGATGAGTGCAGTAACAATCACCCATGCCACAATCCAAAACATCAAAAAAGGCAGTCCCATTACAAAGGGTTCAACCTCATTGGCATAATAAATCCCAACCGTTAATGCAAGGAGCGGGAAAATAACAAGGTAGTGATACCATCTCATAAAATGAACCTTATTTTTATTATCAGAAAGAAACCAATTCACGAGGCAAATGGCTCAACATTTCAACACCATCATCTGTAATCAATAGCATGTCTTCAATCATAATACCGCCCACACCAATACCGTAATAAGGTGTTTCTAAACTCATCACCATCCCCGCGCGGAAAACTTCAGTGGTTGCTGCGCTGACAAAAGGTGCTTCTTCTAACCCCACAAACACACCGTCACCATGCCCTAGATGACCACGGTTATAATACGGTAAACCTGATGAACGAATTAATGCCATGGTTTCATTGAATACATCGCTCAGTGCAACGCCAGGAGCAATACGGCTTAACATATATTGATGGCCTTTCAATATCGTTTGATAAATTGCATTTACCTTGTCATTAGGTTTACCTACCACAAAAGTTCGCGCAATATCTGCACCGTATCCAGCCACATCAACACCACAGTCAAACTTAATTAAGTCCCCTTCTTTTGCTGGTACATTGTCAGCCAACAATTTGGGTGAAAAATCACTCCCCACTGAAATTAAGTGAAAACGGCTGTAATTCGTTTCCGGGAATGACATCACTTTAGCTTTAAAAGCCGCGGTTAATTCCGCAGATGTACAACCAACACGTATAAGTTTACTTGCCGCCTCAATGCCCGCTTCCGTTATTTGCGCGGATTTTCTAAGGTGAGCAATTTCCCATTCGCTTTTTATCATGCGTAATTCATTAAATAGCGGTGAAGAATCAACCAAGTTCAACTCAGGAATGACTTTGTCTAACCAGTTTTTTCCTGTAAACGTGATTTGATTAAGTTCAATCGCAACGGGCTTACCATATACGCCAGCCTCAGATAGTGCCGCTTTTAATAAGTTAAAAATGGTTTCAATGGGGCTATTGATTGGTCTTGCTTTCACTACTTTGCCATTCTCAGGATTATATGGATCATCAACATCCACCCATATTGGGAAGGTTTTGATCTGCGCATTTGGCATCTGTAAGGTTAAGTTTGCGGCTTCAAACTCATTCATGATCACCAGAGATTTCACTGTGGGATCACGGAAAATAACGGCAATAGCTGAGCCGGTTTGCCTAAAGGTGTACATAAAAAAGCTCGCAAACCCCGTCAAGTGATAAAAATTATCCCCAACCGTGGCAATAAGGGCCTCAATCCCCTCTCGCTCCATAATTTCACGCGCTTTATTGGTTACGTTTTCGAGGTGTTGTTGTTTTAAAAGTGATTCTGTCTTATCCATTATCATTGTTATGTTCTCAGTCCGTCGTTCTGTATCGCTTAGTCATTTCACAATATGATGAGCAAAATAATCGATTCACCCACGCTATTGCGAGTTGAAATGAATATATCGTTTAAGGTGCAAGTTGCATATAACCAATAGTTATATATTAGTCAAAAATTAACCTTGCTAGAGACTTGAATTTTGGCGAAAAAATTAAAAGGACTACAAAAAATAGCCCTTTTACAATTAAAACCTAAGTAATTACGAGTTTTCAGCACAAGTGATGACTTTTTCAGACTCATTATTGCGAGTAAGCCATAAGGAAAGCGCTTTTAGCGAATCAGGGGTGAACTCATCGCAACGTGCGCTGATTTCTTTGGGGGTCAGCCAGCACACTTCGGCGACTTCTGACTCTTGTAAAGCAAAAGGCCCATGGCTGACACAGCTAAATAAGCCCCCCCACACGCGACAGAATTTATCTTCGAAATAAAAATGACCATGCTCCGCAAATGGTACACCGGCGATCCCCAGCTCTTCTTCTGCTTCGCGTTTCGCAGAATCCAGAATATTTTCACCTTGGGTAACGACACCACCTGCCGTGGCATCTAAAAACCCAGGGTGGAAATCTTTAGTATCGGTACGCCGTTGGACTAAAATTTTCCCCATCCCATCATGCACAACAATATACGTCGCACGATGCCGTAAATTTTCAGCACGCATTTGGCTGCGGGTTGCCTGAGCAATAACGGTATTGTCCTCATCGACAATATCGACCCATTCAACGACTTCGGTTTGTTGTTCCATCCTGTAAACCTTTTATAATTAAGCTAAAAATAGCTTATATCATAGATTGATTGCCACGACATGTTAGACAATACAACGATGCTTTTAACTCGCACTTAGTCGTCGATCCTAGCCCAATTTGCATTCGGTTGCCATCATAAATAAAGACTTCTTGCCACAATGCGAATAGCACTTTCGCCTTTTTTGCGATAACGTGAGCAAATCACACAATTTGTGCTCGCAGGTGCTATAGTTAGATCATAATACCTATCGTAACATTGTATTAGCGCTATGAATTACTTAATAGGATAGCAGCTAAATAACGGGTACAGACGACAACGCTGCGGTTTGAAATATGACGGGGATGACAATGAAAATACTCATAACAGGCGGCACAGGCCTAATCGGCACCCCTTTGGTCCAAAAGTTAGTCTCACTCGGTCATCAGGTCACCGTATTAAGCCGTTCGCCGCAAAAAGTGTATAGCCGTTTTTGTAAAGCTGTTGAATGTTGGACATCTTTAAACGATGTCAGCAACCTTAATGGCTTCGATGGGGTTATTAACCTAGCGGGGGAACCTATAGCTGAAAAACGTTGGACTGACGAACAGAAAAAACGTCTTTGTGATAGCCGTTGGCAAATCACTCAACAACTTAGTGAACTCATTGCTGCCAGTGAAACACCGCCTTCCGTCTTTTTATCGGGCTCTGCCGTAGGCTACTATGGTGATCAAGGGCAAATTGTTGTCACCGAAGATGAACAGCCACACGACGAATTTACCCATCAATTAGCCCAACATTGGGAAGCGCTTGCTGAAAATGCAGCTTCAGAAAAAACTCGCGTATGTTTATTACGCACAGGGTTGGTGCTATCCCCCAATGGTGGGGTATTGGGTAAAATTTTGCCCATTTTCAACATGGGAGCTGGTGGTCCAATCGGTCATGGCAAACAATATATGCCTTGGATACATATCAACGATATGGTCAATGCTATTTACTTTTTACTGACTAAACCAACACTTTCCGGCCCTTTCAACATGACGGCGCCTTATCCTGTGCATAATGACCAGTTTGCGGCTATCTTAGGGGATGTACTCAACCGCCCGTCTTTTGTCCGCACGCCAGCCTTTGTTATTAAAGCCATTTTAGGCGAGTCCGCGACCTTAGTGTTAGGCGGGCAACAAGCCATACCTAAGCGTTTAGAGGAAGCTGGCTTTGAGTTCGAATTTATTGAGTTAAAAATCGCCTTAGAGGATTTGCTTATTACGCCAAAAGAGGTCATTTAGGGCTCTGAGATTGGTACTAAAATAGCGCTTCTGTAAATCGCCTTACGTTATAGATATGCGTACATGCCCGCCAACTAACTGATAAGATCATTTAGCCCCTTGCCAGCGGTTAAAGAGATCTTGCTCAAGTTCAATATCAAATTGGTCGAGAACACGGTTCACCGTTTGATTGACAATATCTTGAATAGTATGAGGTTGATGATAAAACGCTGGCATAGGTGGCATAATCACTGCCCCCATTTCAGCGGCTTGCACCATTAACTTCAAATGCCCTATATGCAATGGGGTTTCGCGCACACCAAGGACTAGCTTTTTCCCTTCTTTGAGTACAACGTCGGCGGCTCTGGTGACTAATGTATCCGTATAACTGTGGACAATACCCGACAGGGTTTTCATTGTACAAGGCATAATCACCATGCCTGCGGTGCGAAATGAACCGGATGAAATGGCGGCTGCAATATCACGGCTATCGTAGTTATGATCAGCAAGCTGCTGCACATCTTTCACGCTATATTGTGTTTCTAACGCGAGTGTTTGGCGGGCGGCTGCACTCATCACTAAATGGGTTTCAACCTGTTTGATAGGTTTGAGTACCTCAAGCAACCTGACGCCATAAATTGCCCCACTTGCCCCAGTTAACCCAATGATCAGTTTTTTCATTTTTCTGCCCAATCCACAATAATTTTTCAGATTATATACTAAATTACACGCAGTTGTTCGCCCCTACCCGAATAATCAACATTCTGGGGATGTTAGCTCGCCACAAACACGTATGGAAATACTATCGCAGGAACAATCTCTAAATAATTTGGGCTATAGCTAGACGGCAAGCAAAGTCACTCTTGGGGCGTAAAAAACTTCGTGACTAGGGCTAATTTGTGCAGCCAACACCACAACAGCCTAAAAGACGCCCAACCTAATCCTCTATAGATTTTAGGTTGTCGCTAGGCGGCAAGCAAAGTCACTCTTGAGGCGTAAAAAACTTCGTGACTAGGGCGAATTTGTGAAGCCAACACCACAACAGCCTAAAAAGACGCCAATCTAATCCTCTAAAGATTTTAGGTTGTCGCTAGGCGGCAAGCAAAGCCAGCCCAAGGAGCAGACAAGAATATGTGACTTAGGGAACTGAGAGCAGCCAACACCACGACAGCCTAAAAGACGCCCAACCCAATCCTCTAAAGATTTTAGGTTGTCGCTAGACGGCAAGCAAAGCCAGCCCAAGGAGCAGACAAGAATATATGACTTAGGGAACTGAGCGCAGCCAACACCGCGACAGCCTAAAAGACGCCAATCTAATCCTCTAAAGATTTTAGGTTGTCACTAGACGGCAAGCAAAGTCACTCTTGGGGCGTAAAAACCTTCGTGACTAGGGCGAATTTGTGAAACCAACACCACAACAGCCTAAAAGACGCCCAACCTAATCCTCTAAAGATTTTAGGTTGTCGCTAGGTGGCAAGCAAAGCCAGCCCAAGGAGCAGACAAGAATATGTGACTTAGGGAACTGAGCGCAGCCAACACCGCGACAGCCTAAAAAGACGCCAATCTAATCCTCTAAAGATTTTAGGTTGTCGCTAGGCGGCAAGCAAAGCCAGCCCAAGGAGCATACAAAAGTATGTGACTTGGGTGGCTGAGCGCAGCCAACACCGCGACAGCCTAAAAGATGACGAGGATTTAGCCACAATCCCAATTATACACCACCCGACTAAAATCCCTTTTCTTCAAATCTTCTGGATGGATAAAGAAATTCCCTACGCCTATGTCTCCCCAGAGTATTCCCACCTCGTAATCACTATTTATTTGTAGGAGTAACTCATATTGCTGAATATCTTCTTCATACTCTCTGGGATCGGATTGGGTGAAGAATGGATAACCACCGATACAGTGTGCCCCTGACTCGAAAGCCTCACTGTACGGTTCAACCCATTCATCGTAAAAATCTTCCCCTGCAAACTGGTCTTCGTAGTCATACAGGTTATCAACACCTAATATTTTTTGTCCAAATTGGTAGTCATCAATACTGATATATTGCTCTGAGGGCGTAAATTCGATAGCACATACTTGGTCAATAGGGGTGTAATAGTCATCAGAATGGGCAGCAATCACAGCGGAAAAGTCTTGCGTTAATTGAGATGCGTCTTCAATAACATTTTCGTGATAAATGACACGAAAATCCTCTTGCTTTTGTCTATCTTCGAAATCAGCACCGTACAGATCATCACCACCGATGAAAAATTGTAATATCCCTTTTTCTGGGTAGTTTTCCAGTTTAGGCATTTGTGCAAAATTGATTTGTGCGAGCAGCTTTAACGGTATTCCTTCGCTATTGGTTGGGTAAGAGGCATTCAAAGGCAAATATGGCATTCCCCCGATGCGACTTTCCCACCAAACGTACTCTTCAACAGGGGTTAAAGTCATTTCAACACGGGATTTTTTCGTTGCTTTGATTTTATCAATAAAGGGTTTTATTACATCAGGAAGGGAATCGAAGTCCACCATATCTCGCTCCAAATAGGCAATCAGTTTCCTCTAGCCTACTCGAATTACGGGAATTTTAAATCAGATATAACTGTAACTTATGCTTTTATTTCAAATGATAGTTAACCAAATACCACGAGTTTTTAAATCCATTGAGTTACCGCGGGGCGGTCAATCAAGCTATCCCAAGACGCATACAAACGTATGAGACTTGGGTAGCGAAATGAAGCCAACAACAGTGTTGGTCCAAACTATGCCGAAAATTTAGCCTTCGTTATAGATTTCGAGATCTTCAACGTCACTCTTATCTTTTAACTTCAACTCATCATCTTTTCGCAAGTTTTCCAGATAATCTAAATAACTTTGGTCAATATCTTTGGTGACATAAATACCATCAAAGACGGAGCATTCGAACTCGCTAATTTCTGGATTTTCTTCACGAACAGCATCAACTAAGTCCGTTAAATCTTGGAAAATCAGCCCATCCGCACCGATGAGCTTACGAATTTCATCCACTTCACGACCGTGAGCAATTAATTCGTTTGCATTTGGCATATCAATACCATAGACGTTCGGGAAGCGTACTTCGGGTGCTGCTGAAGCGAAATAGACATTCTTCGCCCCTGCTTCGCGAGCAAGCTCAACAATTTGCTCTGAAGTTGTACCACGAACAATAGAATCATCAATTAATAACACATTCTTGTCACGGAATTCAGCGCGGTTTGCATTCAGTTTACGGCGTACGGATTTACGACGTTCTTGCTGACCAGGCATGATAAAAGTACGACCGACATAACGGTTTTTAACAAAACCTTGGCGGTACGGTTTATTCAAGATATGGGCGATTTCTAACGCAATATCACAAGAGGTTTCAGGGATAGGGATCACCACATCAATATTGAGATCTTCCCACTCACGTGCAATTTTGGCACCTAACTTTTGCCCCATTCGCAGCCTTGCGTTATACACCGACACTTTGTCGATAAAGGAATCTTGACGCGCAAAATAGACATATTCAAAGATACAGGGTGTCAACTGCGGATGTTCAGAACATTGGCGCGTAAACAATTGACCTTTTTCGGTGACATACACTGCTTCACCCGGTGCTACATCACGTAAAAACTCAAAACCTAAGGTATCAAGAGCGACACTTTCGGAGGCGACCATATACTCATGTTTGCCATTTTCTGCGATACGACGCCCCAGCACTAACGGGCGAATACCATGCGGATCGCGAAACGCGAGCATGCCATGACCGATAATCAATGCAACACATGCGTAGGCACCTCGCAGCTTTTTATGCATCGCAGCGACAGCGCTGAATATGTTATCTGGCTCTAGGGGAAAATGGTCGAATCTGTCCAGTTCATACGCCAGCACATTGAGTAAAATTTCAGAGTCCGAAGTCGTATTGACATGGCGACGTGCTGTTTCAAACAAACTCCGAGTAAGTTCGTGTGCGTTTGTCAGATTACCATTATGAGCAAGTGTGATACCGAACGGTGAGTTTACATAAAAAGGCTGCGCTTCCGAAGCGCTGGAGCTGCCTGCGGTTGGATAACGGACATGCCCTAACCCCATGCAGCCTTGTAACCGAAGCATATGACGTGTTTCAAATACATCTTTCACAAGACCATTTGCTTTGCGTAAACGAATATTATTTTTGCCATCAATGGTGGCAATACCTGCTGCATCTTGCCCACGGTGCTGAAGCACTGTTAAAGCATCATAAATTGATTGGTTAACTGGTGTAACACCAGCGATCCCGACAATACCGCACATTTGGTCTTTCCTCATCAGCCAGACGGAGAGATATTCTCCGGTAGGAAACTTGACGCATTTTGTAGGTAGTCAAAAAACCACCTGATAATATGACTAAACTGTGGAATAAATTCGGAACGCTGCCAATCCTCACTTTGAGGAAGCGGTGTAAAGGTATCGAGAAAAAACAGCAAGGCCGATACAATCAACACACCACGCAGTGCACCGAAGCAAATCCCCAGAACACGATCTGTGCCTGATAACCCCGTTTTTTGCACTAAAGAACTAATCACGTAATTCACGACTGCCCCCACAATTAATGTGGCAATAAACAATGCCGCGATGGCGATGCCATTTCGTACCAGTACATCCTCAAAGCGGGTAAAGTAATCCGCTAAATAAGGGTAAAATGTACTTGCGACAAAAAAAGCACAGCCCCATGTCACTAGTGATAGTGCCTCACGCACAAAACCACGGATCAAGCTAACCAGTGCCGAGAAGCCAATAATGGCGATAATTGCGTAATCTATCCAGACCATATTTCATCCAAAATTTGCACTCACGACATCAGCGAGGTGCATTCTAACAGAAAACGAAAACGTTTGCGTAACCATTTTTCTATCAAATTAAAAAAAATAGCGGCGAAAACAAAAAATCATAATCGCCGCAGTAAGTTACTAAATCCCCTTACCTTTTAGGGATTATTGGATCGATTTATTAAGGTTTAAATGTTTGAATTATCCCTTTAGTTCCTGTAATCGCATTCAGTTCGGGAAGCGCGGATTCTAGCTTCTGCCTTGACGCTTCAGGCCCGACATAAATACGTGTCAATTTATTGTTCACTGGCTTCGCTGGGACCGTATACACCTGGTAACCTGATAACCGCAGCTTCGCCACAATCTCTTCAACCTTATTTGCATTGTTTAAGGCGATGACCTGGACAACAAACGCTTTGCCTTGAGGCTCAGATTTAACCTCTGGCTTCGGTTCTGGTTTCGGCTGTGGTTTTGGCTCGGGCTTCGGTTCCGGTTTTGGTTCCGGTTTCGGCTCAGGTTTAATTGGCTCAACCGTCACAGGCACATTTGTCGAAGCCGATGAATTTGTCGCTGCTTGTTCATTTTGCTGCTGGGTTATTGCCTCTGATAACATAGCCTCAGACGCACCTTCCGAAGGAACACTCGCCGAATTATGCGCTAACGGAGCAATAGCTTCGATATCTTCTTCATCGCCCGGTTTAGGGATAATAGGAATGGCTGCAAATTCGTTTTCATTATATTTCTTATCGCCATCAAGAAGCGCAGGAAGCACAATGACCCCTGCGGCAACCAGTACAATGACGCCGGCAAGACGATTTTGAAATTTACTAGCCACCAGCACTATCCTTTTTGGTTTTCTAATAACATCATGACATGAGCGACAGTATGGAATGACCCACACACCACGATCACATCCTGTTCTTGCGCATCAACACAGGCTTGTTGCCATGCTTTTTCTACGCTATCAAATACATTAGCTTGCTGTATATGCTGACTTAACTGAGTAACATCAGCCCCTCTAAATTCAGTCAAAGGTGCAAGATACCAATCCGTCACCTGTTGTGATAAACACTCTAGGGTACCTTTAATATCTTTATCGCCGAGCATCCCAACAACGGCACGAATACGACGACCTTCAACCGCAGGTAATGCCGCTAATTTACTCACTAAATAGCCTGCCGCATGGGGGTTGTGTGCAACATCTAAAATCATTAATGGCTTCTCACCAATGACTTGGAAACGCCCCGGTAATTGGGCAGATTTCAAACCTTGATGAATAGCTGCATCGGTGACTTTTTTGGCGATCTCTCCATCAATTTGTAATAAACAACGGATAACACCTAACGCGGTTGCCGCATTCGCCAATGGTACATTCGGTACAGGTAGGTTGTGCCATTCACCTTGTGAACTCTGCCAAGACCAGCAATTAGAATGCTCACTATATTGCCAATCTACGCCACGACGGAACAAAATGGCACCGATTTTATCGGCATATTGCCCGATAGAGTCCGGCATATCAGGCTCCCCCACCACCCCATAATGGCCTTGGCGGAAGATGCCAGCTTTTTCATAGCCAATCTGTTCACGATCAGAACCTAACCAATCGGTATGATCAAGGGCAATACTGGTAATGGCAGCAATATCCGCGTCCACCACGTTAGTCGCATCTAAACGTCCACCCAAGCCCACTTCTAAAATAACAACATCCAGTTGAGCTTGCTTAAATAATTGTAGTGCAGCCAACGTGCCATATTCAAAGTAAGTAAGGGAAATATTTTCACGCTGCGCTTCAATGGTGGCAAAGGCTTCACAAAAATCAGAATCAGTAAGTTCTTGACCTTGAATACGTACACGTTCCGTGTAGCGCACTAAATGGGGAGAACTGTAAACCCCCACCTTTAGTCCCGCCGCCATCAAAATTGACTCTAGCGTATGGCAGGTGGTGCCTTTTCCGTTGGTGCCTGTGACAGTGATGACTCTAGGAGCAGGTTGCGTCAAGTTCATATTCCGAGCGACTTGACCGACTCGTTCCAACCCCATATCGATATTTTGGCTATGCAGGTCGGTGAGATAAGAAAGCCAAGCCTCCAGCGGAGACTTGGCAGTAGGAATGATTAGCTTACTCATCATCTTTTTTATGCTTTGCTGGATCCTTTTCTGCTTCTTCGGCATTGATCTCATCAATGGCATTCAAATCGATTTCTACCGTTTCGGCCGCAATGATGGGGGCATCACTGAAACTCGGTTGATGCGTTAACATCGCCAAGATTTCAGCCAGACGATCACGCATTTCTGGGCGACGAACGATCATATCGATAGCGCCTTTTTCCAGTAAGAACTCACTGCGTTGGAAGCCTTGTGGCAGTTTTTCGCGAACCGTTTGTTCGATAACACGCGGCCCTGCAAAACCAATCAACGCTTTAGGTTCTGCAACGTTGATATCACCTAACATGGCTAAACTTGCTGAAACACCGCCCATGGTTGGGTCTGTCAATACAGAGATGTACGGTAAACCGCGCTCTTGCATTTTCGCTAAAGCTGCGCTGGTTTTTGCCATTTGCATCAGGGATAACAACGCTTCTTGCATACGCGCACCACCACTTGATGAGAAACACACCAGCGGGCAGTTATCTTCCAGAGCTTGTTCGACGGCACGGACAAAACGCGCCCCCACAACTGATGCCATTGACCCCCCCATAAACGCGAATTCAAATGCAGCTGCGACGACAGGCATCCCTTTTAAGGTTCCTTTCATCACAATAATTGCATCTTTTTCGCCTGTTTCTTTCTGGGCGGCGGTAATACGGTCTTTGTATTTTTTTGAATCCTTGAACTTAAGAATATCTTTTGGCTCAAGCTCGCTACCGAGTTCCGTTGTCGAATTTTCATCAAGGAAAGTTTCTAAGCGCTGACGGGCATGGATACGCATATGGTGGTCACATTTTGGACACACTGATAAATTGCGTTCTAATTCAGCACCATATAAAACCTGACCACAGCTATCGCATTTCGTCCAAACCCCTTCAGGAATGTTAGCTTTGTGAGATTGGGTCAAGTTACCTTTCTTTAAAATTTTTTCAATCCAGCTCATTAATGGACCTTTTTGTCTGATTCACTCTGGTTATCACCAGTATGTAATTTTTTGCCATTAAACCACAATGATATCTCACTGTAGATAAAAACTTGTTAAACCACTTAGTGGTTATCAATTTTTTGCACTGCCGCACGCTTTTCTTTTGCGGCGATCCGGCGATGGCGAATAATTTCAACCACACCCGGTAAAATTGAAACAAAGATAATCGCGACTATCAGTAATTTCAAATTCTTTTGTACGAACGGTAATTCACCGAAGAAATACCCTGCATAAGTGAACAATAATACCCAAATAAATGCGCCCGTCACATTATAAAAAGCAAAATGACGATAAGACATTTTGCCCATTCCTGCAACGAAAGGGGCAAAAGTTCTGACTATCGGCACGAAACGCGCCAGTATAATCGCTTTGCCACCGTGTTTCTCATAAAATGCATGGGTTTTTTCTAAATATACCCGACGAAAAATCTTGGAGTCTGGATTTTTAAATAATTTTTCACCAAAAATACGCCCAATCGTATAGTTTACCGCATCACCAATAATTGCCGCAGTAATCATTAAGGCAACCATTAAATGCACATTGAGGTCGTTACTGTCTAATGACGAAATAGCCCCAGCGACAAATAATAACGAATCTCCCGGTAAGAATGGTGTGACCACTAACCCTGTTTCACAAAATAAGATCAGGAACAGAATACCATATACCCACGTGCCATAATCTCTGACCAGTTCGGCAAGGTGCACATCGATATGTAAAATAAAGTCGATAATAAAACTGATAAATTCCATATAACCCTCATTAATAATAGCATCCGTGCCATTTACAGTGATTATGAGATAAAGTTAACGTCGGTTTACATCAGTGTATCGTCAAGAAAAAGTGGCCCCATGACATTACGTGGAAGCGCAAATTTCTCTGGATAATCCACACTGACCAAATAGAGCCCTTCCGCTTTTGCTGTCGCGGCGGCTTTAGTTCGGTCTTTTAACGCCAGAAGATGGGCCATCCAATCAATCTCTTGATTGCCACAACCAATCTCCAGCAAACTCCCCACAATGTTTCTCACCATATGGTGCACAAATGCGTTAGCTTTGATATCGACCACCACATAGTGACCATGGCGGCTTACATTGACGTGCATAACATTACGCCAAGGTGTTTTTGACTGACACTGGACTGCTCTGAATGAGGTAAAATCACGCTCTCCAATCAGTGCCTGCGCCGCTTCGTGCATCCGTTTTTCATCCAGTGGATAATGAAAGTGTGTCACACCACTGGATAAAATCGCGGGCCGATAGCGGTGATTAAAAATCACATAGCGATAACGGCGTGCCGTTGCACTAAAACGGGCGTGAAACTCATCATCCACCATTTGACACCAGCGCACAGCAATATCGGGCGGTAAATGGGTATTCACCCCCATCGTCCACGCCGCTTCTTTACGCTCAACGGACGTATCAAAGTGCACCACTTGCCCTGTCGCATGAACGCCAGCGTCTGTACGCCCCGCACAAAACACGCCAATAGGCTCAGCAGCGATTTTCGACAAGGCGTCTTCAAGGCAACCTTGCACACTTTTTACTTCTTGTTGACGCTGCCAACCAAAATAGCGACTACCGTTGTATTCAATACCTAATGCGATACGATGCAACTTTGTTGACTCGGACATCAGTAGAACAACTCCTGAGCGAGTTTCTCCGCCGTTTCAACGGCCATTAATGCCCCACCAAAACGCACGTTATCGGCGACTGACCAAAACTGTAAAATTTCAGGAATACCGTAATCATTACGCACACAACCAATACTCAGTTGGTCGTTCCCCGATGCTTCAGTCACTTGCGTTGGGTAATCCCCCTCTTCTGAGACCTGAATATCGTCAAAACGTTCAAATTCATCGTTCGCTTCTTCGGCACTGATCGGACGCAACGTTTCTAAATGGACAACTTGCGCATTGCCATAGAAAACAGGGGATTGGATAAAACTGACCGCAACAGGCAAGCCATCATCTTGCAACACTTTACGCACCTGCTCAACCAAGCGACGTTCTTGCACAACACTGCCTTCTATATCCGCCAACAATGGCAACATATTAAATGCGAGTTGCTTACTAAAACGCCCTTCTTCCGCAGGAATACCGTTCAATAAACGAGCACTTTGACCCGCCAGCTCATCTACGGCAGCTTTGCCATAATTTGAAACCGATAGCATATTGGTTAATGTGATGCGACTTAATCCCGCTGCATCCATTAAAGGTTTAATTGCTGTCAATAATTGGCTGACCGCACTATCGGCTAGCGAAATAATATTGCGATTACGGTAATCGGCTAAAACCTGTGGGTTCACACCTGGAACAATTAATGGCACATCCGGTTCTTGCGCAAAAACGCCGCTGGTATCAATCACAATACAGCCATCTTGAGCTGCTGATTCCGCGTATTGCAGGCTCGCCGCTTCTCCCGCTGCGAAAAAAGCCATTTGTGCTTGAGACCAATCAAAGTCTTTGGCATCGATGACTTGGATACCTTTGCCATTAACACGTACGCTCTCTCCCGCACTACGTTCGCTGGCCAGTAAATACAACTCGCCGACTGGGAATTCTCTTTCTTGTAACAGTGAAATTATCGCTTCACCCACAGCACCGGTTGCACCCAATACTGCAATATTCCAACCTTCAGTCATGGCTTTTCCTCTAAAAAATAAAAAAATTAAACGACCTCAATCATTGAGGTCATTTAATCCGGTGTTCATCTTACTGAATCTATGATGCGTAAACTAAGCGAGCCTTAAAACCTAGCTCCGTAAGTAAGGCAGCGGTTTGCGGGTCATTGCAAATCACATTAAGGGATGACCACTCACGGCGCTCTTGATAATTTTTTCGCAGTTTATCAAATTCACCTTTAATGCCCGCAACAGATCTTAATGCCGCATCATCACGGCGCACATCATACACTAGATGCACTAACCTTTTGAGCTGGTTTTGCGTTAATTTACCATTGAAGGTTAATTCGCTGATATCCGGTTTGGGCAACAGAGATGAGAGCGAAACCTGCGCGGTTTTGCCAAGAAATTGGCAATAGGCTTCATACACTTGCGTTGTTCCACGCGCTTTCCCCTCAAGGGTATAACCTGCAATGTGCGGCGTGCCAATATCGACTAAATCGAGTAATTCTGTATTTAGATCAGGCTCAGGCTCCCACACATCCAGTACAACACTTATCGTTTTCCCTTGCTGAAGAACGGACAATAAAGCTTGGTTATCAACCACTTCACCACGACTGGCATTAATTAAAATAGTGCCTTCACGCAAGTTTTCTAAACGCGTCTTATCCATCAAATGGAAAGTCTGCGCTTCCCCCGCCATATTCAGTGGGGTATGAAAAGTCAACACATCAGCCTGTGTGAGAAGTTCATCAAATGTGACGAATGGCCCTTCTTCGCCTTTTGCTGCACGTGGCGGATCACATAAAACCGTTTTCACGCCCCACGCTTTTAGACGTGCGGCTAAACGTCCTCCGACATTACCAACACCGATGATCCCTACTGTTTTTTCACGTAAGTCAAAATGATCTCGCTCAGCAAGTAGCAATAGAGATGAAATCACATATTCCACAACAGCAATGGCATTACACCCCGGCGCAGACGAAAAACCAATATTGGCTGTGGATAACCACGCTGTATCCACATGATCAAACCCAGCAGTTGCAGTGCCAACAAATTTAACGGGCGTATTGTTTAAAAGCGATTCATTGACTTTGGTGATAGATCGAACCATTAATGCATCCGCATCAATCAATTCTTGTTCAGGGATCGGACGTCCCGGTACGGCCTTAACATTACCTAGCTCGCTAAATAGTGCTTGAGCGTAAGGCATATTTTCATCAACTAAAATTTTCACGCTGTGTGTCCCAATTATTGGCAATTTTGCTCTGTATCACAATATTTTGCCACGGTTTCCCTTAGATGCCTACGAGAGTTAACGTGCTGGACCAAAGTTATCGTTAATCGTAAACTCTTTCAGGCGAAACCGATCAGGCGTTACCCCAGAAATTTGCTGAAACATAGCAATAAATGCTGAAGCGGAACTGTACCCCACATCCAACGCGACTTCATGCACGCTTTTTCCGCGCTCTAACCCTGCGACGGCATGTAAATAACGCAGGCGCTGTCGCCACTCACTAAATGACATGCCAAGCTCTTGCTGACAACGTCTTGATAATGTGCGTTCCGAGGTATAATAACGCTTTGCCCATTCTGCCAGTGTGGTGTTATCTGCGGGGGCATTTTGCAGCTCTTGTAAAATAGGGGCTAAAAATTTGTCTTTCGTCGTAGGCAGGTAAGTATCTTGGCAAGGGGATAAGGAAAATTGATCAATCAATACATGGGCAAGGCGCAAATCTTGTTCAGTTTCTGGCTGAACAATAGCCCGCTGGTACATATCCGTCATAATGGATTGAAATATCCCGCTTAACCGAACAACACAAGGACGCTGAGCTAACACTTGATTATATTTATGAGAGAAATCAATGATGCGAAATTTGACACTTTCTTTATTAAAGCTAGCATGGGAAGTATTGGCGGGGATCCAAATACAAAATTCAGGCGGTGCTAAGTAATGTTTGCCAGACACTTCCATTTCCATAATGCCGCAAACTACGTACAACATCTGCCCAAATGGATGTGAGTGCGATTTATACTCGGTCAGTGCTGCGGTTTGTTCGTGGCGAAATGCAATAAGTTCGGGCTCAATAATATTGCATTCACTGATTTGCCAAATATCTCGTTTTGAATTTCCCATCATACCTGTCTGAAAAACGTTATCGATTGTCTGATTATCAGTATATATAAAAAATCGGTCAGATGTATACTGGATCACATTCGATATGGGAGAATGTTTTAATGAAGAATTTGTTTTTTCCGCTCATTGCGGTTTTATTGTGGTCAATCAATGCCATCGTAAACAAAGCGGCGTCCACCGCAATTGATCCTGCGGCTATATCCTTTTACCGCTGGGCGTTAGCGTTACTTGTCATGACCCCCTTTGTTCTGCGCTCGGTACTACGTCACCACAAAGTGGTGATGAAACATTGGTGGCAATTAGCCATTTTAGGTGCCCTTGGTATGATGCTTTACCAAAGTTTGGCTTACTACGCCGCCCATAGTGTGAGTGCCACATTTATGGGAATTATGAATTCATTAATCCCATTATTAACAGTCGTTATCAGTATTTTTGTCCTACGTGTTATTCCAACTGTTGGAATTGTACTGGGTTCGGCTTTATCGCTATTTGGTTTACTGTGGTTGGTGAGTCAAGGTAACCCAAGCACCCTGCTGTCGCACGGGTTAGGTCAAGGGGAGTTAATGATGATTGTCGCTTCTGCTGCCTATGCACTTTATGGTGTGCTGACAAAACGTTGGTCAATTCAACTCTCTAGTTGGGATTCACTGTACGTGCAAATTTTCTTTGGCGTGATTTTATTATTACCTAACTTCTTGATGGCCGATGATGTTGCTCTTAATAGCCATAATATTGGCCTAGTACTGTTTGCAGGCATTGCCGCTTCGATTATAGCCCCGGCTTTATGGATCCAAGGGGTGATACGCTTAGGCGCTAATACCACCTCCATATTTATGAATCTTGCCCCCGTATTTACCGCAATTATTGCTATTTTTGCCTTGGGTGAAGAACTAAGAAGCTATCATTTAATTGGCGGAGGCGTTGTATTACTAGGGGTAATGTTAGCGCAGCAATTACGCACCCCACTCACCCAAATGTTCCGCCGTGAAAAAAAGGTGGTTCAAGAGGATACTTGCCAGTAAAATAGAATTACAAAAGCAATAAAGCAATGTCGTCACTCATACGCCCCACATTGTGGGGCTATGTTTGAAAGCCTTTCACAAAATAATCCATCTCTTTTTCTCCTGACTTCACTTTTTTTGACTCTTTTTTGTCAATGTTCATAGTTTGTGACACTTTAACATGACTAGGTCATTCATTATTTTTCTGTCATTGATAAGCTCAACGCAGTCTTATTGCCCATTGTAGGCACATTCTGATTGGATTTTCTTTATCAGCAATTAGACTTAAGCCAAATAAAAATAACGCTTTAATCGTACTAACTCTCAATACGCACGACATAAAGGATCGTGGCAAATGATGCAATAAGCCATGACAAGGAATAACCATGACTAAACAGCTTAAAGTGGGTTTGTTTGCATTGATAATAATTGCTATCGCTATTGGCATTTACTTTATCAACGCATCCAACCAATCCAACTCAGCCCAAGCTGGGTACGACTTATATCAACAA
Organism: Providencia rettgeri; assembly: GCF_041075285.1. Lineage (NCBI taxonomy): Bacteria > Pseudomonadati > Pseudomonadota > Gammaproteobacteria > Enterobacterales > Morganellaceae > Providencia > Providencia rettgeri. The sequence goes on along the minus strand of NZ_CP163512.1, from coordinate 1,029,155 downwards.
GGTGATGCCAATGCCGCTGTTGAGCAGTTTAAAAAAAATGCCGACCAAGACTCTCAGTCTGCATATGCCTTAGCCATGATGTATAAAGACGGAATTGGTGTAGAGCCTGATGATGAGGTCGCGCAACGTTATCTCGTGAAAGCCGCTGAAGCGAATAATAAGAATGCTCTCTATAACCTAGGTTATTACCGCTATAACCGTGAGATGGATGATACCGAAGAAGATAGAAATGGCCTCACTTCCTTAATCAAAGCCGCTGATTTAGGTGTAAAAGAAGCTCAAGAATTGGTAGGAAGCGTCTATATAAAAGATAGATACGATGAAATACCCCAAGATATCAAACTCGCGCGTCAATATTTTACCTTAGCCGCTGACCAAGGTTCTCACTTTGCAAAGTTTGCACTGGGTTATATCGCCCATCAATTTGATAAAGACAATAAGAAAGCCGTTGAAATTTTAACCCCACTGGTTAGCAACGATTTTCCGCTCCCCGCTATGTTATTGGCCACTATTTATGAAGAAGGTGGCAATGGGATCACTGCAAACCCAACGTTAGCGAAAAAATACGAACGCATGTCATATTCATCAACTTTAGGTTTTCTTTCTGAAAGCGATGACATGGAGCCTGCGCCATTATCCCTATACGGTTCGCTAACAGCGGAAGAAAAACAACAAATTATTGCCAACCTTGAAGAGCGAGCCAGTAAAGGTGAAGAGCATGCCATTTACACGCTGTATCACAAATACACCGTGGGTGAAGATGTCAAACGCAGTCAATTCCGTGCCATGGCCTATTTACGCCCTCTGATTGAACAAAAGAAACCTAAAGCTTTATACCTCAGCTACCTTGCTGATGAAAGTAAAATTCAAGCGTTAACCGAGGCCGCTAATCAACAATACCCTGATGCCATGTATGCTGCTTATCGCGTTTATTCAGGCACCACTTTTCACAATGTTGAGCGCAATAACGTTTTAGCCAACAAATACTTAACCTCCGCCGCCGATCTGGGTCATCAAGAAGCACTGATCACCATCACCCAACTCGCCATCTCTGATTATGATTTCCCTACAAAAAAGCTTAATGCGACAGTGGAAAAATACTTACCTGAATTAATGCGAAAGTACCCTAATTCAGCAAAAGCCCAGCGCCTTGCTAGCCAAGTCTATGGCACCAAAGGCAGTGCTTATTATTCACCCGAAAAATCATTTGAAGCGATAGAAAAAGCAAATCGCATTCAGCCAACCTATGATACCCAAATGCAACTTGCTCGCGATTATATTAATGGCTTCGGAACGGAAAAAAACCTCGAAAAAGCCACGCAACTACTTAAAGCGAACTTGGATACTCGTGGCTATCCGTCTACCGCAGACCGCATGTTAGTACAGTTGTATTATCGTTATGATATTAAAGAATTTGTTGATGAAAAAACCGTTGTCGACATCCTAAAAAAAGATGTTGTTGAACGCAATAATGACGCTTTAGCGCATTTTTATGCCGATTATTTACTGCGCCAAGACGCAGAGAAAAATAAAAAATTCGCTTTTGAATTGTATGAAAAATCGAGTGAGTATGATTATAACGGACGTGTTTACTACGCTGCCGCACTGCTTAAATATCAACCCACTGAAATCAACACCATCGCTAATATACTCGTAGACTTATTAAGGTCATCTCAAGCTAAATCCTCACTCACTGATGAAGAACTCAACACAGCATACGATATTTTATTTAGAGTAGGATTAAAGCATGAAGATACCAAGATATTACTGGTCGATTTAGCGGTCACTGAGAAAAATGCTGAAGCACAAAAATTGATTGAGCCGTTGATTGGTACTGATGCAGATATCACTTATCAATATGGTATTAAGCAACTGACAAACTTAAAGAATGTCAGTGCCCTAAGCAATGACGAGCTCAAGCCTTATTATGACAATATTTTAAAAGCCGCGGATTTAGGCAGCACAGCTGCAATTTTATACATCGCACAAAACCTTGATAGAGTAAATTACCTCACGGATAAAGCTTATTATAAAGACCGTTTTCAAGCCATTACGGGGTTAACTCCTGACGACCTGATCCCGCAATATAAACGTTGTGCGGCATTAGGCAACAACCGCTGTTTATATGAACTGGGTGAAATCTATCAAAAAGGGGATTATGGTGAAGATGCTAACTACGATCTCGCTATGGAATATTACAACAAAATTTCCGACCCCGATTTCAGTTTTTTAAAATCACGCAAAAGCGAAATCGAAAAAGCAAGAGCTGCATTTATTACTCTTCAAGCAAATGCAAAAAATAATGATCCCGATGCATTACGCAGTCTTGCCAACGCCTATAAATTCGGTAATTACGGACAAAAAGTCGATAAGCAAAAATGGCTAGACTACTTAGAGAAAAGTGCCAAACTGAATAACGAAACAGCACTTGAAGAGCTTATCGATTATTACAATGAAAACGCAGAACTCCAGAGTGCAAACAAAAATAAAATAATCGGTTATTACGACCAACTTGCAGCTCTTGGCAACAAAAGTTATACCCGCGAACTGGCTCATCAATATTTAAGTGGCAGCCAATTAGTCGATGTTAATCGCCAAAAAGCCCGTGAATACTACCTAAAGTCAGGTAGTTGGGGGGATCAGTACATCAAGTACATGGATGACTTTGATATTGGTATGAAAACACTAAATGCAAGCACATCCGCAAAATACAACGTGGGTAGTGCCTATTTATACGGTAATGGTGTAAAAGAAGACCGCCAAGAAGCGATGAAATACCTAAAAATGGCGAGTGATGAAGGGAACGATAATGCCATTATTCTTTACAGTAAAATGCTGTATATGGGCGAGCTTTCTGCTGACAAGAAAACACTTGTCGTTGAGCCAAATTGGGATGAAGCAATTGTTTACCTGAGAAAACATTCTAACCCGAAGCGCGTTGAAGAATACACAAAGCTGTATGACACCACCGTTATAGCTGCACAAAATGGCGATGCCGCTGCCGCTGAAAAATTAGGCGATTGGTATAAATCTCAAGGTCATGCCAGTGCTGCGCAGTTGTGGTATAAAAAGGCGATTGCTGGGGGTAACCTCGCCGTTTATCCATCGTTGAATAGCGTAACAGAAGATAAGCAAGACAAACGGCAAAATTACCTTGATGGTGTAGCGAAAAACGACCTATTTTCCAAAGTCCAACTCGCGGATGCATACCTATATGATAGCGGTGTCACCTTTGAGTCCGCAGAATATAACGCCGCGATCCAGTACCTGCAAGAGGGGATGAAATCCACTGATAGCGAGCTTTCAAAACACGCGTTTAATTCCCTCGCGAACTTATACCAAAAAGGCATTCGCAGCGAAAACAACGACCTTAACCGCAGTAAAGATGATAAAAAGTACTTTGCTTTGCTAGAAAGTGAAGCGCCAAGTCGCCCTGATGCCCTCAAACGCTTATATCGTTACTACGCCAGTAGTGATCCACAAAAAGCCTTGGGCTATCTGGAACAAGCCCATAAACAAGGTGATATGGAGGCCATTAAAATGTTATATGAAATTAACTCTCCAGGACGCTACTGCGCTAATAGCCGTAATACAGATATGGATAAAGCGGGCTCTTATCTGAAAGAGTGGCTGGAAAAAGGTAAATTTGGCAAAAATACCGATAGAACCTTTATTCAAGAGCCTGAGGACTTAACTCGAACCATGGGTGATCTCTATCTAAAAGAGGAATGTGGTGTTGAACAAGATCTCGATAAAGCCATTGAGTGGTTTGAAATATCCTTGAAATACAATGACAACTACGCACTCAATAGCCTTTACGATGCCTACGTTCTAAAAGGAGATGCTAAACAAGCGTACTATATCGCCCTAAGGTTGGAAAAAGACACCGACAATATTGCATTAATCAATAAGTTGTCAGCAGAAGATAAACACGCGGTCGAACAACGCTTTAAAGAAGAGCAAGATTTCCAGAAATACGGTCGTTTTGCTGCGGAAATTGAAGCCAAACGCGTGAAAGCCGAAGCGGGCGACAAAATGGCTGCATTTTCATTAGGGATCAATTATGCACGAGGCGAAATGGTGCCTGAAGATACACAAAAAATGATCTACTACTATGAACTGGCAGGGAAAAATGGTTATTCAAGAGCCTACAACATTTTGGGTAACCTGTACCGTAAAGACAATGAGCGTGGAATTGAAAAAGATTTTGCTAAGGCCTTGTATTATTTCGATTTAGGTGCTCAGCAAAATGATAGCAATACCGCACACTTAGCGGGAGATATGCTCTATTTTGGTCAAGGCATGCCGAAAGATTATGTTCGGGCTGCAAAATATTACGATATGACCGATTTAGAACAAGGTAGCCACCATGCCATGGCGAAATACAAACTTGCCTATATGTACTATCACGGTTGGATCGGTACCAAGAGCAAAGAAGATTTACAAAAAGCCTATGATTACCTTCAGTTAGGGGCGAAGTACCAAGACAAAGACGCTATCAATGCCTTAAAAAAATGGGATTTTAGTTCACTGCAAAAATAAATTGTTGCAACAAGGGCGCTCAATCAGCAGCGCCCTTTCCTTAACGACTCGGCGCATGGCTAGCCGTAAATGCAATCCGTACAAGTAACCCTCCCAATAATTCACTTTTTAGTAGTTGCGGCTCAGAATCATGGTAACTCGCAATATCTTTGACCAACGCCAAACCGAGCCCCGCGCCCTCTTTACCTAATGCATTATTTAACCGCGTAAATGCCTCCATGGAGCGGCTAATTTTAGCATCTGGAATGCCGGGACCTGAATCCTCTACTTCTAAAACAAGTTGCTGTGTATTTTCATTATTCACCACACGAACGGTCACCACGCCACCTTCAGGGGTGTATTTAATGGCATTATCAATTAAGTTAGCGCACATCTCCGCTAATAGAATAGGTTCACCTTTAATCCAAGCCACATCAAGGCCTTCATAGCCCAAATCAATTCGTTGGCTCTCAGCTTGCCCAAGGCGAGTAAAACAGGCCTGATGAACAATTTCCACTAAGTTAACCGCTTTGTATTGGCTAACAGCGGATTTTTCATGGGCTTTTAAGCGCGATAATTGCAAAAGCCTATCCGTCAACACAATTGTGTTATCCAGTGTTTGATTAATAGCTTGTAAACTTTGCTGTCGCTGGCTTTCATCCGTGCTGTTGATAGCCACAGAGACTTGAGTTTTTAAAACGGTTAGTGGCGTTTTTAATTGATGAGAAGCATCCGCGCTAAAACGTTCCTGCCGCCTGACCATACGTTTTAATCTGGAAATATAGCGATTAAGCGCCTCAATTAACGGTGATAAATCTGACCATGGCAACAAGTCAGGTAATGGTGTCAAATCATTGGCTGAACGCCCTAGCATTAAATTTGATAATTTTTTCAGCGGTGTCAAAAGCTTACTTAATAATATATAGGCAAGTAACAAAGTTAAAAACACCACTGTTCCTTGACTCATTAATGCCGATATTAATAATTGATTAGCTAAGTCTTGACGTGAGTAGACTGTTTCCGCTACGCGAATTTCCACCATCCCCGTGATCCCACCTTCGTTAATCGGCTGAAAAAATGTCGCAATACGAATAGGCAAACCTTTATATTCCGCATCATAGAAATAAACTAATGCGGTATAATGTTGGGAGCGCATCCAATAAGGGGGAATTGGTGGTAAGTCGTCATAACCTGAAATGGTTTCCCCTTCAGGAGAAATCACTTGGTAAAAAACTCTATCATTATTATTCAATTCAAAACTATCAAGTACCACATAAGGCACATTGACAGATAAATGCCCATCGATGACTTGTAACCTTTCTGCGACTGTTCGGGCAGAAGCAAGCAACGTGCGATCATAGGCCAAGTTCGAGGCATATTTTGCACTGTAGTAATGGGTATAAACTGAAAAACTGCCCAATAATATGAGCGGGATACCGAAAAAGAGCAGCAACTGATGAAAGAGAGAGCGTGGATGAGAGACTAATTTCATACACTACACTGCTCTAATCGGTATCCCAATCCGCGCAACGTATTGATATTAACATCTGAGCCCGCTAATTTTTTCCTCACGCGGTGCACATATAATTCAATACTCTGTAAATTGGCCTCATCTGACAACGAAAAAACCTGTTCAAATAATTGCGTTTTTGACACAGGACGACCTCGCCGATGGAATAAGGTACTCAATACTGCATATTCTCTTGGTGTTAGCCCTAAAGGTTCTTGGCACAATAAAAAATAACCTTCTTCGTGATAACACAATGAGCCAAAGCGCTGGGGCTCATTCACCTGCCCTTGGCTACGTCTTAGAAGCGCACGAATGCGCGCTTCTAACTCTGCGATATCAAACGGTTTAGTCAGATAGTCATCCGCCCCTGCGTTCAACCCCTGTACGCGATCTGCCACATCAGAGTTCGCTGTTAATAATAAAACAGGCGTTTCTTGATGGCGTTTTCGCATATGGGCCAATACTTCAAGCCCGCTCATTCGTGGAAGCGAGACATCTAGAACGACTAACGTGTAATTTTCCGTTTGTAAAAGCTGATCCGCAATCGCACCATCACGGGCAATATCCACGGCAAAACCCGATGAAGTTAAAGCTTTTTGCAACCACAAAGATAAATCATCATGATCTTCAACCAATAAAATTCTCATACGCACACTCATTATAATTACTTATCTGTATACGTTGGCATTCCCAATCATGAATGAAAAGCAGTTGTCATCATTTTTACTGTATGCATCACAACTATTACGTTGCAATTAGGTTAATAGCGTTAATTTAACATTAAATTAACATAACAAAGAAATAAAAATATAAAGCAATCTGATATATATCACATAAAAATAATATTATTTGTTAATGAAAGGTAAATGAAAGCTTCCTCAGCCAATCATAAACTCGCAAACACAATAAGAAATCTTGCAATTGTTCCTCTAATTATTGGCTTAGTAAGGAAATCAACAATGAAAAAGTTCACGTTAAACACCTTAGCAACAGCAATATTTTTAGTTGGTCTAAACACAGCAGTTGCGCTCCCAGAGCGCACTGAATGCATCGCCCCTGCTAAACCGGGTGGTGGATTTGATTTAACTTGTAAGCTGGTCCAAGTGTCCATGCTAGAAACCAAAGAAATTGAAAAACCCATGCGCGTCACTTATATGCCTGGTGGAATTGGTGCGGTTGCCTACAACGCTATTGTGGCTCAGCGCCCCGCAGAACCAGGTACCATTGTGGCGTTCTCCGGCGGCTCACTTCTCAACCTAGCCCAAGGCAAATTTGGTCGATATAACGAAAATGATGTTCGCTGGCTTGCCAGCGTTGGTAGTGATTACGGCATGATAGCAGTACGCGCCGACTCCCCATACAAATCCCTCAAAGATTTAATGGAAACCTTTAAAAAAGATCCCAACAGTATTGTTTTCGGGGCAGGTGGTTCAATCGGTAGCCAAGACTGGATGAAGACGGCCCTTTTAGCTAAAGCCATTGATATGGATCCACGTAAAATGCGCTATGTCGCTTTTGAAGGTGGCGGGGAAACCTTAACGGCATTACTCGGCAACCATATCCAAGTCTTGTCAGGGGATATCAGCGAAATGACCCCCTATATCAATGAAGGAAAAATTCGCATTCTTGCGGTGTATGCGGATAAACGCCTTGGTGATGGCCTATCGGATATTCCAACGGCTAAAGAGCAAGGTTATGACATCGTCTGGCCGATTATTCGCGGATTTTATATGGGCCCCAAAGTCTCTGATGCAGATTACAACCAATGGGTTGAAGCCTTCCAAAAACTGCAACAAACCGAGGAGTTCAAAAAACAACGCGAGTTGCGCGGGTTATTTGAATACAACTTAACGGGGCAAGAACTCGATAGCTATGTGAAAAAAGAAATCGAGCAATATCGTGAGCAAGCCCGCGCATTTGGCTTAGCCAAATAACGGAGCACACGATGAGTCAACGCATATTTGCCCTAGTCTGGCTGATATTGTGTGCCATCGGAATTTATATCGGCTGGGGGATCCAAAGTGAGTTTTCTTATGAACCACTGGGCCCCCGCCCTTTTCCGATTGCCATACTCACCTTAATGGCGATTTGTGCCCTTGCCCTATTGTTTGGTAAGCAAGAAGCCGTTGAGTGGCCAAAACCTTATGTACTGCGCCGTCTCGCATTATTGATTTTATCATTAGTGATTTATGCATGGGCGTTTGAGTGGCTTGGCTTTCCAATTGCCACCAGTTTATTAACCATTAGTGTTGCCCTGCTATTTGGCGCAACGCCTATCGCCGCAGTGATTTCGGGGCCTATCCTTGGCATTTTTCTCTTTTATGCCTTTGATAAGCTATTGGATGTGACTCTGCCCATCGGCAGCCTATTGAGCTAAGGAGCAACAGCATGGAAACTTGGATGTATCTATCGCAAGGTTTTGAGGTTGCCCTAGTTCCTCAAAATATCTTGATTGCCTTGATTGGCTGCTTTATTGGCACCGTAGTTGGCATGTTACCTGGCCTTGGACCAATCAATGGCGTAGCCATTTTACTGCCCCTCGCCTTTGCATTGAAACTCCCTGCGGAGTCAGCGCTAATATTGCTCGCTACCGTGTATTTAGGTTGTGAATACGGTGGGCGCATTTCCTCTATTCTACTCAATGTGCCTGGTGATGCCGCCGCAATAATGACCACACTCGATGGTTACCCGATGGCAAAGCAAGGCAGAGGCGGTGTGGCACTGTCCATTTCAGCAGTCAGTTCCTTTATTGGTTCAACCATTGCTATCGTCGGGATCATTTTGTTTGCACCGCTACTTGCACAGTGGTCTCTGGCGTTTGGCCCCGCAGAATACTTTGCACTGATGGTATTTGCCATCGCCTGCCTTGGTAGCATGATGAGCCAGAATCCGATTAAATCACTACTTGCCGCGTTAATTGGCTTATCACTTGCAACTGTCGGGGTAGATGCTAACTCTGGGGAATACCGTTTTACGTTTGATAGTGTGCACTTATCAGATGGCGTGCAATTTATTGTTGTCGTTATCGGGTTATTTTCCGTCAGTGAAATTCTATTAATGTTAGAAAGCACCACAACGGGTCAAGGTTTAATTCGCAAAACAGGTCGTATGCTGTTTAACCGTAAAGAGGCCAAAGCCTGTGCGGGACCAGCACTACGTTCATCATTTATTGGCTTTTTTGTCGGGGTATTACCAGGCGCTGGGGCGACTATTGCTAGCGCCATCACCTATATGACTGAGAAAAAAATCAGTGGTGAAAAAGGCGAATTTGGTCAAGGTGATGTACGCGGCGTTGCGGCACCAGAAGCAGCCAACAATGCCTCTGCCTGTGGATCATTTATCCCGATGCTAACCCTTGGTGTACCGGGTTCAGGCACCACGGCGGTGATGATGGGGGCATTAACCCTGTATAACATTGCACCCGGTCCCGGTATGTTTACGGAACAACCCGATATTGTGTGGGGATTAATTGCAGCCCTACTGATTGCCAACGTGGTGTTACTTATCATGAACATTCCATTAATTGGTTTGTTCACCCGCATGCTAACTGTACCACTGTGGTTTTTAGTCCCAGCTATCGCTTGTATTTCCGCGGTTGGCGTGTATGCCGTTCACAGCACGACCTTCGACCTTCTATTAATGATGGGGCTTGGCGTATTTGGCTTTATTTTGCGAAAAATGAACTTTCCCCTGTCCCCACTAATTTTAGGCTTTGTATTGGGTGAAATGTTAGAGCAAAACCTACGTCGCTCACTATCCATTAGTAATGGCAATTTCGATATCCTGTGGAGCAGTACAATTTCGCAAAGTCTTTTAGTCCTTGCAGTGTTAGTACTGATACTGCCTCCAATTGTTAAACGTATTCAAAAACGTAAACAGCAGGCTCTCTCTTAACTCGCCCCTGCGAGTACCTTCTCTGTAAAACTTTGCCCCATCTGACTTTCGGGGCTTTTTTTTGCTTTGTATTTGCCATCAATTTTTTGTGTGCAGGAATGAATTATCCACCTGTTCAATTTTCGCTAAAAACTTCTGTAAATTATCTCTTTTTGCTTGGTAATGCCTATCCTCATTCAGAGGAAAGCGACAAAACGTATTTTTAACTTTTCGAAAAGCCGCACTAACTGACTGATAAATCGCCTTCCCCATCGCTTTGGTCAAGAGCTTAATATCTGTTTTCCATAGAATGGGATTGCACTTTGATATACTCATAATAATTAATCCTCATAGTTGCCTTTAAAATCTATAGTTACATATATTTCAGCGCTAAAATTACAAAATGTGATTTTTTTGCTCATTATTAATTTAAATACTGAATCAGACAAAGATGATTGGTTTAATAACATCGATAAATTAGCTTATTAACCCCATTTATAACAAAATGATATGTTATGTTTGATAGATTGCTATTTGTTCTTTTTAACATCCACCCCAAACCTTTAGCGCATACTCGTTCTGTTGAAGTCCATGGCGATCTCTACACCATTCACAGCCAAAACCCGATTATTATCACTGAAAAAGAGAGCGGGTATATCCAAATAAAATCATTTGGCAAAATGGCGATTTACTGCGGGGAAATGCTGCATGTTAGTGTGAGGAAAAACACCAGTTTAGTCACAATTGGCTGGGCAAAAGGAAAAAGCCAAATTTTTGAAGTCCGAAAAAATGTCAAAGAGATAAACAGACAAACGAATACCAATAGCAGCGGTTCAAGCTATGTTCCTCCTTATGACAACACAGCCAGTAATGACAATCACCACACGAATCGCTATTTTTGCTCATCTGAAAATTCAAGTTCAGACTGCGCTTCCTCTGATTCAGGTGGCAGTGATGGTGGAGGTGGTGATGGCGGAGGTGGTGATTAAAACAAAAAAGCGAGAACCTCAGTTCCCGCTTATCTATGACAGGGTGAATAAGATAAATTACGCTTTATATTTGCTCATCACTAGTGTCGCGTTAGTTCCACCAAAACCAAAACTGTTCGACATCACGGTGTTCAACGCTTGTTCTGTTGGCTTTGTGACAATATTCAAACCAACCGCTTTTTCATCTAAGTTTTCAACATTAATGCTTGGCGCAATAAAGCCGTGCTCTAACATCAGTAAGCTATAGATGGCTTCATGCACACCCGCAGCACCCAATGAATGTCCGCTCATTGCTTTCGTTGCAGAAATTGCAGGAGAATTAGCGCCAAATACTTCTTGGATAGCTTCTAACTCTTTGGTGTCACCCACTGGCGTAGAGGTACCATGAGTGTTGATATAATCAATTTTTTCAACGCCTTGCATTGCCATTTGCATACAACGCACTGCACCTTCACCGGATGGTGCCACCATATCAGCACCGTCAGACGTTGCACCGTAACCGACGATTTCTGCATAGATATGTGCGCCACGCGCTAATGCGTGCTCGAGTTCTTCAACAACCACAATACCACCACCACCGGCAATAACGAAACCATCACGATCTTTATCGTAGGTTCTTGATGCTTTGGCTGGCGTTTCATTGTACTTGGTTGACAATGCCCCCATCGCGTCGAACTCACAGGTCATTTCCCAGCTTAGTTCTTCACCACCACCTGCAAAAACAACATCTTGTTTACCCAGTTGAATTAATTCAACTGCATGGCCGATACAGTGTGCTGATGTTGAACACGCTGAGCTGATTGAATAGTTTACCCCTTTGATTTTAAACGGTGTTGCTAAACATGCAGAAATACCTGAAGCCATTGCACGGGTGACCATGTATGGCCCCACACCGCGCAGACCTTTAGCACGCATGCCATCAGAGCCCGCAACTTGGTTACGTGGAGAACCCCCACCTGAGCCGACAACAATACCTGTACGTAAATTTGAAACTTGTTCGTCAGTTAAACCTGAATCCGCAATCGCCTGTTCCATAGACAAGTAAGCATACGCGGAGCAATCACTCATAAAACGGAAAATTTTACGGTCGATCAAGTCTTTGGGATCTAAATTTTTAACATTACCCCAGACATGGCTACGTAGCCCTGCCTCTTTGAATTCTTCTGAGAAAGTGATCCCGGAACGACCTTCCTTCAGAGAAGCCAGTACTTCTTCCTGGTTATTACCAAGGCTGGAAACAATACCTAGACCAGTAATGACTGCACGCTTCATTCGTTACCTCATGGCTATAATTATATGATTGCGGGATTACAGGGTGTCACTTTAGCTTACACTTGTAAGCTGAACAAGTCCGATCAGGGTAAATTTTTGTATTTTTTTCTCTACAGCAGTAATAACACTTTTTTATGACAGTAGCCTTACACGCTTATCAGCGCTAAAATTTAGCGATTGTTTGGTGATTATAGGCTTTATTGTGAAAAAGAGCGCAGTACAAACCGCACGTCTTAGCTGGAATGATGAAGGCACTCCCATGTCTGAGCAATTTGCAGATATCTATTTTTCTAACCAAAGTGGTTTAGAAGAATCTCGCCATGTATTTTTACAAGGAAATCACTTTCCTGAGCGTTTTAAGACACATTCAAATGAAACCTGTGTCATTGCTGAAACTGGGTTTGGCACTGGCTTGAATTTCCTCGTTTTATGGCAATCTTTTGCGCAATTTAAAGCACAAAATCCACAAGCCCCCCTTAAACGATTACATTTTATTAGCTTTGAGCAATTTCCACTGACGAAAGCGGACTTAATCGCCTCACATCGTTGCTGGCCCGAGCTTTGCGAATTATCAGACGCCTTATGTGAAAACTGGCCACCAGCATTGGCGGGTAACCAGCGCATTATTCTAGAAAATGGCAATGTGATTTTAGATTTATGGTTTGGTGATGTTAATGAGCAAATATCTCTCCTAAAAGACAATTTAAACAATAAGATAGATGCTTGGTTTCTTGATGGTTTTGCACCATCAAAAAATCCACAAATGTGGAGTGAACACCTGTTCACTACGATGGCAAAACTGGCTCGTGAAGGGGCAACTTTTGCCACATTTACTGTTGCGGGTTTTGTGAAACGTGGTTTACAACAAGCTGGGTTTAGCTTGCAAAAAATCAAAGGGTTTGGCCAAAAGCGTGAAATGCTGACAGGGGTATTAAGCGAAAATCACTACCAATATGCAACGCCATGGAACAAAAGACAACCGGCTGATAATCCTAATGATATTGCCATTATTGGCGGCGGCCTCGCCAGTTTAACCGCCGCCTATTTTCTCCGCCAGCGCGGTGCCAACGTCACACTTTATTGTCAAGATCCTCGTATTGCCCAAAACGCTTCTGGGAACCGCCAAGGTGCCATCTATCCGCTATTAACGGGAGCAAATGACCCTCTTGAGCGTTTTTTTGTCAGTGCATTTCCTTTCGCCAAACGTTTTTATCATCAATTAGCTGCATCTGGCATTGCATTTGATGGGCAATGGTGCGGTGTGACCCAATTAGCTTATAACGACAAAATCGCACGCAAAATTGCAGGGATGCTAGAGACAGACTGGCCTGAAGATTTTGCTGTAGGTAAAACTCGCCAGCAACTTAAAGACATTTGCGGCATTGATGTCAATTACGATGGTATTCATTACCCATCAGGTGGTTGGTTATGCCCAGCAGAGCTGTGCGAAAGCCTATATTGCTACTTGAAAAATCAAGGCGTTCAGTTTTATTTCAATCATGATGTTACTGCATTAGTGCAGAATGATAACGCTTGGCAGTTGCAAATAATCACTTCTGAACAAAAAGAGCTAACACCTGTACACTCAACAGTGGTCATCGCCAATGGACATAAACTACGGCAATACCCACAAACCATTAATTTACCCATTAACCCTGTCCGCGGGCAAGTGAGTCATATTCCAACCACCCCCACGCTACAACAGCTAAAAAATGTCCTGTGCTTTGAGGGGTATCTCACCCCTGCGGATCATACTGGCAAACAACATTGTTTAGGTGCCAGTTATCAACGCAGCCGTCTCGATTTGGATTATAGCGAAGAAGAGCAGCAAGCTAACCGCCAAAAGCTAATTGACAATTTGCCTGATGTTTCATGGCCCCAAGAGATTGATATTTCACAACAGCAATCGCGCCAAGGTATTCGCTGTGTGATACGTGACCATTTTCCGTTACTAGGGAATGTGCCGAATTATGAGCAACATTTGGCGGCTTATCATGATTTACAGACAAAAATTGGCAAAAAACAGCCCATTGAGGATGCCCCTGTTTACCCAAACTTGTTTATCTTTGGCGCACTAGGCTCAAGAGGGCTATCAACCGCCCCCCTATGCGCCGAAATTCTGGCTTCACAGATCTTTGGGCAACCTTTACCACTAGACGACGAAACCTTAGCGGAATTGAACCCTAATCGTTTTTGGGTAAAAAAATTACGATCAGGTCGACCAATTAAAATACCGTACTAACGATTAATACGCAGGTTTAGCTCCCTAAGGCTGCTTCACGCAAGTTCAATCGCCATTGCACAGCGATCACGCTTTTGGAAGCCTGCATCCACTTCATCTTGTAGAATATCACGGAGTAATTCAGTGAGTTGACTATCATCTAAGATTTCAAAACCTAATCGTTGGTAATAAGGCGCATTCCAAGGCACATCGCGGCAAGTTGTCAATGTCACTGTCTTCATATTGCGCGCTAAGGCCGCATCTAAAACCTGTTTAATCAGCTTTTTACCCAATCCCTGCCCTTGCCATTGCTGGCAGACAGAAACCTCACAGATATGCAAGCTATCGTGATGATTTTCCGCATTGATAAAACCAATGGGCTCACCGTTATCATTTACTGCCACCCATTCTAATTGCTCAGCAATAAAATCAAGATGCGCTTGCTCTGTTTGTCCATCACCATCAGCAAGCCATTTATATTTTTCAATACTGGCAAATGCCTGCCCTGCGGAGACCTCAACGGCAGGAAGGTATTTTGCATCAAGGGGAGTCGCTAAGCGAATATGCACCATAACCTTTACTCACAACAAAATTTAGCCAATAAAAAAGCGGGGTTCCCCGCTCTTCAATACATAACACCACAAATTAGATTGCGTTATCCAATAAACTTTTCCACATACCTAATACTAAAATTTGGTCTGGTGGTGTTAACTCTCCGGCCTTAATGGCGTGTTGAATACTCGCTTCAACACGCTGATATAACGCGTCTGAACTGGTTTCATTTTCTTCTTCCAACTCAGCGACAGCAAGGGTTAAGTGACCACGCAGATAACCGCCCGCAAATAATTCATCATCGCTAGCGTGTTCAACCATATCATCTATTTTTGTCAGTATGCGTGTTTCTATATCCGCAAGCATGCTTAATCCTTACTTTTAGTGTGTCAATTAGGCAAAAATATCTTCCGGATACGGAAAATCTTCTGCACAAAGTGGAGGCGTATTGTAAAACGATTGTAACGCATTAATAAAGCGTAATGGTCGCTCAGGAATGCCATTTTGCAAATAAGTCATCACTTGTGCATGCACCTTGCGCATAAATGCAATACGATCAGGCTCAAAATCCCCTTCCAAGTTATCGCAACTGACATTAAAAGGGATCCCCACAGCAACACAAAATAACCAATCAAGCGCCTGTGGTTTGATTTCAACCACTTCAAATTCACTTTGTGTCTTTTCATCACGACCATCAGGACAGTACCAATAGCCGTAATCCACCTGTTGGCGTCTCGCTTCCCCCGCGATACACCAATGAGAGATCTCATGTAGCCCACTGGTAAAAAAACCATGGGCAAACACAATGCGATGATAAGGAACACTCTCATCAGCAGGTAAATAAATCGGTTCGTCGTCCCCTTTGACCAGTTTGGTGTTATACGTTTCACCAAAGCACCTGTCAAAAATATCAATCAAGTCCTGATAATTATGTGTATTACTCATGAATAATTTAAATCATCTTAAAATAATGAGAGGAACCAAGCTTTAATCACATCACCATGGCTATCGTGGAGCAACTTAATGCTCATTAATAACGAAATCACCACAATCATTGGCCTGATCAGTTTTTGTCCTTTAGTTAACACCAAACGGGCACCTAAACGCGCACCAACCATTTGGCCCGCCAGCATAACAAAACCGAGCACCCAAAGAACATGACCTCCGATAATAAAGAACACTAAAGAGCCGAAATTAGAGGCGAAATTAAGTAACTTAGCATGCGCCGTCGCTTTTGCCAGATTATAGCCGAGCAGCAACACATACCCTAGTGCCAAAAATGAACCCGTGCCTGGACCAAATGCGCCATCATAGAAGCCCAGCGTCATGCCGATAGCAACGCCAAAAAAAGGCATACTCACCCGTTGCTGCCTATCTTGCACACCTATTGATGGCGTTAATAAGAAATACAAACCAACGCAAATTACAAGGATAGGTAGTAATTGTTTTAGAAAAGCAGTGTCAATCATTTGAATAACAATCGCCCCGAGCATCGCTCCAATCATTGTCATAATGAATGGAAAAATTTGCTCACGCAGGTCAATTGCTTTACGCCTAACAAAATATAAGCTGGAAGAAAATGATCCTCCAACCGCTTGGAGCTTATTGGTTGCCAGCGCCTCGACAGGCGTGATCCCCACAGATAACAAGGCAGGGATAGTTAGCAATCCCCCTCCACCTGCAATGGAATCAATAAAACCGGCGAAAAGTGCAACAAAGAAAAGTAAAGCATAAACTTCAGGTGCAACGGCGGTCAGCCAATCCATTTTTTAATCCAAAAAGAGAAATATCATCATATTGATACGTAATATATCGCAACCTTGCACTGCAATATCACTGCCCAGATGAGCTGTTTTTAAGGAGGTGTCATCCAAACCTTCATATTAAAAGAGCGACTAATCGCTTCGCTCCCTTTATCACTTTATTCATTTTATGATCATTCAAACGGTGGCATTGCAGGGGTAACATCAGCGCACTGCCCACGATGGCGCAAGTAATGATCCATAAGTACAATTGCCAGCATCGCTTCTGCGATAGGCACAGCACGGATCCCCACACAAGGGTCATGACGACCTTTGGTGATCATCTCCACTTCTTCCCCATCACGATTTAATGTTTTGCCTGAAACCGTAATGCTCGATGTGGGTTTTAAGGCAATATGCGCAATAATCGGTTGGCTGCTACTGATCCCCCCTAAAATCCCGCCTGCATGGTTCGAGGTAAAACCTGCACGAGTGATTTCATCGCGGTTTTCGCTGCCTTTAAGGCCAATAACGCCAAAACCATCACCAATTTCCACGCCTTTTACGGCATTGATGCTCATTAATGCATGGGCGATATCGGCATCTAAACGATCAAAGACAGGTTCACCTAATCCTGCTGGAACATGCTCTGCAACAACAGTAATTTTTGCCCCAATCGAGTCACCTTGTTTTTTCAACCCACGCAGTAGTTCATCAAGTGCCTCTAATTTGCTTGGATCAGGGCAAAAGAAAGGGTTTTCTTCAACGATAGACCAATCTTTGATTTCACATGTAACTGGGCCCATTTGGGTTAAACACCCGCGAATTTGAATACCTAATTTTTCTTGCAGGTATTTTTTCGCGATGGCACCAGCCGCAACACGCATTGCAGTTTCACGTGCTGATGAACGTCCACCACCTCGGTAATCGCGCTGCCCGTATTTTTGCTCATAAGTGTAATCCGCATGACCCGGTCTAAACACATCCTTGATTGCACCATAATCTTGGGAACGTTGATCTGTATTTTCAATCAATAAGCCAATGCTTGTCCCTGTGGTAATGCCATTAAATACACCAGAAAGAATTTTGACCTGATCTGGCTCACGACGGGCAGTAGTATAACGAGAAGTACCTGGACGACGACGATCTAAGTCGATTTGTAAATCCGCTTCTGTCAGTGCTAACCCCGGGGGTACGCCATCGACGATGCAACCTAATGCCACACCGTGTGACTCACCAAATGTTGTCACACGGAACAGTTGCCCAATTGAATTTCCAGCCATCGGAGTTTCCTATTTTAAGCCGTTCTTGAGTACCAAGAATGTAGTTAATAATGATGATGTCGTTGGTTATTCTTATTGATTACCCGATCCTAACCTATCGTGCAACCCTTGATTAATCGATGTATAAGTCAAAGTGTGCATGATGTTCAACAAGCTGCTCACGCGTTAGCATAAATACACCATCACCGCCGTATTCGAAATCCAACCAAATAAATGGAATTTCAGGATATTGTTCGATGAGGTGAACCATGCTGTTACCGACTTCACAAACTAAAATGCCTTCTTCTGAGAGGAAACGTGGCGCGTTTGCCAGAATACGACGAACCAGTTTTAACCCGTCGCTTCCTGCGGCGAGCGCCAGTTCTGGCTCAACCCGGAACTCTTCAGGTAAATCATCCATATCCTCTGCATCTACGTACGGTGGATTCGTAACGATAAGATCATATTTCACTTCTGGCATATCACGGAACAAATCTGAGCGAATAGGGACCACACGATGCTCTAAACCGTGATTCGCGATATTTTCCTCTGCTACCGCAAGCACATCTGTTGAGATATCAACCGCATCAACTTCTGCATCAGGGAATTCGTAAGCACAGGCAATGGCAATACAACCACTCCCCGTACACAAGTCTAAAATAGTGCGTGGTTCATCTGTTAATAAGCCAACAAAGTGGTTATTAATCAGCTCGCCAATTGGAGAGCGCGGGATCAACACACGTTCATCAACATAAAATTCATGACCACAGAACCATGAACGGTTGGTCAAGTATGCTACTGGGATCCGATCATTGATGCGCCGTAAAACACGCTCAATAATGCGGTGGCGCTCTGTTGGGGTTAAGCGCGATGTAAGCAGTTCATCCGGCAGATCTAAAGGCAAATAAAGCGTTGGCAACACTAATTGTAGCGCCTCATCCCACGGATTATCAGTACCGTGGCCATAATATACATTGGCGGCATTAAAACGGCTCATCGTCCAACGTAAAATATCTTGAATGGTATGAAGTTCTGCGACAGCTTCATCAACGAAGATCTTTTCCAAGAAGGGGTTCTCCAGCATGATTTTTGAAAGGGAAAATGGCAATAGCTAAAGTTTGCCACGAAGTGAAAGACAAATCAGCAGATTAATGCAATAAAATAATTAACAAAGTTATCAAACCGTGCCATTGAATACCCACTTAATACAAAAATGCCCTTTATCGGACTAAAGGGCATGCAGAAGAAAACAACACCATCAGTGAAAAATAGAGAGATTAACTTTCACTCTGGACAAGCGCTTGCGTTTCTTTTGCTGGCTTTTTAACCCATAACGCATACGCGATAGTCAATAGTGCCAGCCAAACAATCCCAACATATAGCGCAATTCGCGTACTTTCGAAATAACCCAGCACGCCGAAAATAAACAGCATAAATGCAATCGCGAGGATCGGTGCCACAGGCCACATTGGCACTGGGAATGTTAATTGGCGAATTTCTTCAAGTGACATTTTTTTACGCATTGCACATTGTGACAACAAAATCATCAGCCATACCCAAATTGTGGCAAATGTCGCAATTGATGCTATCACCACAAATACCTCATCAGGGATCACATAGTTCAAAACAACGCCCACTAGCAGTACAACCACCATGACAAGAACAGTCATCCATGGCACACCATTTTTTGTCAGTTTGGTAAACGCTTTCGGCGCTTGCCCTTCGTGCGCCATCCCATACATCATGCGCCCTGCACCAAAAATATCACTGTTAATTGCCGATACCGCAGCGGTGATCACGACTACATTCAAAATGTTTGCGGCAGACTGGATCCCTAAACTATCGAAAATTTGGACAAATGGGCTACCTTGCTGCCCAATTTGGTTCCACGGATAAATAGACATCAACACAAATAAAGTCAGCACATAAAACAGCAAGATACGCACAGGAACGGCATTAATTGCTCTTGGGATGGTTGTTTCTGGGTTTTTCGCTTCGCTGGCTGTAATACCGATAACCTCAATGCCACCAAAAGCAAACATCACCACCGCAAATGACGCAATCACCCCGCCAATCCCATTTGGCATAAACCCATCATGAATAAATAAATTAGATACCCCCACAGCATGATCTGCCGCTTGGCCAAAGCCAAATAACATAATTGCGGCACCGCCAGCTATCATCGCTATAATAGCAACCACTTTGATGATAGAAAGCCAAAACTCCATTTCACCAAAGGTTCTAACGTGGCATAAATTAATTGCCCCAATAAAAAAGATAATACTTAGCACCCATATCCACTGTTCAACATCTGGGAACCATAATTTCATATACACACCGAATGCGGTGACATCTGCTAGGCAGACAATAAGCATTTCAAACACATAGGTCCAGCCTGCAAAAAAACCAGCTCTCGCGCCCAAATAATGGCTCGCATATTGGGAAAAAGACCCTGCGAGCGGCCGATGTACCGCCATTTCGCCCAGCGCTCGCATTACCATAAATACCGCAGCGCCGCCGATAATATAAGCTAGCAGGACCGCCGGGCCTGCCGTTTCTATTGCTTTAGCTGAACCATAAAATAGCCCCGTACCAATCGCTGAACCAAGAGCCATAAAGCGGATGTGGCGCGCAGAAAGCCCACGCGCAAGTTGTGATGTGCTTTGCATGATTTATCCTTTGAATTTTTTATTTGTCGTGCAGATAAATACTTCAGGTAGCCGATACATTGCCGGCCACCTTTTATTTGCTTGATATGCTATTTAGGGAAGACGGTCCCTACCGTAAACAGTGTTGAGAGTTTGTGTTGATTAATAAGGTTAATTGCTGCCTCAATATCAGGCGCAAAGTAGCGATCTTTATCATAGTAAGGTACGTGATCGCGCAATATTTTTCGTGCCTTTTCAAGCGCTTCACTGGATTTTAACCCTTCACGAAAATCCATTCCCTGACAAGCGGATAACCACTCAATCGCTAAAATACCTGTGACGTTTTTTGCCATTTCCCATAAACGACGCCCTGCCGCTGGTGCCATTGAAACATGGTCTTCCTGATTCGCAGAAGTGGGTAAGCTATCGACGCTAGCAGGATGTGCGAGTGCTTTATTTTCACTGGCTAATGCCGCAGCAGTTACCTGTGCAATCATAAAGCCTGAATTCACCCCGCCGTTATTAACCAGAAATGGCGGTAATTGAGACATATGGGTATCCATCAATAACGCAATCCGGCGCTCTGACAACGCACCAATTTCAGCCAGTGCAAGCGCAATGTTATCTGACGCCATTGCCACAGGCTCTGCATGGAAATTCCCGCCAGAAATAATGTCGCCATTATCGGTAAAAACTAAGGGATTATCTGAGACTGCATTTGACTCAATTAAAATAACCTCTGCTGCTTGACGAATTTGGGTCAAACAGGCCCCCATCACTTGAGGTTGGCAACGTAGGGAATAAGGGTCTTGTACTTTTATACAGTTTTCGTGAGATTTCGCTAATTCACTGCTTGGCGATAACACTTCACGGAATAATGCTGCCACATCGATTTGCCCTTTTTGTCCACGAACTTCTTGCACACGTGGATCAAATGGCCTGCGTGAACCGAGCGTCGCTTCGACACTTAATGCACCGCAGACAATACCTGAAAGCAGTAATTTTTCGGCTTCAAATAACCCTTTAAGTGCGAATGCCGTTGAGGTCTGCGTTCCATTTAATAACGCTAACCCCTCTTTGGCTTCCAATTTCAATGGCGCAAGACCGGCTTTTTCCAGTGCTTTTTTCGCAGAGATCCATTTTCCTTCAAAACGTGCTTTACCTTCCCCTAACAAAATTAAACTCATATGCGCTAAAGGAGCCAAGTCCCCTGATGCACCAACGGAACCTTTAGCAGGAATAAAGGGATAAATCTGCGCATTAACTAATGCGATTAGCGCATTAATAACTTCAAGACGAATACCTGAGAACCCTCTTGCTAAGCTATTAATCTTTAACACCATAATTAAACGAACAAGTTCATCATCAAGTGGTTCGCCAACACCCGCGGCATGGGACATCACAATAGAACGTTGCAATGATTGCAAATCTTTCGTTGCAATACGGGTGTTAGCAAGTAAACCAAAGCCCGTATTAATGCCGTATGCCGTTTTATCTTCTTCAATAATTTTATTGACCGTTGCAACGCTTTTCTCAATTGCCGCTTGAGCATGTTTATCAAGGGAAACGGTCACTGGTTGTTGAAAGACAGTACGTAACTCATCAAGTGTCATTTTTCCCGGATGGATGGTTAATTTAGTCATTAATGGCACTCCTTAACGAGTTTTAATCATTGGTAAATTAAGATGTTTTTCTTTCGCACAATCAATCGCAATGTCATAGCCTGCATCTGCGTGGCGCATCACCCCCGTTGCAGGGTCATTGTGAAGCACTCGCGCAATTC
Organism: Providencia rettgeri; assembly: GCF_041075285.1. Lineage (NCBI taxonomy): Bacteria > Pseudomonadati > Pseudomonadota > Gammaproteobacteria > Enterobacterales > Morganellaceae > Providencia > Providencia rettgeri. The sequence continues at coordinate 1,006,782 of NZ_CP163512.1, read as the reverse complement.
GCTCAGCAGCTTCATCCGTGCCATCACACACAATCACTACGCCTGAATGCTGTGAAAAGCCCATACCAACACCACCACCATGGTGCAGTGAAACCCATGTTGCGCCACTCGCAGTGTTCAATAATGCATTGAGTAATGGCCAATCTGATACTGCATCAGAGCCATCTTTCATGGATTCGGTTTCACGATTTGGGCTAGCAACTGAGCCTGAATCTAGATGATCACGACCAATCACGATGGGTGCGGAAACTTCTCCACTTCTAACCATCTCATTGAATGCTAATCCTAATTTTGCTCTATCGCCTAACCCTACCCAGCAAATACGGGCAGGTAACCCTTGAAAGCTAATCCGCTCACGCGCCATATCTAACCAACGGTGTAAATGCTTATCATCTGGCAGTAATTGTTTAACTTTGGCGTCGGTTTTATAAATATCGTCAGGATCACCCGATAAAGCGACCCAACGGAACGGGCCAATACCCCGACAAAATAATGGGCGAATATAAGCAGGCACAAAACCTGGGAAATCAAATGCATTTTCGACGCCCATTTCCAACGCCATTTGGCGAATATTATTGCCATAATCAAACGTTGGGATACCTTGTTTTTTAAATGCCAGCATCGCCTTCACATGTTCCACCATGGATCTCTTTGCCGCTAGGGCTGTGCCTTGCGGATCTTTTACACTGCGCTCACGGTATTCATTCCACGTCATTCCAATGGGTAAATACCCATTTAATGGATCATGTGCACTGGTCTGATCGGTCACCATATCGGGTTTCACACCGCGTTTAACCAATTCAGGCAATACTTCGGCGGCATTAGCGCACAGTGCAATAGAAATGGCTTTACCTTCTGCTGTATATTTTTTGATACGAGCAAGAGCGTCATCCAGATCGGTGGCTTGCTCGTCAACGTAATGCGTTCTTAAACGAAAATCGATGCGGCTTTGTTGGCATTCAATATTGAGTGAACATGCACCTGCTAATGTCGCAGCTAATGGTTGAGCACCACCCATACCACCTAACCCAGCGGTTAATACCCAACGCCCCGTTAAATCACCACCAAAATGCTGACGTGCTGCTTCTACAAACGTCTCATATGTCCCTTGCACAATGCCTTGACTTCCAATGTAAATCCAGCTTCCCGCGGTCATTTGACCGTACATCGCTAAACCTTTAGCGTCGAGCTCATTGAAATGCTCCCAATTTGCCCAGTGTGGCACTAAATTTGAGTTAGCAATTAACACTCGCGGTGCATTAGTATGAGTTTTAAAAACACCAACAGGTTTACCTGATTGCACAAGTAACGTTTCATCATTTTCAAGCTGTTTTAGTGATTCAATGATTTGGTCATAACATTGCCAATTACGTGCAGCACGACCAATTCCGCCGTACACCACCAGCTCATGGGGATTTTCAGCAACATCAGGATCAAGGTTATTCATTAACATACGTAGTGGTGCTTCCGTCAGCCAACTTTTTGCCGTTAACGAATTTCCACGCGGCGCTCTAATTTCGATATTTCTGTATTTATTATTCAGTGCTGTCACTTGTATACCCTCTTTTTATCGAACTATTGAATACCATTCATGTTATATACATATAGTTGTATATACATGTACGATCAATTCATTTTTTAACATAAAAATTAAAAAAATTTGATATAAAATGGTTTTTTAGTTTGATAAAACATTAAGATAGGTATTTTATACTTTTTATAGCCCCAGTTTTTTTCTTCCAAATTTGCCCGCACGATCACATTTATTTCACAACAATTTTACATAAAGAAGGTAGGTATCTAAGAAAGGTTAAAAATTTATCGGTCATAAAACGGAAAATCACACTCTTGGTGTGATCCCGCTTACCCGTAAAATTATTAAGATGAGAAACTGCCTTTGAGTTTATAACGATGACCAGGGAACAGTAATTTTGTACTGGTAACAATAAAGGCTTGTGACCATGTCCGGCGTGTGATCAATAAACAAGAAGCGCCAGTATTGATTTGCAGCAATCTTGCTGAACGTTCGTCAGCTTCAACCGCTTCAACAATGTGTTCACCTTGAGTCAGTGGTGCAACTTGGGACAAATAATCATGAGGTGTAATTGACAAAAAATTCTGCTTAAGGTAGTCCGGTGCCGCCAACGCATTCACATAACGATCTTCGATTTGAACAGGAACATCATTTTCCATATGGATAATAATCGAATGAAATACGGGCGTTTCTGGCGGAATATTGAGTTCACTCGCTAATGCCACAGAGGCTTGAATTTCCTCAAGCTTAATAATTCGGCAACTGTACTTGTGATGTCTTGCTAAAATTTCTGCTTCTATGCTGTGAATTTCAAATAATGCTGATTGCCCTTTCGGTTCAGCAACAAACGTACCGACACCTTGTACACGAACAAGTAACCCTTCTGCTGTTAATTCTCTTAAAGCACGGTTAGCGGTCATTCTGCTACATTGAAATTGAGTAACAAGTTCAGACTCAGAGGGAATACGATCATTAGCACGCCACTCGGCAGTATGTATTTTTTCAATAATCGATTGCTTAACTTGTAAATAGAGCGGAACTGGCGTTCCTTGTTTATTTTTTTGTTCGGCTGTCACTGTTCATTCCAAATTAGTTATTAATATCTTGAATGTGCGTATGCTATTTTAATCATCATGACATAACGCGGCCTTAGTGCTATCGGATATTGTCATCCTGACAGTCGCGAATAAAATTCACCATATTTAAAACACGTTAATAGTGTAATTAAATAATAATGCTTAATAAAAACAGAAAACAAAATGCTGCCGTATATAGTGAACTGCTACGCTATATACGGCAATCAGAACTTTATTAATTAATTATGGCGATTATCACACCAATTTAAATATCTTTTTTTATACTAACAGTTATCTATATTATGAGTTATGGTGGGTAATTTCTCCTTGATAGACACGCATGTGCATCGGGTTACTCCCTTGCTCATAAATCATCTCGACAGGATCTTTGGCATTCCAGACAACAAAATCAGCCACAAAGCCGGCTTTTAGCTGACCATGAGAATGTTCTTTACCTAAGGCTTTGGCTGCATGACGAGTCACACCCGCCCAAATTTCCTCAGGCGTTAATTTAAATAACACTGCCGCCATATTCATAATCAATCGTAATGAAGCAAACGGACTCGTTCCCGGATTAAAATCCGTAGATATCGCCATTGGGATCTGATGCTCTCGTAATAAATCAATCGGTGGCAACTTAGTTTCCCGTAAGAAATAAAATGCACCGGGTAGCAACACAGCCACTGTTCCACTCTGTTTCAACGCTTTAATTCCTGCGAGATCGAGGTATTCAATATGGTCAACAGATAAACCATGATAACGAGCAACCAATTCACTTCCACCAAGGTTGGATAATTGCTCAACATGGCCTTTAACAGGGATCCCTAATTGTTGGGCTGCAACAAACAGTTTCTCACTCTGCTTAAGAGAAAAACCAACACTTTCACAGAACACATCAACTGCATCAAATAACCCCTTTTTCCATAATTCAGGCATGATTTTTTGGCAGATAAGATCAATATAGTCGTCAGGTTTGTCTTTAAATTCAGGGGGAACGGTATGAGCAGATAATAGTGTGGAAGAAATCGAAATGGGATATTCTGCAAGCAATCTTTTTGCAACCCGTAATTGTTTTTCTTCATTTTGATAGTCAAGACCATAACCTGATTTTATTTCAATGGTTGTCACGCCTTCTCTTATTAATGCATCTAACCTTGGTTGTGCCTTTTCAAATAACGCTGTTTCGCTCATCTGCCTTGTCGCACGAACAGTTGAATTGATTCCTCCCCCTTGCGCACTGATAGTTTCATAGGAAACACCATTCATCCGCTGCTCCCATTCAGCAGCACGATCACCGCCAAAAACTAAGTGAGTATGGCAATCAATCAAGCCGGGAGTAATTAGCTTTCCTTTTACATCAACTACCTGACACTGATTTGGTTCAATATCCTCGGGGGGTAAAATCGCGATAATTTGATTGTTACGAACGACAAGGTCATGATTTTCTATGAGTCCGTAAGGCTCATTTCGATCTGAATCCATGGTCGCAACACGACCATGACGCCAGATCACATCTTGTGGTAGCGTTTTAAATAACATCGGTTTTCCTATTATCGTGGCAGGTTGATTTATTTGTTTGAAAAATAGTAGTATAGATATGTATATACAATTAGACTAATTATATATCGTTTGTCAATCTCTGTGACTTAAAAGGTGGCGATTTTGTTATGTCACGCTAAAAAATGCTTTTGTCTCCATCCCCCTTTAAAATAGGTTACACTAGAGGTCAGCAAAAACGACGAAACACAATCTTGGCAAAATGATGAAAAACAAATTTGGGCTAAAAGATGATGAAATTCATCTTTTTAAAGAAGCCATCCGCGGTGCGAAAGAAATTAATCAGGATCAAGTCCTGCATGCTCCGGTGCGAGCAAAAGTGACACAACCTTCTGATAAAAAGCTAAAACAGGAACAAGTGGATGCTTCTTTTTACTTTTCTGATGAATTTCAGCCACAGTTGGAAAATGAAGGTCCAACTCGTTATTTAAAACCTGACTCTAATCCTTACGAATTAAAAAAGTTGCGTAGGGGTGACTATACACCTGAGCTATTTCTTGATTTACATGGCTTAACTCAGTTGGAAGCCAAACAAGAAATTGGGGCACTGATAGCAGCGTGTAAACGTGAAAATGTGTATTGTGCGTGCATCATGCATGGGCATGGCAAACATATTTTAAAGCAACAAACACCTCTATGGCTTGCACAACACCCTGATATTATTGCATTTCACCAAGCACCCAAAGAATGGGGGGGAAATGCCGCTTTATTACTTTTGATTGAAACCGAAGAGAGCACTCGCCGTTAAGTGCTCTGTTTGTCGTGCTGTCTTTTTATCGTGCTATCTATTTAGCCGATAGTTGAGACGGGCTCAGCATCCACACAACATCACTTTTTTGATGAGCCAAATCCAATTCAACACATGCAATCGTTGATGTTGTAAACATCGGCGGTTCTTTATGTGGGCAGAGTTCTGAGACTAAATAGCCAACTAAAGGCAAATGGGAGATAATCAGTATGGCATTTGCACCAGCCACCGCTAAATCGCGTATATGATCAGCGACAAAGCTTGCATTACCACCTGGCGTTAATTGTGCTAAAACTTCACTTTGTGACGGCAACTTAACGTGTTCACTGACTGTTTGTTGTGTTTGTAATGCTCTTAAATAGGGGCTAACTAATACAGTGTCTATCTCAATACCTTGGTTTTTCAACCACTCGGCCATGAATATCGACTCATCGATTCCCTTTTGTGTTAATGGTCTCTCGGCATCGCTTGCCGCATGTAACGCTGCATCGCCGTGACGCATAATATAAACTTGCATAATCCACCATCTGAGTAGCCGACTCGCTTGAAGTGGCTATTCTTTTTGTTTAGATAATTGTTGTAAAAGTAACCATCAGTTGGGGCGAAAAGTGATTCTGCATTAAATCACCCACAATTAAAATGATTTAAATGACTTTTTGCTGATTTTTAACGTACTTTTACCAAAACACAATGCTCATTTGTTAAATCGATCGATTAAAAAAAGCCTGAAAACTGAATAAATAAATATTCAGCTCAGGCTCTCTCCTGTATTACACTCAATGGTGTTCTTAGCTTATCGATATCTAGCCAAAACACGGTCTGATCCAAATAGTGCCTAACTGTTTATTATTCCCCTTGGTGTTCAACGGAATAGAACGTTTGGTTATTTTGAGCCATCTGACACAATAACTCACAGGGTTGGAATTTATCGCCATAACGCACGGCTAAGCTTTTCAATGTCTCAACCGTTTTCGTAATGCCAAAATTATCCATATACCTAAATGGTCCACCAAAAAACGGCGGGAAACCAATACCAAACACCGCACCAACATCACCATCCCTTGCACTGCGAATAATTTTTTCATCGAGGCAACGGGCTGCTTCATTTAACATCATCATGACGCAACGCTGGGCAATATCCGTTTTACTTAACTTGTTTTCAGGCGTAATGCCAATCAGGGAGTAAATCGTTTTATCCACTTGTCGCTTACTGGATTTTCTCCAAAATAGTAACTTAGGTGCAGAGTGACCATACTCATAAAAACCTTTACCATTTTTCTTGCCTTTGCGGTCATCTTTAACCACTTTGTCTAATATATCCGGAGCGTTAAACCTTTCTCCAAACCGTTCGACTAAAATGGGCAAAATTTTAGTGCCTACATCAATACCAACTTCATCAAGCAAATTAAACGGTCCAACAGGGAAACCAAATTCAACTAACGCACTGTCAATATGATCAATAGATTCACCTTCAATAAGGCATTGTGCAGCTTCACATAAAAAGGGGGCCAGAATTCGGTTAACATAAAAACCTGCATCATCTCCAACCACAATGGCAGTTTTGCCTTGGCGCTTAGCAAATGCCACCACAGTGGCAATCGTGACCTCATCCGTCTGCTTATGCGGGATCACTTCAACTAATGGCATTTTATCGACAGGGCTAAAATAATGTAAACCAATAACACGCTCAGGATGTTTCGCATTAGCGGCTATCTGGTGAATCGGTAATGATGATGTATTAGACGCAAAAATAACGTCTTTTTTCGTCATTTTTTCAACATCAGAAACCATCTTTCTTTTCAGTGCAAGATCTTCAAAGACAGCTTCAATAATCAAATCCGCCGTTTCTAACCCTTGGTAACTCAGTGTGCCTGAAATTTTAGCCATTGTCGCAGCACGTTCACGCGCCAATAACCGCCGTTTGATAACACGCTGGGTTAATAGATCCCAACTGTATTTTAATGCCTGAGCAATGCCTTTTTCTGAAATATCCTTAATACGCACAGGGACCTTACCTTGCGTTGCACTCACATAGGCGATCCCTCCCCCCATTAACCCACCACCTAACACACCAACTTGGTGGACTTTTAACGGTTTAGCTTGAGCCCCTGTTTCATTTTTTAGTGCCGTGACAGCAAAAAATAAATTGCGTAAAGCCGCTGACTCAGGCGTCATAACTAACTCACCAAAAGCTTTGGCTTCTTCAGCATATCCGGCCTGCATCCCCTTGTTCATCCCCGTTTTTACGGTATGAATAATTTTTTCTGGGGCGGGGTAATGGCCTTTGGTCTTACTCAATACTTTTTGTTTTGCGCTATTAAACACTTGGTTACGAAATAATTTACTGCTCAATAAACGCTGTTGCCAATGGATAGCCGGTCGTTGCACCCCCCCTTTTTTTACCATCTTAACGGCGACATCCAACAAAATTGACTCTGGAACAACATCATCAACAAGCCCTAATTTAAGTGCTTGTTTGGCCTTTAACTGACGACCTGTCAACATTAAATCCAGCGCATGGGGGATACCAATTAAGCGGGGTAAGCGTTGGGTGCCACCGGAACCAGGTAATAGCCCTAATTGAACTTCAGGTAAACCTAACCGCGTTTTATCGTCATTTGAGCAAACCCTTGAATGGCAAGCTAATGCTAACTCTAAACCGCCACCAAGGCATGCACCATGGATAGCTGCAATAATCGGCAATGGGTAATTATCGATTTTATCGAATAATACGTGCCCTGCTTTTGATAACTCACTGGCTTGGGCTTTCGATTCACAATGCGCAATCATGGTGATATCTGCACCAGCAATAAAGTTATCTTTTTTACCCGAGGTAATCACTAACCCCTTTAAACCTGAAGTGGATTGTGCTTTTTGCAAAATAGCAAGAAACTGCTCGGCAAATTCTGCTTTAAGTGTATTGACCTTTTCATTTGGCACATCAATGAAAATCACCCCCACGTTCTCGTCATAAATTTCTAATGAGAAAGCTTGTGGAGCCTTATCCATTTCCAATTGCGTAGTAGAATTTTGTGTCATTATTCCACCTCTAAAATCATTGCTGCACCTAAACCACCTGCAGCACAAGCTGTTGTTAAACCAAAACCACCACCACGACGACGGAGCTCATTCAATGTTTGTGTCACCATCCTTGCCCCTGTGGCCGCAAATGGGTGCCCATAAGCGATAGAACCACCGAGGACATTAAATTTATCCATGTCTATCTCACCAATGGCTTGTTTTAAACCTAATTTTTCTTGTGCAAATTGATGACTTCCAAACATTTTGATGTTAGCTAATGTTTGGGCGGCAAAGGCTTCATGCATATCAATTAATGTGAGATCCTGTAAAGATAGCCCTGCCCGTTTCAAGGCAATGGGGGTCGCATAAGATGGCCCAAGTAACATATCTTCCCACACATCAATCGCGCTAAAAGCATAACTGCGAATATAGCCTAGCGGGGTATAACCCAATGCTTTCGCCCTTGACTCTGTCATCATCAATACAGCCGCCGCACCATCAGTTAAAGGTGTACTATTTGCCGCGGTGACACTGCCATGCTTGCGGTCAAATGCTGGCTTTAACTTAGCGTAAGAAGCGAGTACCGAGTTCCCTCGCACATTGTTATCTTGCGAGAAAGCTTGCTTAAAAGGCGGCATATATGCAGTCATTACTTCATCGTTTAATAGACCACTGTCCCACGCTTTCGCTGCAAGAAGGTGTGAACGATGTGCTAGCTCATCTTGTTGCGCTCTCGTGATATGGTAGCTTTTTGCCATTTGCTCCGCCGTATCCCCCATGCGAAGCCCTGTGGAATATTCGGCAACACCAGGCGCCACTGGCATTAAGTCTTTTAAACGTAATTTGGTCATCAAAGATAACTTTTGCCCAATCGACTTTGCTTTACTCAGTGCAAGTAACGTTGCGGCTAATTTTTTTGAAACACCGATCGGTAACACAGAAGAGGAGTCTGCCCCCCCTGCAACCCCAATAGAAATATCCCCAACCATCATACTTTGAGCCACATTCACAATGGCTTGAAAACTTGTCGCACACGCCCTTGACACACTGTAAGCATCTGTTGAAACACTCATGCCAGTGCCAAGTACAATTTCCCGTGCAATATTAGGTGCCTCAGGCATTTGAACAACTTGGCCAAAAACAAGCTGTTCAATCAACTGATTATCTAAATCACTACGCACTAACAATTCAGAGACAACAGCTTTACCTAAATCAACAGCAGCAATACCTTGATATGCGGTTGATTGCTTTGCAAACGGTAAGCGTAAACCACTGACGATGGCAATGCGTTCTTTTGTTGAAAATGTACTGTCACCATGGTGGGAATGTTGATTCATGGTCGCTCCTGCAAAAGCATAAATAAAAAATTATCGTTAATTTTTTCACAATGGGCCGAAAGAGGTCTGACCTGTAATGATTGTTAACATAACTTTTACAATGATCAATTGCATTAACTTAAAAATGGGAGCGCGCACGCAAGTTGGCATAAAAATAGCGAAAAAAAGAGGATGGAATCGAGCCTGTATAAAAAAACCCTTTTATTATCGATGAGTATCACAAAGGTACTATTTCAATAAAAGGGTTCAGTTAATGAATTTAAACGTTTGATTAACGAAGGCCTAACTGAAAAATCAGACTTTCTGCTTCACAGCTAAAACTAAATTCAGCGGTCAGTTCAACACCACCATCAACTTGTTTAAAGGTATGGTTAATTACACAGGGTTCTGACTCAACAGATTTTGCTTTTTCTGTGAGCGTCTTCAACATGGATTCCGCTTCGTCTTGTGTAGCAAAAACATGCTGATACGACGCAGTACAGTCTTTATTATCCAGCACTGTGCCTACATCCACACAACAGCAAGCTGCTGTTTCATCCGCGCTACAACGGTTAATCGCATCAGTCATTTTACTCTCCAAATAAACAAACTGTTAAGAACCTATCATAACGCTGAAAAAGTGGTAAAAACCAGTATGTATCAAAACTTATTGCTAATAATTAAACATAAGTTTGATCTTACCCCGTATCTGGTTATTTATTGCACCTATTCAGCCATTGAATGTTGCTATTTTGTTAAATATATCGCATTTTTGGAAACGAAGTCACAATAAACACAAAACAAACTTGCAACATATCCGGTGGTCAGACCTATACTCTAGTAACTGGTCTGATTTGTCATGAAGACAATGGACCCTACAATTCTGCGCTTCTTGCGATAGAAGTCGCTTTATTTAAAATAAACATAAGAGGGTTTTGGTCATGAGCCAGAAAAACCTATTTTCTAAGTCAGCTTTAGCAATAGCAGTGGCACTTGTTTCTTCCAACGCCGGCGCGGCGGGTTTTTTGCTAAATGAATATTCGACATCCGCTCTAGGACGTGCGTTTTCGGGTGCGGGTGCGATGGGCGACAACGCAAGTGAGGGAAGCCGTAACCCCGCTGCTATGATGCTATTTGATCGACCATCCCTTTCTATTGGTGCTGTGTATATTGACCCAAGTGTTGATATTAAAGGTAAAGGAGGCTCACTCCTTGGAAGTAATACAACAGCAAATGATATTGCACCTAATGCAGTTGTGCCTAATGCTCACTTTATTTTCCCCGTTAATGATAAATGGGCCGTTGGTACATCCATGACCACTAACTTCGGTTTAGCGACTGATTTTAATAAAAGTTATGCCGCAGGCCCCATTGGCGGAAAAACCGATTTAAAAACCGTAAATTTAAATTTAAGTGGTGCTTACCGTTTAAATAACAACTTTAGTTTTGGTCTTGGTGCAAATGCAGTTTACGCTGATGCCGAAATCACCCGCCATGCGGGAGACCTTGGAGCTTTGGCACCTATGGTTCCAGGAATGAAGCTTCCTGCATTTCCTGCAAGTACAACTATGGCTAAATTAACTGGAGATGATTGGGGCTATGGTTGGAATGCGGGTATCTTATATGAAATTAATGATGATAACCGTTTAAGCCTAAGCTATCGCTCAAAAGTTAAAGTTAAATTTGAGGATGGTAAATATTCTAACGATATTCCAAAATCAATAACAGCATTAAATGGAACTGGTGGCGAAAAAATTAAAGGTAAATTAGACCTTAACTTACCTGATATCTGGGAATTCTCAGGTTACCATAAAGTTGCCCCTAAATGGGCTTTACACTACAGTGTCGCTTATACAGGATGGAGTGAATTTAAAGAGTTAACTGCCTACAGAAAAAGTGATGGTAAAGAGCTATTCCATAAACCAGAACACTTTAAAGACGCATGGCGTTTAGCACTTGGAACCACCTATTTCTATGATGATAACTGGACATTCCGTACAGGTATCGCCTATGACCAAACCCCAGTACGTTCAGAATACCGTTCTATTTCTATTCCTGATCAAGACCGCTACTGGTTAAGTGCAGGTACAACCTATGCATTCAATGAAAACGCCTCTGTTGACGTGGGTATTTCTTATATGCATGGTAAAAAAGTAAATATCAGTGAAAGGTTAAGTGAAGATATCCCTGAAAGTATACTTCCTGCCTATAAATTCAAATCTGAAGGCTCCGCTTGGTTATACGGCGTAAACTTTAACTACGCATTCTAATTAATCGAATGCTTAACTATCAGGGAGGCGACTCCCTGATAGTCCTATAAATAAAAACATCCCTATCACAAATTTATCTTGACCCACACCATCCTTGTATGTAAATTAATTGTTAATTGATTGATTTTATCCTTACAACGCAACGTTTTTTGCCTTAAAAATTATTGTTACAACCGTTTTTAAGATAATTTCTTTATTTTTCATTATATTACCTTTTATTCTCTGAATGTTCTTATTTGCAAGTAAGCGCTTTACACTTATTTTAAAATACAGATATTCAAAATAAACGTATCCATTTATTAACCTATATTATTAATGCGATAAATTTGCAGTAAAAGTACAAAAGAGGCCACAATGACAAAAACGTAGGAGGTTTTATGGGAACACTGTTTACGGTAGGGTTTATCGGGGTGTTAGGGGTGATAGCCTTAATTGACACCGTTACTCAACGAGGAAAGCGAGACAATGACTAGCTGTTAATTTATCACTCTCACGTTTTATGATAGACAAGAGAGTGATAAACCTTCCTGAGTCAATTCACTAAATTAATCAATAGAATCAAGATCCCCTTCAATCACAGCCGCATTCGGGTTTTCTGTAGCTTTTAATACACCGCCACTTGATAAGAAATCATTACGTTGGAAATAAGCTTCACGCATCATTAAGTATGGATCTGAAGAATTTTTCAGCAACCCATCGGAATCCAGTAGTCGCGCCCGAGTTTCTATTCCTTCAAGCGCCCATTTTCCTGCCGACATCCAAAATGTCAGGTAACTCAACATTGGGTAAAGACCATCCACTAAATCTCCCCCTTCTTCCCTTGGCGTCGCACTGCCATAACCAGGTAAAACGACATAGGGGCCATAGCCGACATCATAGTAACCCAAGGTATTACCAAAACGTTTAGGATCTTCTTTGGCTAATTGCGGGTTTGCCATTGTCGCGACATCAATCAAGCCGCCCATACCAAACACAGTATTGAGGAAAAAGCGGTTAAAGTGTTTAAAGCCTTGAGTCACTTCCCCACGCAAGAAGCTATTTAACATACTTGCAGGTTCTTCAAGGTTAACGAAAAAATTCGATAATCCATTACGCGCAGGCATGGGAACATAATCATTCCACGCAACAGCAACAGGTCTTAACACATAAGGGTCTAAAACATTATAGTTGAAATTAAACATTGCTCGGTTAAAACCCTCTAACGGGTCAGAACGTTCTTGCGTATCTGGGTCGATATTACTTGCACAACCTGCAATTAAAACGCCCGCTAGAAAAACGCTAGTCATGCGAAACTTCATAACACCCTCTCCATTCCCTGCACCGTCCTGCTGCGGTACTTTCCACCATGCTCACGAATTTGATAATATTAAAATGAAAAAATTAATTTTGTTAACCGTTTTGAGTGATTTTACAAATTAACTTCCTATTATACCTTAATTATTCATTTTCTTATTATAAGAATAATCACTAATCGGCGCAAAAAATCTGAGCGCTGCGATTTACACTCACCCTTTACTCTGTATTTTATTGAAAAATAAAAGTATATCACCCTCAAAAGAAAGCCAAGCTATTCAATACATCTCTCTTTTGCTCAACTTTCACTTATTGTCAGAATAAATATATGTTTGCTACTTAGAAAACGTGTTTTAGTGACAGATAAAAAACGCATTAACCATCACCCTATGAATAAACATAACTAATATAATAGGAATAAATGCGCCTATACATTGAAACATCCTCAATCACTATCTTTGCTAAGATTACCACCTCATATGGCAGCGTTTAGGGACGATATTTGATTCAAATCGTCGTCAGTCAGCCACAACGGGTACATTTTCCACTTTAGTGGTAAAAATCAGTAGCAAAGATAAACAGCTCCTAGCTATTAAAATAACGCAATTCGACCATAAAATAATAGATAAGCAAATGAAAAATATAAATAAAGGAAAACATACCCCATACAACCCGAAAACATGCCCTTTCTGTCATTTTTATGGTATTCGAAAAAATAAAGACGACTGGTCGTGTGATATGTGTGGGCTGAAGTGGGACAAAAATGACGACCCAAGAACCAAAGAATATCAGTGTCATAAATGTAGAATGAACTCGAACTTGTTCCCTGAGTATCATTCTACACAGGGCTTGTTTTATATTATTCAGTGCACCGCTTGTAACTATAAGGCTAGAATGCGTCACTCATTAACAACCAATGAATTTATTATTGATTATGATTTTTACAAAGTCGTACACAAGAAGAAAATATGAGGATTAAATAGAGCATAAAACAGCGTTTAATTTATGACTGGTAAGCTAGTGATTAAGTAAGCTCACTAACCGGAAGTCAACTTTTTAACATGCCAGAACAGGTTGTCGGCATACAGCTCATAAGCCGTTTTTTGTTCGGTTATCCAATCATGCTTGTTATAAGCTGCCATTGCCCCACTAAGCTCGTGTCCCAGCATTTTTTCTGTGATATGGGGCATGACTCCTTCGTTAGATAGGTTCGTTACCATTGAACGCCTAAAGTCATGGGTACGCCATTCAGGGATATCGATAGACTCCCTCAATTTGCGCATAAATAGGTTTGCTGACGACCTATCTATCGCTTTATCTATTTTCTGCCCCGCAAATAATACGGCATTACCATTATTTAATAATCGCTCTATGTAGGGCTCTACATGCTTAAATATAGGCCGTCTAATCACATTTCCCATTTTTGAATGCGCTTTTGGTGTCGTCCAAATCATCTCTTCCATATTAAATTCAGAAGCATTGGCTAGACGCATCTCAGACAGACGTGCACCATAAAGTAGCAGCATTTGATGAAGTCGCTTATTTGAAGTGACAATTTTACAATTTTCCAGAGCTAACCATATTTTAGCGAGTTCAGTATAGGTAAGAACGCGATCTCCAATATCGGGTCGCTGACCTATGGTTTTAGGGCTTAATTTTAATACTTCGCAAGATGATATAAATTGTCTGCTAACACACCAATTAATCACAGACCTTAATTGCATGAGTAGTACCCTAGCTTTTTTAGGATTTAACATCTCTTGCTTTTCGAAGAATTCTATCCAAGAGGAAATAGGGATATCTGCAATGGGCGTATTACCAAACTGCGTATACATCGTGTTATACACGACTGACTTATACAGTGCCTGTGTGTTCGGCTTTAACTGTGCCGCATACTTATCCCACCAGTAGTCTAAACAATCTTTTAATGTCGCTTCTGTTTCGCTTTTTGACAAATAAATTTTAGGATCAAGGCCTTTCGTGTACAATTCTCGCATATCGCCAATGACGATTCTGGCGTCTTTCAATGTCATAGCTGGAAAATGGCCAATTGTTAATCTTACCGCCTTACCATTCCATCTGTATCTATATTGAAATGCAATTGTTCCGTTGGGAGAGATACGAGCGCTAAGTCCATCACCATCGGTAAGCTCAGGCTTTCCAGAATATGGTTTGTTTAAAAGGCTGCTGAGTTTAGTGTCACTTAACGCCATAGCTTTATCTCATGTACACAATGAACATTTCGATAATGTACTCAATATGTACACAATAGCAAGTGAGGTAAACGATAAAACATAAAGCAGAGGAAGCCATTCACCAACAAAGATAAACTAATAACTTGATTCAAACCCAATAAAAACGGTACTATACAAACCAACAGCAACAGTTGAAAACAATAGTGTCATAGTCCCCTTAGTTAAATGGATATAACGAGCCCCTCCTAAGGGCTAATTGCAGGTTCGATTCCTGCAGGGGACACCAGTCATGTATATCAATTTCGCTAATACCACTTAACTGCTATCTATTCGCCTTTAATATACGTTAAAGCGTTATATATTACCTAAAGTTCACCTTATTGCGGATTTTCATCCATCCCTAAATAGAAAAGTCCTATTTTCACTCTAACCATTTTGCTTATTCCTATAACCTTCTATTATCAGTTTAACCCCGTTATTTACCGAGATAATTGATTGATGAAATACTCCCTGTTTTTACTTTTACCTTTACTGTTATTGGCTTGTGCTAAAAACGAGCAAACTTCAGTGATTATCGCAGGAATGGATAAAGCCGACGTGCTTCAAGTTAAAGGAGAGCCAACCAATACGGCGACGCAAAGCCCGTATACCCTGCTTTATTATGCAGATCAGTTATTAGAGGATGCCCCTAATCAGAAAGCGGACCAAGCGTTTATCTTTATGGAAGATAAGCTAATGGAGTATTCAACATTTAATATTCGATCAGCTAAAGATATAAATACGCCAGTTAGATTAAATGCAAAACTAACCCTAGCATGCTGGGCAAATCAATTAAATTTACCTGTTGATCCATCCGCTAGCGCTAATAAAAGCACGATAACTAGTGGAAGAGATTGTTTTTCAGCGATAAGTAATCAAAATAACTAAGATGCCACTTGAGGTTGAAGACTTAAGTGGGATGAAACCTGTTTTTCCCACTTTGGGTTATCTGGCAAAATTCAATCTGCTAAAGGTATTTTTTTAAATTCATTTTAGTTAAATAGTAGACTTGCATTCCCGTTTCAGGAAAATCGGGTAGTGACATTTGCTGGACATAACCTAGTTTTTGATAAAACGGCAATGCTTGAAAACTAAATGTATCGACCAAAGAATGAAGACAGCCGATTTTCACCGCCTCAAGCTCAGCAGTTTGCATTAATTTGCTTCCCACTCCGGCTTTTCTTACAGCGTCATTGACCCATAAATAATCAATACACAACCAATTGGCTTTGATTGTCGCAATTAAGCCCCCCTGCATGACACCATCACCATCTTTAAAATACACCCCTAATTGACCAAAGCGAGAGGCATCTAAGAACTGGAGATTAAAACGACGAAGCCCAGCCAATAATTCATCCCTATCTTCTTGGGTTACTTCATGTGTGATAACAATATTCATATTCAACCATATTAATTTTGATTATAATGAATTGTATTTAAAGCATATTTTTAGGTAAAGTAAATAGGCAAGTTAAATTTATTAAGCGATAAGAAATAAATGCTATGGTCAATTAAAAAACGTCCGTTTCTAATATTTGAGCAATTAAATCTGTAACAGATAACACTAATGACGATTTTACCATTTGTTGATAACGCTGCTTTTGTAGCTCTATCAATTGTTTGTCAACCATATCTTCAGGTTGATCAAAACGCATCATTTCGGGTAATGGCCCCATACAGTGCAACATTTTAATACTGCCGATAATTTCATCATCGATATAATTTAACTTTAACGCTTGCTGAGATAAGGATTCATTTAAGGCGAGGAATAATTCAATATCCTCATAGGTTTCACGCGTAATTGCTCCTAACGCAAATAACAATTTTAACCGAACGGATAACTCGCCTAATGGACCATTCCCAGTTAAAAGAGGTTCAACTGCATATTTTACAGCATAGTCATCCTTTCTAAAGACCTTTAACATTAACTTATCAATAGCTTGCGAAATTAACGCAATAACCTCTTGAACAAATAAATGTACCTCTGGGCGTTGATTTAACCGTTCAAGAATTTGATTTTCAATGTCTTGTTTATATTCCATAATAATTTCTTTTGCCACTTTATGGCCATCCGCATACTATTTGTTTGCTAATAACCATAAAGTGATTGAACCCCAGTAATTAACCTATGACTCGTAATATTACTTGTTACTTAACTTCAATAACTCATATTGCGCACAAATTTTATCGACAATATGAGGGTATTGTTGTAAACCACACAACTCAATTATGGTTTGATAGATACCATTTTCTTTAATCAGTTCAGCCATCTCAATTGCTTGAGGGTCACTAGAACATCTAAAGTGAAGAGCCGCAGCAATACCAATAATCAGATTATCATTAGGCAATTGATACTCAAATGTCCCTAATAACGGTTTAATAAGTCTATCTTCTGGGCTGAGTTTGCGGATAGGTTGACGTCCTACTCTGCTGACATCATCCTTTAAATAAGGGTTAGCAAAACGGTTTAATATTTTTTCAATATATTGCTGATGCTGATCTGCATTAAATCCATACCGTTGAACTAAAACTTGTCCACTTTCTTCCATCGCACATTTGACAATAGCGTGAATTTTTGGGTCATTAATGGCATCACTGATTGTTTGGTGACCATATCGTTGACCTAAATAAGCCGTAATGGCATGACCTGTGTTTAACGTAAATAGTTTACGCTCAACAAATGCCATTAAATTATCCGTCAACTCCATCCCATCAATTGTCGGAATATTGCCAATAAATTGTGTTTGGTCGACAATCCACTCACTAAATGATTCAACGGTTACAGCAAGAGGATCGTCATTAGCTGCATCCATTGGAGGCACAATACGATCAACCGCAGAGTCAACAAAACCAATATGCTGCTCAACCCATTGATGTATTTCTTGGGGTAATAGACTGAAAATATGACGTTTTAATTGGCTTGTTCCCCTCACCATATTTTCACATGCAATAATGTTCAGTGCTCTTTGGTTATTTAATTTATTCCTCAGAACAATACCCTGCGCTAACGTAGCCGCTATCTTTTCAAGAACTTGTGGACCTACCGCAGTAGTGACCATATCTGCTGTCGCGATATATTCAATCGTTTTTGGATCATTCGTATTAATTGCATGCACATGCTGCACTTTTTCAATACGATTTTCTTGACCCACTATATGAACTTGGTAAGACTGCTGGTGCTCTAGTTGATCAATTAGTGGCTGATTAACATCTGTAAATGTCAGTTGCGAATTCGCATCGGCGAGTAATTTACCAATAAAGCCCCGACCAATATTACCTGCACCAAAATGAATGACTTTCATTGTTATTATCCTCACGCTGCACTTTGTGATGCTAAAATTTCGAGCACTTCTTGAATATTTTGGGTATTACACAGTCTTTCGATCACCCCATCTTCATCTAGTGCTGAGGTTATCCGCGTAATAACTTCAATATGCTCATTATTTTGTGCTGCAATACCAATAACGAGACGCGCAATTTCATCCGGTTCATCGCCAAATTGAACGCCATCAGGATATTGGCAAATAACAATGCCTGTTTTTAAAACACGATCTTTTGCTTCAATAGTTCCATGAGGAACTGCAATAGATTCGCCAAGATAAGTTGAAGTTAAGCTTTCTCTTGCTAACATCGCGTCAATATAATCAGGCTCAACATAGCCACCTTCGACTAATTTTTGTCCCGCAAATTGAATCGCTTGTATTTTATTCTCGGCCGATAAGTTTAAATAAATGTGTTTTGCACTGAGTGTAAATAATGCTTCATCTTTATCTTCAACATCAAAAGTTTCATCATTTGCAGCAACGATAGTTTGTTTAATTAAGCGTCCATCATTTGCGGCAATAGGATGTTTTTTTGCAATTAGATTTGTCACAAGATCATTATACGTTTGAGCATCTAAGAAATTTGCTAAAGAAATATGCATTGCATTCGGCGCAAATGTTTTTGCTCTTTCAGTAAGATCTCTATGGGTTATCACAATATCGACATCAGCAGGAAGATCATTGATTGCCATATTAGTGACATTAACATCAAGCAACCCTGCATCACGCACTTTTTTTGCTAATACCCCTGCTCCCATGGCGCTTGAACCCATACCAGCATCACAGGCAACAATAATATTACGCACACTTGCAAGGTTAACGGTTGAATGGTTATTAACCGTTGCTTTATCTGATGATTTAGATTGCGTTTTCATTTCACGCATTTTTTTCGTCGCATTATCTAATTCATCATCATCACCTACGCGAGTTCTTTTTATTAAAATCGCAGAAACAAAGAATGAAACAAGCGTTGCGCTCGTCACTGATAAAATAACACCAACTAGTGAAGATTTTGGCGTCATCAGTAACACGGCAAAAATAGAGCCCGGTGAGGCAGGTGAAACTAAACCTGCATGAAATAGGTTCATCACAAATACCCCTGTCATCCCACCAAGAATAACAGCAAGGATCAAACGTGGATTCATTAAGACATATGGGAAGTAAATTTCGTGGATCCCACCGAAAAAGTGAATAATTGCAGCGCCTGGTGCGGATTGTTTTGCATTACCTTTACCAAAAAACATGTACGCAAGTAACACACCAAGTCCCGGTCCCGGGTTCGCTTCAATCAAGAAGAAAATAGATGCACCTGTTTCAGTGGCTTGCTGAATACCTAATGGGGAAAAAATCCCATGGTTGATCGCGTTATTGAGAAAAAGTATTTTTGCAGGCTCAACAAAGATTGAGGTCAGCGGCAGTAAATTATTTTCCACCATCACATTTACGCCAGCCGCTAACACTTTAGACAAGCCAGCAACAAGTGGGCCAATAGCAAGATAAGCCAGTATCGCCAATAGCATGCCAATAATACCCGATGAAAAGTTATTGACGAGCATTTCAAAGCCCGTTTTCACTTTCCCATCAATCCAACGGTCAAAGCGTTTAATCGCGAAACCGCCTAATGGGCCAGCAATCATAGCCCCCATGAACATTGGCATATCAGCACCGACAATCACGCCCATGGTTGTGATTGCCCCAACAATTCCCCCACGCTCACCACCAACAAGGCGTCCACCGGTATAACCGATTAGTAGTGGTAATAAATACGTGATCATTGGGCCAACAAGTTGGGCCAATGTTGCATTTGGCCACCAGCCTGTAGGAATAAAGAGCGCGGTAATTAACCCCCACGCAATGAAAGCACCGATATTAGGCATAACCATATTACTGAGGAAACGCCCAAAATTCTGTACCTTTAATTTGATATTTGATGTTACCATGATAGAACCCCGTGGTACGAGAACAATAAGGTTGTAACGTTATCGCCAAATAACGTTAGTGGATCTTTCGACGCTTTCACTCTAGCATGACCTTTGGCGGATGCGTACCACGCGGGTTTTATGTGACAAACATCACTTAAACCCCCTATACCACCCCATATAAATATTGAGCATGATCACAAATATAAGTTGTAACTTTATTACAACGTTCAATTGTTGAGCAATAAAGCAAAAAAACGTGACATAAATCACTTATAATTTAGTGAACTAATTTCCAAAATAGAGATAATGATCACGAATTATTTTCATTGCTTTGGGTCTTTCAACATTTCCAAAAACGAAATTAACCTTTCTATTACCATTTTGTTTTATTTTGTAATTAACTTTCACTTATCACTTATCGATAAAATGGACCTTAGATTGAAAGCTCAAAAGGCTGGTAATCCTCTTTTCCATTTTCTATCTTTTTTCGATAATCATGAATAGGATTTAATGCAACTTATTATTATTAAAAGGATATCTAACCTTGATCCAGAAGAAATTCACCGATAAATTATCATTAAATTTCTTAGTTAAAATGTGAATACAATGACATTAACCATTATTGTTTTTCTTTTGGTTTACGTTGCCATGGGCTTTGGCAAACTCCCCGGGTTTAAAGTCGATAGAACAGGTGCAGCAGTTATTGGCGCGTTAGCCATGATGGCAATAGATAGTATTACGCCACCACATGCTTGGGATGCCATCGATTACCGAACTATTGGGATGCTATTTGGTTTAATGGTGGTGTCTGCATCATTTGTTGTGTCTGGCTTTTATAGCTGGACGGCCAACCGAGTTGCCATGTTAAAGGTTTCCCCTCCAACTCTTTTAGCTGTATTAATCGGTGTTGGCGGCATTCTTTCTGCCTTGTTAACAAACGATGTCGTTGTGGTTGCGATGACACCGTTATTGGTTTCTATTAGCTTATCTCGCGGTTTAAACCCTATCCCATTCTTATTAGGTTTTTGCTTTGCAGCAAATAACGGCGCTGCTGGCTCATTAATTGGTAGCCCACAAAATATGATCGCCGCTCAAGGACTCGATATCTCCTTTGTGGGTTTACTCGAGGCTTCAGCGATCCCGGCTTTACTTTCATTACCCATAACGTGGTTAGTTTTAGTTTGGCTGTACCGCCACCGTTGGTATATTGCTAAGGAAGAAATGCAAACAACAACACCAACACCGCAAGAAACACTTAATGTATGGGAAACGACCAAGGCAGGTGTTATTACTTTTGCCGTTATTGTTGCATTTATTGCGAGTGATATTCCAAGGGAATTAATTGCCCTTACTGCTGCTGGGTTCTTATTATTAAACCGCTCAATTGCATCAAGTGACATGCTAAAATTAGTTGACGGTAATTTATTGCTCTTAATTATGGGATTATTTGTCGTCAATGCGGCGTTTGCTTCAACAGGTATTCCTCAGCAACTACTCAATGACTTACGTACTTATGGCGTCGATTTAAATAATCCATTAGCATTATTTTTAGTAACAGGGGTACTCAGTACCATTGTAGGAAATAACCCTTCCGTGATGCTCCTTGTTCCTTTTTTAACTCCAGACGGAAATGCGGATCCCCTTGGGGCAGCATTAGTGCTTGGTTCAGGATTTTCGAGTAATTTATTAGTGTTTGGTAGCCTTGCAGGCATCATTGTCGTTGAACAAGCCGCTGCTTATGGCGTAAAAATATCGTTCAGTGAGTTTGCAAAATCAGGTGGTGTCGTCGCCACACTATGCATGATATTAGCGGCGATATGGATAGCCCTAGTGCTATAAGAATAATAGTTGCTTATTACCAGCCACATCGAGTGAGTGGCTGGTAAGACTTATTTCAATGTGTTAGGGCAAAATGGCAAAAGAGCGCACGGGAAACCCACTCGCATTATTCGGTTTGGCAACAATATTAAAGATAATCGCTCCACGAGCTGGTACCTGATCTAAGTTTGCGAGTAACTCCACTTGGTAAGTATCTTGGTCTAAAACATAGTATTCACCAAGTAACGCATTATTCTTGCGAAAATCTTTTGCTGCATCAGTATCAAATGTTTCATGCCCAACGGCTTTAATACCGCGTTGTTCAAATAAAAATTGTAAAGCATCGATTCCCCAACCTGGTATTTGGTTGTTGCCTTCTTCATCTTTATTATCCATCAGTTCTTGTGATGGCCAACGCTTACTCCAATCCGTCCTTAAGGCGACAAAACTTCCAGCTTCAATTTTGCCATGCTGCTCTTCAAAAGCGAGAACATCACTTTGCGAAAATGCAAAGTTTGGATCTTGTTTTGCCCGTTCCGATTGATCAATCACGATTAATGGCAGGACAAGTTCTTTTAATTCTAATTCATGTAAAAAGCGTCTCCCTTCCACAAAATGGCATGGCGCATCAATGTGCGTACCATACTGTCCTGGGAAGGTAAATTGTTGAGCAAAGAACCCCTCTGGGTAACCAAATAAAGTTTTAAACTCTGCGGCGTCAAACATAAAAAAGTGCGGTGAATTACTGTCAAAGCGATGTGTTAAATCAACCCATTTTTTATTTTTTATGACATTAAATGCATCAATTAGTTCATGGCTCATACTTATCCCCTGTCAGGCTGATTTTAGTAAACGTGTTTGTTTGATTTTATTTTTTGATGTGTTGCTTCTCTATTAAATAGCAGTAAAAACATGATGTTGTCTAGAAGTTTAATAAGAATAAATTTCATGTAAATTAGTTTAAAAAGCCACTTATTAAGTTAATAATAAGTGGCTAAATCAGAACTTAAATAAAATATTAGACTAGGATTTTATTTAGCGTATTTACTCCAACTTTCAGGCTCAATAAAACCATCATAAATAGGCTGTGAACGAATATAATCTGCATATTCTTTGGACTCAAAAGCCTCCTTTAAGTCTTTCGCCCATTGAGAATCAAGATCTTTTTGCATTACAGTGACAATAACACGATGTTCTAACGGCGAATTTTCCACAACCAGTCCATCTGCAATGCGTTGTCCAGCACTCGCAACATAATTACCATTGACAACAACAAAATCAACATCATCAAGTAATCTTAATCCTTGTGCTGCGTCCGTTTCACGCACATCCAAATTGTATTTGCCTGGTGAAATGTCATTAACACTAAAACTCAGTGTATTCACATTCGGTTTGATTTTAATCCAGCCTAATTGCTCAAGGATCCTCGCACCACGTTCGGCATTAACGGGGTCATTGGATAGCGCAACTATCATGCCATCTTTAACATCATCAATTGATTTGTGCTTTTTAGAACGTAAGCTTTGTGGTGCACTGGGTGAATCAGTCAGTGCAACCATATTAATGTTATTCTTTTTATTATAAGCCTCCATATATGCACGGCTTTGGTTGACCGATGCATCAATAGAACCTTCTTCAAATGCAGGGTTAATTTGCCTATTTTGTGAAAATTGACGCAAAGTCACCTTATAGCCTTTTTTTTCTAGAATAGGGACGATCCCTTTATCAACTTGGTCGATATAATTCCCAACTCCAAAACCTATCGTTATCTGTTTTTTATCTGGATTATCCTTTTCATTGTTATCACCACATGCTGAGAGTGTAATAACTGCTACTGCGACTAACGATAGATGAATTAATTTTTGTTTTAACATACCTAACAACCCTGTGAAAATATTTGAGCCAGTATAATCATATTAATTTCGTTGTTATTAGATCAGATAGTTATAACTTAATCCATTTGTAATATAAAAAACAATTTTAATTCCATTTAGATATATAGATATAACAAATAGATCGTTCGAGAAATGATGTGATTGATATGTAATAAAGGAGATAAAAAAACGTTTAAAAAAAGTGAGTTACTCTATGACTATTCTCAATGATGATTTAATTAATGTGCTGACACGCTTATCACCAGATTCCGATTTAGCACTGAGCCGTCAAGAACGCTTAGTCGCAACTGAAAATACCCAAGCTGCATACAATGAAATTTTTTCTGTGCCATCACAGCAATTTCCTGTTGATATTCGCTACAACTTTGCTCATCAGGTTGCAAAATTAACTGGTAGTCCAAAATTAGCCGATTTTTATTGGCAGAAATCGTCATTACTAAAACCTGAAGATCTTTCGCCTGCCCTACAAGCCGCTGCGGAATATTTGCAAATATTAACGTTATCCCCCAAAAATACCGATTTCTCATTAATCGAGAAATTGGTCACTCAAGGTTGGGAAAATAGCGACATTATTTTACTTGCTCAGTTAATTACATTTGTGACCTACCAAGCACGTTTAGTTGAAGGAATTAATCTGTTAAACACAGTAGAGAGTGACACATTCGACACGGCAAAAATCGTCGCTGGCA
The DNA here is from genome assembly GCF_041075285.1 of Providencia rettgeri. NCBI lineage: Bacteria > Pseudomonadati > Pseudomonadota > Gammaproteobacteria > Enterobacterales > Morganellaceae > Providencia > Providencia rettgeri. Next base: position 982,086 of record NZ_CP163512.1, on the reverse strand, counting down.
CATGGGATCAACAGCCTTTAACTCGCCAAGGAAAGCCATCGCCAACAGCCTTTACACAAAATAATTTAGGATGGGAAGCTTGGATAACAGCCCGTAAAGCGACAACATTGAGTGATGAAGAGGCTCAAGTGTTAAAAAAATTTGGCCAATTAAACTCTGAATATTTTCTCCTACTGGCTTATCAAAGCAAAATTTTAGAAATTCGAACATTAATTGACAGAGGTGTCTTTTATACCACGGGTGGATTGCCACGTTGGGAGCGTGAATTTGCCGCCGCAGTTGTTAGCAAAGTAAATGGCTGTATTTATTGTGCATCTGTTCATGCACGTAAAGCTAGCCAGTATGCCAAAGAACGCCGTAGTGATGTCGATAAGCTATTAGCGACACCCGCGGGTGAAATACTTGCAGATGGCTTTGACGAGCGTTTATTAGCGATAACTGATTTAGTGGCTTCATTGTCAGCAACCCCCATTCAAGCCACCGCATCCCAAATTGCAATATTGCGTCAATTGGGATTATCAGAACTTGAGTTACTTGATTTAATTCAGTCCAGCGCATTTTTCGCATGGGCAAACCGTTTAATGCTATCTCTCGGGGAACCGTTTGAGCTCTTGGAGAATAAGGAATAATGTTATGAATGGACTCACTGGTTTAGCGGCTTTAGAAGCGCAAATTGCACAAGATTTACAATATCTGAACATCCCCATCCCATCATGGTCATTATCAAATAATGATGCCGCTAAGCGACATATTGATGTTGCCATCATTGGGGCGGGCATGTCCGGCGTAACAGCTGCATTTGCGCTCAAATTAAGGGGGATCAATGCAATTATTTTTGAAAAAGCGCCTGTAGGAGAAGAAGGCCCTTGGCGTTCCCCTGCCTTAATGGAGACCTTGCGTTCCCCGAAACAGGTTGTTGGCCCTGCTTTAGCCTCCCCTTCACTGACATTTCAAGCGTGGTTCAAGGCACAGTTTGGCGATGAGAAATGGGAAGCATTAGACAAAATTCCTCGCCTGCAATGGGGAGAATACTTGCAGTGGTTTAAAACGGTAACGGCCCCCAAAGTATTTAATCAATATGAACTAATTGACATACATTTAACAGATAACGGTAATCAGCTATTTTTTAAAACTGCCGAAGGGACTATCGACTACATTGCACAACATGTGATTTTAGCAACTGGAATGGGGTCATTTAGTGAACCTAACATCCCAAATTTTATGGATGGCATACCACAACAATATTGGGAACATTCATATGCAGGCACTGATTACAGTCGTTTCAAAGGATTAGATATTGGTGTTGTCGGCTACAGCGCCGGCGCAATGGATAGTTCCGCCACCGCATTAGAAAATGGGGCCAATTCGGTTGAAATTTTAATCCGTGCTACCGATATGCCTCGTGTAAACAGAGGGAAAGTGGCAGGAAGTCCGGGTTTTACAAACGCTTATGCCTACTTTACAGATGCACAAAAATGGCATTATGCGGATTATGTGGTTAAGGCTAAGACCCCGGCCCCTCATGGCAGTACTTTACGGGTGTCTCGCCACTCAAATGCATTTTTTAATTTTAATACCCAAGTTAAGCATATTGAATTAAAAAACAAAAAATTACATATCTCGACAACAACCGGTCAATTCGTTTTAGATTATTTGATCCTCGCGACAGGGTATCGGATTAATTGGTTCAAAGATCCTGCATTTAACCAAATCACTCCATTAATTAAAACTTGGGCTAATGCTTATACAGCACCAGTCAATGAGGAAAATAGTGAACTGGCCGCACACCCTTATTTAGGGGCGCATTTTGAATTACAAGGGAAAAATGATGCTGACAGTGAAAAACTCAAACAACTTTATTGCTTTAATTTAAGTGCGTCTCTCAGTATGGGACCTGTAATCGGCTTGATCCCAGGAACGAATACAGGTGCGGAACGTTTAGCTGACCACATTGCAGCGCAGTTATACCTCGCCAATAGGGAGCTGCATCTTGAATTAATCAAAACCAGCCAAGAGTTTGAATTATTCGGTGATGAGTGGCAGCCTGCAACTCCACCTTCAGAACGTATGCAACTCACTGATCATGTAGAGTAGACTATGATTACATTTCAAAATGTCCAAAAAGTATATGAAAAAGATGGGCAATCTTTAGTTGCGTTGCAAGACATTAACTTGCATATCAATAAAGGTGATATCTTTGGGTTTATTGGCTACAGTGGAGCAGGAAAGAGCTCTCTTATTCGCTTGGTCAATCAATTAGAAAAACCATCTAGTGGTGCCGTTATTATTGATGGGCAAAATATTGCTCAACATACCCCCGCTGAAACTCGTGCCCATAAAAAAAGTATCGGGATGATTTTTCAGCATTTTAATTTGCTTGAGACCAAAACAGTCGCGCAAAACATTGCCATGCCTTTAGTTTTGCTTGGGCTAGATAAACGTGAGATCAATCGCCGCGTTGATAACATTCTGGAATATGTTGAGCTGAGCGATAAAAAGAACCAATATCCAGGCCAGTTATCTGGCGGCCAAAAACAGCGTGTAGGTATTGCTCGTGCCCTTATCAATAACCCACAAATATTATTATGTGATGAAGCGACATCCGCACTCGATCCACAAACAACTCGCTCTATCTTACTGTTATTAAAAAAGATCAATCGAGAACAAAATATAACTATCCTGCTGGTTACTCATGAAATGGAAGTCATAGAGCAGATATGTAACCGTGTTGCAGTGATGGAAGCAGGCAAAATTGTAGAAGAAGGAACAGTATTAGATATTTTTGCTGCGCCAAAACACCCAACAACCCAAAAATTTGTTGGAACTGTTTTAAATGAGGAAATCCCTGAGCGAGTTCTGCACAATTTAGATCACCAGCAAAATGTTTATCGCCTTGAGTTTCTCGGTTCATCAGCCCAAGAGCCTGTGGTTAATGAGCTAATCTTAAAACAGATCGTCAAAATTAATATTCTCTTTGCCAATATGAAAGAAATCAGCGGAGTGGTTCTTGGCAGCATGTTTGTACAAATCATGGGAGATAAAGGACAAATTGAGGAAGCTATACAGTTTTTACGTTTGCGTGGCGTAGCAGTAAGTCAGGGGGCAATATGACAGCATTATTTGAAACAGCATTAACCAGTAAACAATTTTTACTCGCCATGTCGGAAACCTTTACGATGGTCAGTGTTGCCTTAGTTCTTGGTTCTCTATTTGGTATTTTATTAGGCATACTACTTGTTATCACTCGACCTGAAGGTATTTGGGAAAATAAATGTATATACCGCATTGTTAACCCCATTATTAATATCATACGTTCCTTGCCATTTATTATTTTATTAGTCGCGATGATCCCACTAACGCGCTTTATGGTTGGTACATCCATAGGAACAACCGCAGCAATAGTACCTTTAGTGATTTTTATTGCCCCCTATACTGCCAGGTTAGTTGAAAATTCACTGTTAAGTGTACATTCAGGGATTATTGAAGCTGCGGACTCAATGGGCGCAACAAATTGGCAAATAGTTTGGCATTTCATTTTACCTGAGGCTAAGTCTTCCCTTATTTTGAGTTTAACCGCAGCAAGCATTACGTTAGTTGGCGCTACTGCAATGGCAGGTGCTGTCGGTGGAGGGGGCGTTGGCGATCTTGCCTTGAACTATGGCTACCAACGCTTTGATAATGTGGCAATGGCGATTACGGTGGTGACTTTAATCATTATTGTCCAAGGAATGCAATTTATTGGCGATTACCTTGCTAAAAAAGCTCGCTTTCATTGATAATTTAAAAGCTGATAACATCAGGTTATCAGCTTTATAGTAATATTCTGGACTGTTAAAATTTAATCTGCTTGATTAAGTTAAAATGGTCACATCTAAAATTGAATTGTTTGTTCAGTAATTACACTTATTAATTTAAAGTTAATTTCATAAGTATTTATATAATAAAAAATAAAAGCCCATTACAGGCTTTTATTTTTTTGTTTTACACAGAATAAGGGAAAATCAATATTTTTATTCTCTTTGGTGAAATGCATATAGCATGCACACTTAATTTACGTTCTTAATTGAAACAACTAGAAGTTATAATTAAGTTCCGTTTCATTATGAGACAAAATAATCATTTACCTTATACTAAGGAATAGATCGCGTCATCAAATCCTTTTGAATCTCTTCTTTCATCTTGCTGAGCATCATCTTGTAGTATTTCACTAAAAAATTCACCCATATTAACACCTAAGACTTTTAATACGCGAACCAAACAATCAATGTCAATACGGTTAACACCTCGCTCATAACGAAATAATTGTTGCTCACTAATATCTATCTCTTTGGCTAACTGAAACACAGTATAACCTTGAGCTTTTCTTAGCGTTTTAATTTTTTGTCCGACTGCACAAGCGACAGGATATTTTGTATTCATAAACATTCTCGCTTCAATTTATATTAATGAAATAAAATTAGCAGATACGTAACTGCATTTTTTATTTTTATCTTTTATATAATAAGTATTGCTTTGATAATAGCGCTGACGATCCCGCATATATCGATAGGAATGATATACTAGCAATCTAATGAGTTTCAACTAGTCTTAAAGTGATGTTACAACTATGTAACAGAACATTACGAGGCACTTACCTCGCAGAAATAATAAAATTATACCATAAATATCATAGTGTTATGATATAAAGGCTCACCCATCACTTACACATATTAATTGTGTCACAAGAAATCAATAAAATATTACACTAAAAAAATAGTGTTTTCTAGATGCATAACCTAAAAATAAAGTAAATAAACAGAATAATTTAACACTGTAACATTTTTAATGATTTTAATAGTAAATAATCATTTAATGAATAAAAAATGATTCAATATCATTTATATCTGTAAATAATAGTAAAAAAAATAAATTTTACCTCTATTATTTTTTAGCGTCATTAAATATCAATAACATACAACAACTCATAGTGTGTTACCTTTAGAGGAAATGCTAAATTTTTAAAGTAGCACGGTAAAAATTTACCCATTCACAATGTTCAACATAACAAAAACATAACGTTAAGGAAGTTTATTATTCACTTTACTTGATGGACATCACAAAAATATGACAAAGTAATCCTATTGGATTATCTAATTTTAATATTGTTAATTTTATCTTCAGATGAAGATGATTAATATTTAACATTGATAATTTTTAAATTAACAGGCTTTTACTTCAAGAAATACCCTCCCCCCTAATCCAAACTTTAAATTACCCATGTTTATTATAATGATATTCTGACTTATTGTTATACTTTAGTACTGTTATTAATCTAGCAAGGTATATTTAAGCAGCAATCCACAGAGCAATCTTTATTGGATACTCCAATATAGATTGGTACACTGATCGCATTTAAAATAAATCACCTAATATCTCAAATATGGTAATAAAAAAATCACTATTGGAGCGATAACCAAAGAAAAAATCGAATATTTACGTTATTTTTGGTATTAGCTAGTCGTTATTTACATAAATACATCAGCTAACAGACTAATTAAAGCTCAATCTATAGAATAAAAATTCACTAATATTACTTGTAGTGATTTTATCGATTAACCCACTGTGGTTTGTTCAAAAGCTAAATACTTTCTATCCTATAAAGCACTACCCAAGCTTTGATCATATGTTTCTGTCAGTACTAAAAAATAAATTGTTGTTGGTTTTTATTGGGAAGCTTTTATGAGAATTATCGTTATTCCTTTCTCAGTCCAGATCAGTGTACAGTTTTCTTCTCACACGCTACGTGCAGTCTAGCTAATTAAGCCAATTTATCGACACAGGGTCGTGCAGGATGTCAATCCTACGGATTTCGCCTTCGGCTCAAACCTGCGACCAGCTTGTCGAGGTATCGCTAACCAACTGCTTGTTTACTTAAGGAGACTTGAGATGGTGGGTCGTGCAGGATGTCAATCCTACGGATTTCGCCTTCGGCTCGAAGGCGCAACCAGCTTGTCGAGGTATCGCTAACCAACTGCGTGCTTACTTAAGGAGACTTGAGATGGTGGGTCGTGCAGGATGTCAATCCTACGGATTTCGCCTTCGGCTCGAACCTGCAACCAGCTTGTCGAGGTATCGCTAACCAACTGCGTGCTTACTTAAGGAGACTTGAGATGGTGGGTCGTGCAGGATGTCAATCCTACGGATTTCGCCTTCGGCTCGAAGGCGCAACCAGCTTGTCGAGGTATCGCTAACCAACTGCGTGTTTACTTAAGGAGACTTGAGATGGTGGGTCGTGCAGGATGTCAATCCTACGGATTTCGCCTTCGGCTCGAACCTGCAACCAGCTTGTCGAGGTATCGCTAACCAACTGCGTGCTTACTTAAGGAGACTTGAGATGGTGGGTCGTGCAGGATTCGAACCTGCGACCAATTGATTAAAAGTCAACTGCTCTACCGACTGAGCTAACGACCCATCTGGGATCTTTGTGTTTACTGTCTTAACTGTCTTAGATGGTGGGTCGTGCAGGATTCGAACCTGCGACCAATTGATTAAAAGTCAACTGCTCTACCGACTGAGCTAACGACCCATCTAAATATTGTTAACTAATTACAGTTTCTTACCCTTCGGGTTGAACCTGCAACCAGCTTGTAAAAGCCAATAATTCTACCGACTGAGCTAACGCCCATCTAAACTAGCATTTTATGTGAGTAATGAATGAAGTGGTGGGCGATAGCGGGCTCGAACCACTGACCCCCTCCTTGTAAGGGAGGTGCTCTACCAACTGAGCTAATCGCCCACTTCATGACTTGTACCACATTATAAATGATTGGTGGGCGATAGCGGGCTCGAACCACTGACCCCCTCCTTGTAAGGGAGGTGCTCTACCAACTGAGCTAATCGCCCAATCATTTAGTTTTTATCGTCAACGGTGGTGGGCGATAGCGGGCTCGAACCACTGACCCCCTCCTTGTAAGGGAGGTGCTCTACCAACTGAGCTAATCGCCCCGTCGTCGATGGAGGTGCATTATAGGGATACAGAGTTCAGAGTCAACGCTTTTTCGATAGATTTTTTTCGTTCGTTGCAAAATTAATCAAGATGTTTCAATATTCGCCTGAAAAGCTGCCTTTTTAATCAATTACCTATATAATTTCTCCTTTTTATTCTTTTGTAAAATGAAAATAAACGCCCCCTTCTCACTTATTTTTATTTTTAGCTTCACTTTTTTTATTTTCTTTCCCTGTATCTTCATAACTTGATTGAGGAATCACCACAGGATGATAGAATAGAGGCACATTTTAGCAATGCTGACTGACTTCACAGGTATAACGCTTTATACCGCATCACGATTTATCATAATCTGTTGCATACAGTAGCCATTTATCTATTCGGCTGTGAACTCTTCAGCGCTTCAAAAACAATGTTTTGCAATTAAGGCAATCTCGATGAGTAAAATCAAAACCCGTTTTGCACCAAGCCCAACTGGCTATTTGCACGTTGGTGGTGCGCGTACCGCTCTGTATTCCTGGTTATTTAGTCGCCACAATCAGGGCGAATTTGTCCTGCGTATTGAGGACACTGACTTAGAACGTTCAACTCAGGAAGCTATCGATGCCATTATGGACGGTATGAACTGGTTGAATTTAAATTGGGATGAAGGTCCTTATTATCAAACTAAACGTTTTGACCGTTATAATGCAGTCATTGATCAAATGCTCGAAGCGGGTACGGCTTATCGCTGTTACTGTTCAAAAGAACGCTTAGAAGCACTACGTGAAGAGCAAATGGCGAATAATGAAAAGCCTCGCTATGACGGTTGCTGCCGTGATCACGCACATAACCATACTCCTGACGAGCCGCATGTTGTTCGCTTCCGTAATCCACAAGAAGGTTCCGTCATTTTTGATGACAAAATTCGTGGCCCAATTGAATTTAGTAACCAAGAACTGGACGATTTAATCATTCGTCGTACTGATGGTTCACCAACATATAACTTCTGTGTTGTTATTGATGACTGGGATATGGAAATTACTCACGTTATTCGTGGTGAAGACCATATTAATAATACACCTCGTCAAATCAACATCCTAAAAGCATTAGGTGCGCCAGTGCCAGTGTATGCACACGTTTCGATGATTTTAGGTGACGATGGTAAAAAACTATCTAAACGCCACGGTGCAGTAAGCGTGATGCAGTACCGCGATGATGGCTACTTGCCACAAGCCTTACTGAATTATTTAGTCCGTCTGGGTTGGTCTCACGGTGACCAAGAAATATTCTCTGTTGAGGAAATGACAGCGTATTTTAGCCTTGATGCGATCAGTAAATCAGCAAGTGCGTTTAACACTGAAAAGCTCCAATGGTTAAACCACCATTACATTAATGCATTACCTGCTGAAGAAGTTGCGGTATACCTTGCTTGGCATATTGAGCAGCAAAATATTGATACTAGCAATGGACCGCAATTAGTCGACCTAATTAAATTACTTGGGGAACGTTGCAAGACGCTGAAAGAAATGGCTGAGTCATGCCATTATTTCTATCAAGACTTTGACGCATTCGATGCAGATGCGGCGAAAAAACACCTGCGCCCTGTTGCTCGTCAACCATTAGAAGTGGTTAAAGATAAATTAGCTGCGATCACAGATTGGACCGCTGAAAATGTTCACCATGCGATTGAAGCGACTGCCACTGAATTAGATGTGGGTATGGGTAAAGTGGGTATGCCTTTGCGTGTTGCTGTTACTGGTGCTGGTCAATCACCGGGTCTTGATGTCACTGTTCACGCTATTGGACAGGCTCGTTCTATTGCGCGCATTGATAAAGCATTAGCATTTATTGCTGAACGCGAAGCATCCGCACAATAATAATTGCTTTCTCTGCCCTCATTTCTTGGGGGCAGCCTTTCCCTTTTTAGTTATTTCCTTGCGTTGATTGTAAAACGCTCTATATTTCAGCAATTAAACGGAAAAACCGATTATTTTATTGACACTCCTATCGAGCTTGAATATGATGCCTCCCGTCCAAAAGATTTTGTTTGGGGCTATAGCTCAGCTGGGAGAGCGCTTGCATGGCATGCAAGAGGTCAGCGGTTCGATCCCGCTTAGCTCCACCATCTAATACCCTGTTAGATGGTATGTTTTAAAAACCAAAATCTATAAATTGGGGCTATAGCTCAGCTGGGAGAGCGCTTGCATGGCATGCAAGAGGTCAGCGGTTCGATCCCGCTTAGCTCCACCATTCTCTTCCTTCTTTTAATTATTACTCTTTATTGCCAATTTTATCCAGCTCATCAATGTAATCATTTCTAGCCGTTCAATCACATTGCTAATATAAATACTCGGCGAATCGATAGCTCATCATGAGTCGCAAAATGGGTAAAATAATCCGCTGGTTGATTATATAAAGCGACCAAATCAATTACTGAGCTGTATAGCCACCATCAATAGGAATAAAAGCGCCTGTGATAAAACTACTTTCTTTTGATAGCAAAAAAGCGACCACATTAGCGATTTCCTCTGTTTGCGCCATCCTCCCCATAGGGTGCGTCGAGGCCATCCAATCCTGAGTACTCTGCGGTAACATCGCAATATTGGGCGTTTCAACATAACCAGGCCCTACTGCATTAATCCGTACCCCTTTTTTCGCATTCTCTAACGCGGCAGATCTTGTGAGACCTAAAACTGCATGTTTTGCCGCCGTATAAGGCGCTATACCGGCAATCCCAGTCACGCCATTACATGCTGATAAATTGACAATTGCCCCACCACCACTGCGGTGAATCGCTGGTATTGCATATTTTAAGCCATGGAATGTTCCTGTAATATCCGTTTCAATCACATCATGCCAAGCCTCTAACGGATAATCTTCAATGTTGATCCCATGTGGGCCAGTAATACCTGCATTGTTGACCAAGTAGTGCAGTGCGCCATATTTGCGTTCTATCTGCTCAATCGTAGATTGAAATTCCTTTGCGCTTGCAACATCCATTTTTATCACACTGATGCGCTCACCTATTGGCGTAATTTCAGCAGCAGCTTGCGTCAACGCCTCTTCATGACGTCCAGTGATAATAACCGTCGCACCCTGTGAGTGTAATTTTTTAGCAATGGCAAACCCAACTCCCGTAGAAGCCCCTGTAACCAATGCTATATGATTTGTAAATTGTCGCATATTTACCTCAATTATAATTAACTTTAGTTAACTATAATTAGTTAACTAAAGTTAATCAACTTATCGTTTTATTCTTTACGCCAAGGTATACTTATTCGGTTAAATCAGAAGGAAGAATTACTATGCCCAGTTCCCTTGAGGATGCATTATCATTGTTACAATGTACTCTTGTTGCGCGTCGTGTCAGTTTTACGCCGGAACAAATTACATGGGGGCAGTACGATGTACTGGAAATATTGAGGCTAAAAGGGGGATTAACACCTAGCCAATTAAGCCAATCACTTGGAATTTCTCGCCAAAATTTATCGAAATTTCTACGAGTATTAAAATCTTATCAATTTGTCGAGCAAACCAAATCAGATGATGACAAGCGAGAGCTGATCACTCAGTTAACGGATAAAGGACGGCATTTTTTACTACGGGCAGCGGCTGGTCGTGCGGAAAATGCATTAAAAGTCAAAGCGGCTTTAACACCGCAAGAACAAGATATCTTCATTCAATTGAGTAAGAAAATCACCGATGCTTTAGATCATGAGTGATTTTTCATTTGGTGCGTTTTAATGGCTTTACCAAGCCTTCTAACCCTTCAATTTTTAAACCAAGGGCCATTTCCATTAACTGACCGAGACGCCCTGAAGGGAACTCGCCTTTTTTATAAAACCACAGAAGGTATTCCTCTGGTAAATCAATTAAAATGCAGCCTTTATATTTACCAAATGGCATATAGGTATTTGCCATATCGATAAGATCTTGCTTTTCCATTGTTCCTCCCATAAAAAAACGGCGTCCTAATGAACGCCGTTATTAATTTAACACTTTTTTGCAAACTACAGTACTAATCCAACAACCGCTGCGGATAAGAAGCTCACTAAGGTTGAGCCGTACAGTAATTTCAAGCCGAAACGTGCCACTGTATTACCTTGTTTTTCATCCAACCCTTTGATAGCACCTGCGATGATACCAATTGAAGAGAAGTTAGCGAATGACACTAAGAACACAGATAAAATACCAACTGAACGCTCAGATAAGCCACCAGCGATAGCTTGTAAGCCATCCATTGCCACGAATTCGTTCGTTACCATCTTCACTGCCATGATCCCGCCAACTTGTAGGGCTTCATCGGCAGGGATACCTAAAATCCAAGCAAATGGATAGAACACGTACCCCAGCATAGTTTGGAAATCAATACCGAAAATTGCTGAGAAAATACCGTTAATCATAGCAATCAGGGCAATAAAACCAATCAACATCGCTGAAACGATAATCGCAACTTTAAATCCAGCAAGAATGTATTCACCTAACATTTCAAAGAAGCTTTGACCTTCATGTAGGTTGCTCATTTGAATGTCTTCTTCACCTTCGGGTGGATATGGGTTGATTAAAGACAGCACCACGAAAGTACCAAACATGTTCAGGACTAATGCTGCAACGACGAAGCGTGGCTCCAGCATCGTCATGTATGCACCAACAATTGACATCGATACTGTCGACATTGCTGTTGCTGCCATGGTGTACATTCTGCGATCTGACATACGGTTAAGCTGATCTTTATAAGCAATAAAGTTTTCAGATTGACCCAGTAACAGTGAGCTTACTGCGTTGAATGATTCCAGTTTCCCCATTCCATTAACTTTAGATAATACAGTACCGATAACACGAATAACGATCGGTAGAATTTTAACGTGCTGTAAAATCCCGATTAACGCAGAAATAAAGATGATTGGACATAAAACTTGTAAGAAGAAGAACGCTAAATTTCCTTCAATCATGCCGCCGAAGATAAATTTTGTACCTTCCGCTGCATAACCTAACAGGTGAGTAAACACCCCAGCTACAGCGAGAACAAAAGATTCACCGATATTCGATTTCAAGAACAGATATGCTAATGCAATTTGAATAACCAGTAGTTGAACGACATAACGAGGACGGATCCCCTTACGGTTACTACTTGCTAAGATGGCAAGAGCAGCAATTACTACTAAAGATAAAATGAAATGCAGGATCGAGGTCATATGCGACTCCAACAAATTTAAGGATCAGTCTATGTGTATATTCTATGTAATGGGTAACATTTAAATGAGACCACGGTCACATTAACCTGAAAACTAAGTGGGTGTATTTTGCAAAAAGAAGAAGGTGATCACGTTTTAATTAACGATAACAGGACAAATGACCTTTTTTGCACAGAAATGTTGTTGGAAATTTACTTTAAGTCTGATAATGACCTATCAAGGCTTAATTACCTCACCTATATGAGATAACTAAGCCATTCAAAATATAGTTTACTACTCGATATTCAGCAAACGGATCAATTCATCCTCATCAATAACAGGGATACCGAGCTCATTTGCTTTTGCTAATTTCGACCCCGCCGCTTCGCCCGCGATCACCATATCGGTTTTTTTAGAAACACTCCCCGCGACCTTCGCCCCAAGAGCAACCAGCTTATCTTTCGCCTCATCACGGGTCAGAACGCTCATAGAACCTGTTAATACCACTGTTTTACCTGCAAATGGACTATCAATTTCAGCGCTATTAACCACTTTTACTTCTGGCCAATGGATATTTGCTCTGGTGATTAAATCATTAATAACCGCTTGATTATGTGCTTCGTGGAAGAAGTTCACCACATGTTTAGCAACAACATGTCCGATATCTGGCACTGTTTTTAAGGACTCTTCATCCGCTGCCATTACCGCATCCAGCGTTGCATAGTGCGCCGCTAAGTTAGCAGCTGTCGCTTCACCAACCTCACGAATACCTAATGCGTAGATAAACCGCGCTAATGTGGTTTGTTTAGATTTTTCAAGTGCATCAATCAGCTTTTGAGCTGATTTTGGCCCCATTCTATCCAACCCAGTTAATTTGCCTGCACTTAATTGGTAAAGGTCAGCGGGCGTTTTTACATACTCTTTTTCAACGAGCTGATCGATGATTTTATCCCCCATGCCATCAACATCCATAGCACGGCGAGAAACGAAGTGTTTAAGTGCCTCTTTGCGCTGCGCACCACAGATTAACCCACCAGTACAACGGGCAACTGCCTCACCTTCAATACGTTCAATATCTGAACCACAAACAGGGCAATGAATTGGGAACACAATTTCACGGCTATCGGCCGGGCGTTTATCTGCAACAACGCTAACAATCTGGGGGATCACATCACCAGCACGACGAATGACCACCGTATCGCCAATATGCACGCCAAGACGCTCAATTTCGTCTGCATTATGCAATGTCGCATTACTCACAGTCACACCCGCCACTTGTACTGGTTCAAGACGGGCAACAGGTGTGATCGCCCCCGTACGCCCAACTTGGAACTCCACATCTTTTAATACAGTGATTTGCTCTTGGGCCGGGAATTTAAATGCGATAGCCCAACGCGGCGCGCGAGAAACAAAACCAAGTTCTTCTTGGATGGCAATCGAGTTGACCTTAATCACGACACCATCAATATCAAACCCTAATTCTGGGCGAACTTGTTCGATTTGGTGATAAAAATCCAATACCGCTTGATGGCCTTGGCGCAGTTGTACATAGTGACTAACAGGTAGCCCCCATGCTTTAAACTGTTGTAAACGGTCATAATGCGTGTCCGGTAATGTGCCACCTTCAATCAACCCTACCCCATAACAATAAAATGTGAGAGGCCTTTTTGCCGTGATACGAGGATCTAGCTGACGTAATGAACCTGCCGCCGCATTACGTGGATTAGCAAAAACTTTGCCATCCGTTCGCCGCGCTTCTTCATTCAACGCCTCAAAACCTTTTTGTGGCATAAAAACTTCACCACGAATTTCCACACGAGCCGGAATGTTGTCCCCTGTTAAGCGCAATGGGATTGCACGGATAGTGCGCACATTTGCGGTAATATTTTCGCCGACTGTTCCATCACCGCGAGTGGCCGCTTGCACTAATTCGCCATTTTCATACAACAAGCTGACAGCTAAACCATCAAGTTTCAATTCACAACAAAATGTGAGCGCATCATGGTTTTTTAAACGATCTCTAACGCGTTTATCAAAAGCCAAATAACTCTCTTCATCAAAAACGTTATCTAAAGACAGCATCGGAATTTCATGACGAACCGTTTCAAATGCTGATAAAGGTGCAGCTCCCACACGCTGAGTGGGTGAATCACTCGTAACAAGCTCTGGATGTGCTTCTTCAAGGGCTTTCAAGCGCTGCATCAGTTTGTCATATTCCACATCGGGAATTTCGGGCGCATCAAGTACATGATACTGGTATTCGTGATGACGTAGTTGTTTTTTTAATTCATCGATTTCATTTTTGGTAGTCATGATCCACTCGTAAAGATAAAAAACCCCCAGTTAAGGGGGCTTTGTAAAACACTTGGTTTAATTTAGTGTATTTCTGATCCGCGCATGATACACCTCAATTTTTTGTGGGGTTAGCATCTTGCGTTCATCATCTAGCACCACGCCACCAGCATCGGATGCGATGCGCTGTGCCGCTTGTAACATGAGTTTAAAGTTCTGGCTTGCTTCACCATAGGATGGCACCATCATAAATATGGAGACACCCGGCGTAGAGAAATCAGCCATAGTTTCAGGATCAAAGGAGCCTGGTTTCACCATATTCGCTAAACTAAACAAAACGGGGCCAGTGCCTGACGGATTTACGTGGCGGTGAAAAATTTTCATTTCACCAAATTGGAAGCCCGCTTGAAGAATACTTTGTAGTAATATTTCACCTTGTAATTCTTGCCCCTGATGTGCGGCTACATGAAGTACCAGGACTGTCTCCTTGCGATTTGTTGTAGCAGGCTCTTCCTGTGGTTCAGCTTTCGTTTCAGGGTGCGACGGCGTCTGTTCATGGTGTTTAAGCTGTGGCTCTTCTTGTCGTTTGTGCCCATCAATATGCGGTTCTGTTGCATGATGCTGCACTGGTTGAGTACCTATTTCAGGTTCAGCAACATCATCATTCATATTGATGGTCAGTTGTTCTGGCACATGGGGAGCTTGAACATGCTGAGCGACAGGCTCAGCGTGAACTGGCGGCTCTGGTGCCATACTCATTTTAATTTCAGGTTCAACCGACGATAATGGCTGTATATTAGGTTCAACTTGAGACTCATTTTTTACCGGATATACAGGCTCAGTCGCAGCGGGTTGAATAGGTGCCTGCTGAGTGGATTGATTTTCAGTAAATAATGCAGAATCATCATAGTCCGATGAATTCTCCTGCGTGTCATTTTTTCTACGTTTTACAGGTCTGTCGCGAAATAACTTTGAGCGCTCTTTACGGCTGGTCCATAAACCATGCAGTAATAAAGCGACAATCGCTATCGCACCTACGACCACTAATATTAGACGCAAATCCTGCATCGCTGCTATCTCTAGTTGATGAATGAAAATGCCATCACGGCGGAAACTACCTTAAGATTATTTCTCAATTGCTCTAAGTGCAACCCTCAGAACGATTTTCTTACAAGAAAGAGAATATTCCGCTTTCATTTGCTGCTTTTTTAAGCAAATAATGGCTAGTCAGCCTAAATTCATATCTATATCATACAAGGTCAACCGAAAAGGAGAAAACGAGAAGTATGACCCAATCAACATTTTCGCCACAAAAAGACCACTCCGGTTTTTATTATTTTACACAAGGATGGCGATTAATTACACGCCCTGGCATCAAACGTTTTGTGATTTTGCCCCTATTCGCGAATATTCTTTTTTTAGGGGGCGCATTTTGGTGGTTATACAGTAAGCTTGGTGGTTGGATTGACCAAGTGATGAGCTATGTTCCTGACTGGCTACAATGGCTTAATTATCTAATTTGGCCAGTGGCTTTGATTTCTATTTTATTAGTGTTTACCTATTTTTTCAGTACCGTTGCCAATATTATTGCCGCACCATTTAATGGTTGGTTATCGGAAAAACTCGAAGCGGAACTCACCGGTAAGCCCGCACCGGATACGGGGGTGGCTGAATTATTAAAAGACATTCCGCGGATGATCAAACGCGAGTTTGTTCGTATCGGTTACTATTTACCGCGGGCGATTGGCCTATTAGTTTTATTTTTAATACCCGGTATTGGTCAAACTATTGCACCTATCTTATGGTTTTTGTTTGGTGCGTGGATGATGTCAATCCAATATTGCGACTACCCTTTCGATAATCACCGTGTCGGTTTTAGCGAAATGAAGCAAGCCCTAGCCAAAGAGCGCGTGCGAAACGTTCAATTTGGCTGCGTTGTCAGCTTGCTGATGATGATACCAATTATCAACTTAGTCATCATGCCTGTTGCTGTCTGTGGGGCAACCTTGATGTGGGTAGATCGCTACCGCAGCCGCTACGCGCGTTATTAATCTCTCTTTGCGCGGGTTTGACCACCTGCGCACTTTATGGTTTTTTCCCTCTGATTTCCTCTATCCTTTGCTAATTATTTATGCTTTAGAACAATTGGATCTAAAATAGCCTTTTGTTATAAGCTTAGTCCTAAATCATATTTGCATTAATCTGCTCTTCACGTATGTTGGACTCACACCCTATTTTATAATGAACGCCGAATACTCTTTTACTGGCTAACCGATTTTTTAAGGATATCCCATGAGTAAAATTTATGATGATAATTCGTTGACCATTGGCCATACCCCACTTGTTCGTTTAAAGCACTTTGGTAATGGCAATATTTTAGCAAAAGTGGAATCGCGTAACCCAAGCTTCAGCGTTAAATGCCGTATCGGTGCAAACATGATTTGGGACGCTGAGAAAAAAGGTATCCTGAACAAAGACAAAGAATTGGTCGAGCCAACCAGTGGTAATACAGGGATTGCTCTCGCTTATGTCGCAGCAGCAAGAGGTTATAAGCTCACACTGACTATGCCTGAAACCATGAGTATTGAGCGCCGGAAACTTTTGAAAGCATTAGGGGCGAACCTTGTTCTAACCGAAGGCGCTAAAGGGATGAAAGGTGCAATTGCAAAAGCGGAAGAAATCGTCAATAGCAATCCTAAAAAATACCTCTTACTGCAACAGTTTAATAACCCTGCAAACCCCGAAATCCATGAAA
The DNA here is from genome assembly GCF_041075285.1 of Providencia rettgeri. Taxonomy (NCBI): domain Bacteria; kingdom Pseudomonadati; phylum Pseudomonadota; class Gammaproteobacteria; order Enterobacterales; family Morganellaceae; genus Providencia; species Providencia rettgeri. The sequence continues at coordinate 964,898 of NZ_CP163512.1, read as the reverse complement.
AAACGACGGGTCCAGAAATTTGGGAAGATACTGACGGCAATGTGGATGTTATCGTTGCTGGTGTGGGCACAGGCGGTACCATCACAGGGATTGCGAGATACCTGAAGAAAACTAAAGGCAAAGATGTCACCATCGTTGCTGTTGAACCTGAAACCTCTCCTGTTATTACCCAAGCATTAGCGGGAGAAGAAATCAAACCTGGTCCGCATAAAATCCAAGGTATCGGTGCAGGCTTTATTCCAGGTAATTTAGACCTAACCCTACTTGATAAAGTGATTCAAATCAGTGATGACGAAGCGGTTAAAACCGCACGCGAGCTAATGGAAAAAGAAGGTATTTTAGCAGGCATTTCTTCAGGGGCAGCGATTGCGGCTGCAACTAGAATTGCGGCAGATCCTGCCTATAAAGGCAAAAACATTGTGGTGATTTTACCCTCTTCCGGTGAGCGTTATCTCTCTACCGTACTGTTCGCGGATATCTCTGCTGAGTAGCATACTTTCGTTACATAATCGTTAAAAAAGCACCTTAAAGGTGCTTTTTTTGTGGCATAGATCAAAATTTAGCACGGATGGGGATGATTTCTGATCTGGGGTTTAGTATTAAACATAGTAATTATTTTGCACCTCGAAATTAATCAAAATTTAGTCAAATGAACATACCCATTACCATGTTTTTCGACTAACCTATGTCATCACGATTTTGAGGGAAAAAACGAAAAAGGGTTGATACGGCTCAAAGTAGGAAACCTTTTTGCAAGTTAATAATCTAACTTATACGCAAACCTAGCCTATTTCATCTACAATTGTCTGGGTAATTAAAAAAACTAAAGTTATTGAGGAAATACTATGTTCCAGCAAGAAGTCACTATTACAGCACCAAACGGTCTACATACTCGTCCTGCAGCACAGTTTGTGAAAGAAGCAAAAGCATTCACTTCTGATATTTCTTTGATTTCTGGTGGCAAATCAGCGAGCGCAAAAAGCCTGTTCAAATTACAAACATTAGGTTTGACGCAAGGTACTGTTGTGACCATCTCCGCTGAAGGCGAAGATGAAAAAGAAGCCGTTGAACATTTAGTTAAACTGATGGGCGAATTAGAATAATTTCCCACGTTAGAGAACGCGTTTAATCGATCTCATTCTTGTCCCTGAATGATTTCATTCGGGGATATTTGCATAATCAATAAAACGCACCATCGTCTCTGCAACATCAGAACTCCCAGCACTAAGCCCTAGCAGCAGTAAGGTAATATTATGATTTCAGGAATTTTAGTATCCCCAGGTTTTGCTTTTGGTCAGGCTTTGATCCTTAAAGAAGACCCTATCGTTGTGAGCACCAAAAAAATCGCAGACGATCAGGTCGAAAAAGAAATTCAACGCTTCATTGAGGGGCGAAATAAATCCGCCGAACAACTCAGTCTGATTAAAGAAAAAGCCGAAAAAAATCTAGGCGCTGAAAAAGCTGAGATCTTTGAAGGTCATATCATGCTGCTGGAAGATGAGGAACTTGAGCAAGAAATTATTTCTTTAATCAAAAGTGATAAAAAAACGGCTGATGCCGCTGCTTATTCAGTGATTGAAGACCAAGCTCAAGCCCTTGAATCTCTTGATGACGAGTACCTCAAAGAGCGTGCGGCTGACGTACGAGACATCGGTAAACGTTTATTGAAGAATATTTTAAATATCCCTATCGTTGATTTAAGTGCCATCGACCAAGAAGTTATTTTAGTCGCCGCGGACTTAACTCCGTCAGAAACGGCGCAATTAAATCTTGATAAAGTATTAGGTTTTATTACTGATTTAGGTGGCCGTACTTCCCATACGTCCATCATGGCTCGCTCCTTAGAGTTACCTGCAATTGTTGGGACTAGCGATGCCACCAGCAAAATTAAAAATGGCGATTTCATTGTCTTAGATGGCGTAAATAATACTATTTACCTAAACCCATCAGATGCTGAAATTGATAAACTCAAAGCATTCCGTGATGACTATCTGCAAGAAAAAGAAGAACTGGCTAAATTAAAAGATTTACCCGCAATTACCCTTGATGGTCACCAAGTTGAAGTCTGTGCCAATATTGGTACTGTGCGCGATGTTGCCGGTGCTGAACGTAATGGTGCAGAAGGCGTGGGCCTCTATCGTACCGAATTCTTATTTATGGATAGAGACGCATTCCCTAGCGAAGAAGAGCAATTCCAAGCATACAAAGCGGTTGCTGAAGCGATGGGTAGCCAAGCCGTTATCGTTCGTACCATGGATATCGGTGGCGATAAAGACCTGCCTTATATGAATTTACCGAAAGAAGAGAACCCATTCCTCGGCTGGCGTGCAATTCGTATTTGTCTTGATCGCAAAGAAATCTTACACTCACAATTAAGAGCTATTTTAAGGGCATCAAATTTTGGTAAACTGCGTATTATGTTCCCGATGGTTATTTCCGTTGAAGAAGTTCGTGAACTAAAAGCAGAGCTAGAAATGTTAAAAGCTCAGTTACGTGAAGAAGGGAAAGCCTTTGACGAAACAATTGAAGTTGGTGTGATGGTGGAAACCCCAGCAGCCGCTATAATTGCCCGTCATTTGGCTAAAGAAGTTGATTTCTTTAGTATTGGGACGAACGATCTCACCCAATACACTTTAGCGGTTGACCGTGGTAATGAACTGATTTCTCACCTTTATAACCCGATGTCACCAGCTGTTCTTAACCTAATCAAACAGGTGATCGATGCATCACATGCTGAAGGTAAATGGACAGGTATGTGTGGCGAGTTAGCAGGTGATGAACGTGCAACCTTATTGCTACTTGGCATGGGGCTGGATGAATTTAGTATGAGCGCAATTTCAATTCCGCGTATCAAAAAGCTCATTCGCAATGCGAACTTTGCTGATACCCAAGCTTTGGCTGAACAAGCACTTGCTCAACCAACAGCAGATGAATTAATGAAACTTGTAGATACCTTTATCCAAGAAAAAACGTTATGCTAAGAACAGCACATTAGTTCGGTCCCATATAAAACGATTAGGAGAAGGTCCATGGGTCTGTTTGACAAACTGAAATCACTCGTTTCGGAAGACAAAAGTAGCAGTGGCAGTATTGAAATTATCGCCCCATTATCTGGCGAAATCGTCAATATTGAAGATGTTCCAGACGTTGTTTTTGCAGAGAAAATTGTGGGTGATGGTATCGCCATCAAACCTGCTGGTAACAAAATTGTTGCCCCAGTAGACGGTACAATCGGTAAAATCTTTGAAACCAACCATGCGTTTTCTATTGAATCAGATGATGGTATTGAACTTTTTGTTCACTTCGGTATTGATACCGTTGAGCTCAAAGGTGAAGGTTTCAAACGTATCGCTGAAGAAGGTCAAGCGGTTAAAAAAGGCGATTTAGTGATTGAATTTGATTTAGCCCTGTTAGAAGAAAAAGCGAAATCCGTTTTAACACCGGTCGTGATTTCCAACATGGATGAAATCAAAGAATTGAATAAACTGACAGGTTCAGTGACAGTGGGCGAAACTGTCATTATGCGTATTAAGAAATAATAACGCCCATAATAATTATAAAACCATCAGGTGAATAGCCTGATGGTTTTATGCGTTTTGTCATTCTGTTGTGTAAATACTACGTTTACTAAAAAAACATTATTTAACCGTTAAAAACACCCGTTGATAGGTAGCGATCACCTCTGTCGCAAATAATTGCCACAATCACAGCCCCCGGATTTTCTTTCGCAACGCGTAAAGCCCCTGATACCGCACCACCTGAACTTACGCCACAGAAAATACCTTCAAGCCTCGCTAACGCCCTCATAGTCTCTTCCGCTTCTTGCTGATTAACATCCAGTACGCTATCCACTAATGTGCCATCAAAAATCCCCGGTAAGTAACCAGGAGACCAACGGCGAATGCCTGGTATTTGGCTTTTTTCAGCAGGCTGCAAGCCGACAATATGCACATCTTTTGATTGTGACTTTAAATAGCGGCTCACGCCCGTGATCGTACCAGTCGTCCCCATACTTGACACAAAATGCGTAATTTTACCGTGCGTTTGTTGCCATATTTCCGGGCCTGTTGTCTTAAAGTGTGCAAGTGGGTTATCAGGGTTATTAAACTGATCTAACACCTTCCCTTCGCCGTTTTTTTCCATCTCTTGCGCCAGATCACGAGCCCCTTCCATACCAACTGTTGTACTGACTAAAATTAACTCTGCGCCGTAGGCTTGCATTGATGCCTGACGCTCTTTGCTCATATTATCAGGCATCAATAATTTTAATTTATAGCCTTTTAGTGCAGCAATCATTGCCAGTGCAATGCCAGTATTGCCGCTTGTTGCTTCAATTAACGTGTCACCCGGCTTAATTTCGCCACGTTTTTCAGCTTCGCTGATCATAGAAAAAGCCGCCCTATCCTTTACAGAGCCAGCAGGGTTATTGCCTTCAAGTTTTACCCAAATTTCAGCATCAATCCCTTGCGTCAAACGCTGAAGTTTTACTAATGGGGTGTGACCAATAAATTGTTCCAGAGTTGACACTTTCGCATCCTTATCATTTTTATTTATCACTTAGAATTAATAGAAATAAGATATTACTCCAATAAGCCTATGAGTGGACATGAATTCTCTTCATAATATTATTAGAAAAATAGATTATCTTTATTACCTATAATGATATAGCTAATTGATATATTATATTACAATAAGCTAATAGAATTACCAGCTATATTTCTTCTATTCATAATAAATAAAGTACTTATCTATCAAGCGATTACAATTGATAATTAATAAGACACTCACCATCGCAAGTCATCGATAGGGATAAAGAAAAGAGAGGTAAAATAGCAGGAATAATAAAAGATAACACCAATAATGTTTAACTTATCGGTGTTAACAAGAAAGAAGAACGCTATTCAAGCGCTCTTGGCTAATTGCGGAAAAATTAACTCTGTATCACCTTGATATATTTTGGCTTGTTGGCTACCAAGAAAATAGTGTTCACCGCGATTAGGTATGACCGCGTTCGATTGCCAAACTACAGATAATGGACCATTCCCCCAGCCTATTGGCTGCACAGTCAACTGCCAAAAGTGCCCTCTTGGACCTGATTCAGTCACTTTTACTGGCAAGCGGTGCTGTTCATCGACTTCGGATTTTAATGAAATATCCCAAGGGCGCAAAAAGACATCCACCTCGCCTTGGTGTGCACTCGTATGATTTAATGGAAACTCATAACCATCAATCGCTAAAACCGACCCTTTGATCTGTGCAGAAATTTGATTAACTTCTCCCATAAACTCCAGCACAAATCGGGTTTCAGGTCGTTGCCAGATATCCTTTGGTGTGCCAACCTGCTCAATATGCCCTTGGCTCATCACTACAATTCTATCCGCAACTTCCATCGCTTCTTCTTGATCGTGTGTCACAAATACGCTGGTAAATTTAAGCTCATCATGTAACTGGCGCAACCAGCGGCGCAGTTCGATACGCACTTGTGCATCTAAAGCGCCAAACGGCTCATCTAACAATAAAATTTGTGGATCTACCGCTAATGCACGCGCCAGTGCAACACGCTGTTTTTGCCCGCCAGAAAGTTGAGCAGGAAAACGCGCGGCTAAATGCGCTAATTGCACCATCTCCAATAACTGCATAACTTTTTGCTTAATTTCTTGAGACGAAGGACGCTGTTTACGCGGTAGTACCGTTAAGCCAAATGCTACATTATCGAACACTGTCATATGGCGAAACAGTGCATAATGTTGAAAAACAAAACCAACGAGCCTATCTTTCGCATGAATTCGACTCACGTCTTGCCCATGAAAACGCAATATCCCACCACTTTGCTGCTCAAGACCTGCGATAATTCGCAGTAAAGTAGTTTTTCCTGAACCTGAAGGGCCTAATAAGGCCACCATCTCACCCGATGCAATATCCAGTGAAATATCGTTGAGTACTTGAGTTTTCCCAAACAACTTACCGATTTTTTCAATTTCAATACTCATGTTCAATGGACTCCTGATTCAGATTGCTGACGACTTAAATGCCATTGCAGCGCGCTTTTAAGGATTAACGTAATAATCGCCATTAGCGCAAGAATAGCCGCCGCAGTAAAAGCACCAACAGTATTGTAATCCTGATGCAATAATTCAACTTGCAAAGGTAACGTGTACGTTTCACCGCGAATCGCCCCTGAAACTACCGACACCGCACCAAATTCGCCAATAGCCCGTGCATTGGTTAACACAACACCATATAACAGCGCCCAGCGAATATTGGGTAACGTGACACGCCAAAACATTTTCCAACCTGATGCGCCAAGTAATACTGCGGCCTCATCTTCTTGGCTACCTTGGCTTAACATCAAGGGCACCAACTCTCTTACCACAAATGGACAAGTGACAAAAATCGTGACCAATGCCATTCCCGGCCATGAAAACATGACTTGGATATCAAAGCCTTCAAGCCAACCACCAAGCCAACTGTTTGAACCATAAAATAGGAGATATAACAGCCCTGCAACAACGGGGGAAACGGCAAAAGGAATATCCACTAATGTAAGCAAGAGCTGCCGTCCGGGAAACTGGAAACGCGTCACTAGCCACGCCATCATCGTGCCAAAAATCAAATTAACGGGAACCGTGATCAACGCAATTAATACCGTTAATCCAATAGCATGAAGCATATCCGGATTAGATAAATTAAGCAGAACTTCACCTAATCCTTTTTGCAACGCCGTAATAAAAATCCAAATAATAGGGATCACCAACAATAGGATGGAAAATAAAATACCAGCAGCAATTAGCAGCCATTTTCCCCAGTTAACCGATGTGCGTTGGGCGGTTTGTAACGGTGTAATTTGCGCCATTATTTCCCCCCTAGACGTTTGCCGAAACGACTTTGTACTAAATTAACACTGAATAACAGCAGTAACGAGACGGCTAATATAACGGATGCAACCGCACTTGCCGCAGGGTAATCAAATTGCTGTAACTGGCTAAAAATCATTAAAGAAACCACTTCTGTTTGCCAAGCAATATTCCCTGCAATAAAGATAATTGCACCAAATTCCCCCAGACTACGTGTGAATGACAAAACGGTTCCCGCAAGCAATGCCGGGGAAAGTTCAGGCATAATCACTCGGCGAAACGTTTGCCAACGGCTCGCACCTAATGTCTGTGCAGCCTCTTCATATTCAGGTCCTAGCTCTTCCAATACAGGCTGTACCGTCCGCACGACAAAAGGAATACTGGTAAAGGCCATTGCAACCGCAATCCCTAACCAAGTATTCACCACTTTGATATCAAACTGATGAAGATATTGGCCATACCACCCAGACGTGGCAAACAAGGTCGCCAGTGTTAACCCAGCTACTGCTGTTGGCAAGGCAAAGGGTAAATCCACTAAACCGTCTAATAATGTTCTACCTGGAAAACGATAGCGCGTTAAAATCCATGCCAATAACAACCCAAACACGGCATTAAATAAGCTTGCGACTAACGCAGACAATAATGTCACTTTATAAGCGGCAACCACCTGCGGGTAACTGATCACCGCCCAGTACTGTTGCCATGTCATTTCCGAGAGCTGGATCACTAACGCACTCATTGGTAGTAGCAAAATTAAACAGGTATAAAACAAGCTACTCCCCAGCGTTAGGCCAAAGCCCGGCAAAAAACGCTTTCCAGACCGATTCATTAACGGCGCCCTTGTGCCATTAATTCATCAAACTCCCCTCCTGTTGAGAAATGGACATCCATCACTTTTGGCCAACTCTCAAATTGAGATTCAACAGTAAATAATTTCGTTTCTGGGAATTTGCTTTTGTTTGCTTCCATCACCGCTTTATCATTCACTCGATAATTAAAGTTCGTAATAATTTCCTGCGCTTGCGGGCTGTATAAATAATTTAAATAGGCTTTCGCAACCTCTTCTGTCCCGTTTTTTTGTACATTTTTGTCCACCCAAGCCACAGGGAATTCCGCTAAAATATCGACAGGAGGCACGATCACTTCATAATCAGTTTCCCCGTATTGTGAGCGGATATTGTTCACCTCAGACTCAAAACTGATCAATACATCCCCAAGACCCCGTTCAATAAATGAGGTTGTTGCACCACGACCGCCAGTATCAAATACTTCCACATTTTTGAGGAACTGCTTCATTTGTTCACGTGTTTTTGTAGTATCCCCTTTATTTTCTTGGTCAAATGCGCCCCACGCGGCAAGGTAGGTATAACGACCATTACCGGATGTTTTGGGGTTTGGGAAAATCAACTTTACATCGCTACGAACAAGGTCGTCCCACGTTTTAATCCCTTTCGGGTTACCTTTACGCACTAAAAAAGCCATCGTGGAATAATATGGGGAACTATTATTGGGTAAACGCGCTTGCCAATCAGCAGGAATTAAATTGCCTTTATCATGTAAAATTTGTACATCAGTGACTTGGTTATAGGTCACGACATCGGCTTTCAACCCTTGCAAAATAGCCAAGGCTTGCTTTGATGAACCCGCATGAGACTGTTTGATAGTTAATTTGTCATTAGGGTGAGCCTCATTCCACTGCTTTTCAAAGGTGGGATTAAGGGCCACAAATAATTCACGGGCAATATCATATGAACTATTAAGGAGTTCAGCAGCGAATAAATGCGGGCTACCTAAAAAAGACAGGGTAGCTAAACTAGCTAAAGCAGTTTTCTTCAAAAAATGTGTTTTCATGTCATCCCCATTTATCACTAAAGCAAAATATCTGAATGAGTTCACTGTAGCGGTTTTGGTTATAACTGTGTAGCTATCAATCACATTTTAATATATCAAATTGGAATAACAAAGAAAGGAAGGAAATAAGCAATTAAATCTTTTTTATTATCAGATAGTTAAACTTATGAAGTTGGTTCAAGGATAGCGGTGAATTTATCGATACGGTGATAAAAACAGGGAAGAAGTTAAAAAATAAGGAAATCGCCGCATCCGTGCGGCAAGGAGTCATTTATAACGCAAGTAGTATTTCAATGGAAGGTGCGTAATAATAGCTACCTGAAACGGCTTTAGTCATGCGTAACAGATCATCATATTTACCATCTTTTTCACCGAACATACTTAACAGTTGCTGTTCAATATTGTGCAATCTTGCACAGTAGGCAATAAAAAATAGCCCGTGCTTACCGCTCGCTGTACCATACGGCAAGCTGTGGCGCATCACTTCGAGCTCTTCACCCTCTTCTTCAATCACTACACGTGAAACGTGAGAAGTCACATTACGAGCATTTTCATCCAATTCAACACTGTCTTTCTTCGTGCGACCAATCATTTTTTCTTGTTCGTGTTCAGAGAAACGGTCCCACTTGGTTAAGTCGTGCTCATAGCGTTGAACTAAAACATAGCTTCCGCCTTTATCGTTTCCTTCATCAATTAAAGTCACTTCGGCAATTTCTTCCCCTTGTGGGTTTTCTGTACCATCAATAAAGCCACTTAAATCGCGATCTTCAACCCAACGGAATCCATGTATTTCTTCAACCACATTGATAGATTTACCGAATGCTTTTAACGCGGCTTGTGCTAAAGAAAAGTTAATATCATGGCGCAATGATTGAATATGAATAAACATATCCCGTTGCGTTGCAGGGGCTAGTCCTTTACCTAATGCTCGAAAGGGTTTTAATTCCGGAGCACTGCCAGCTCGTCCCAATTGCTTCCACGTATCGGAACCAAACGCAATCACCGCGCCAAGACGATCATCTGGATATTGCGCTTGTAATTTTGTTAAAGCATCGACAAAACGTTTACAACCGTCTTTGACTTCATCCAACGAACCTTCTTGCACCAATGCTTCAATAAAAATACCGAAACGACTATGTTCTTTCAAAATACCACTTTGAGAATGAGACATGCGGTAAACCTCGTAAAATAAATATGTTATCTAACCTATCTGTTATCTAAAACGATAGGGTTATCGTACCTTATCGCTGTGTTCTTCACCTTGTTTTAACGCAAGGCTTTATAGGTTTCGCTGTCTATTATAAGAAAGAAAATTTAACAAAGGGGAAAATTTCTTTCTTAAATTCGGTAGAAAAATAATGGTGTGATAAAAAATACCGTAACTAATTAAATTAATTACGGTATTTTTAGAAAACGACTTATTTATGCCAAAGGATTTGAGAAATCTCCCACTCTTTTAGGTCGTTATCTGATGGCATCAAATCTTCCGGTCCTTGCCATTTACCTGTAAAGCGATAAACCACGTGGCTAGATTGTGGTGAGTTACATTCAATGGTTGGGAGATTATCTATGCGTTCGCCCAACCCACATACGCCAAAGGCTTTATCGTAAATATCACTAAATGGCGTACCAATTTTGGGGCCCCACTCTGTCACAATATCGGGATCACTCACCACAATTCGAGAAACATAACCATGCTCAGGACCAATAATCTCAACTTTCACTTTATCGTCATCAATGCCTTGAAAAATCGTGACCACTTCACCGTTTTCCATTTGCATTCCACTGCGAATAGAGTAACGGTCATCCAATTGTTTTTTAACGGTATCCACCTGCATAGGGGTAAAGTGGGTCACTTCACCAAGCCCTGAACTCGACACCATCAATGGGCTACTAAACCAAGTCGATGGTGAGAAAAATTTAAACCCAGCACATCCCGATAACAGGAATATTGAGCCCAAAAGGGAAACTTTTAATGTCTTGCTAAGGCACTGAGCGTTATTTAATTTTGCATGTTGGGACATATCATCCTCTTTAATTCGTCGCATAATGCATATTGTGACAATCTATTTGCCGAAACATTCAAATCAATGAAACAACAAATAGCAATTAACCTAGAAATCCGTTTCGTGAGTTAATTTTTTCGAATAAATCAAACGTTCTGGTTGTTCTTCTTCGTACTGCATTTTTTCAAACATGGTGATAGCAGCATCGAATTCTTCATTCACTAATAATTCTATTCTGCCACACCCTCGGGCAATTAATTTTTTCTCCAGTCGGCTGACTAACGCATTCGCGATCCCCCGCCCACGGAAATCAGGGTGTACAGCAAGATAAACGGCGGTGCCACGAATACCATCATAACCGCCCATAATAGTGCCAACAACTTCCCCAGTTACTTCTGCAACTAAAAACAAGTCTGCACCACATTGTAATTTACGTTCGATGTCAAGTTCAGGATCCCCTGAAAATTCAATTAGGGAACAACGCTCCCATAATGTCAGTACATCCTCATAATCACTTTGGCGGAAGATCCGTATTTCCATAACATTTGCCTGTTTAAACTAATCTTCCTGTCATTATCACTTGTTTTACAACACAATCAATATTCAATATGCCTTTTTTACCTTAAACAGGTATACTTTATTCATTATTTTTTCCCTTTGGTTTTATTAGAAAACAATGAATTACCCAGATATTAATCGTGTAAAAGCTTATTTGCTAAGCTTACAAGAAACTATTTGCAAAAAAATCACTGAGCTAGATGGTAAGGAAACTTTTCTAGAGCAAACATGGGAACGCGCTGAAGGTGGCGGCGGACGTAGTCGCGTTTTAACTAATGGCTCACTTTTTGAACAGACGGGTGTCAATTTTTCGCATATTAAAGGTGCACAACTTCCTGCTTCTGCATCTGCGCACCGTCCTGAGCTTGCAGGTCGTAGCTACCAAGCGATGGGGGTTTCTCTTGTTATCCACCCACTAAACCCTTATATCCCAACTACGCACGCCAATGTTCGCTTTTTTATTGCCGAAAAAGAGGGAGAAGATCCTGTTTGGTGGTTTGGTGGTGGCTTTGATTTAACGCCCTATTATGGTTTTACTGAAGATGTTATCCATTGGCATACGGTCGCACGCGATTTGTGCCTTCCCTTTGGGGAGGATATCTATCCAAAATATAAGCATTGGTGTGATGAATATTTCTTCTTAAAACACAGAAATGAGCCACGAGGTGTCGGCGGTCTGTTTTATGATGACCTTAATCAAGGCGGGTTTGAACACTGTTTTAACTTCACCCAAGCGGTCGGCAATGGTTTTTTACACGCTTATGTGCCCATTGTTGAAAAACGACGGGACTATTCATGGGGTGAACGTGAACGGCAGTTTCAATTATATCGTCGTGGTCGTTATGTGGAATTTAATCTTGTTTGGGATAGAGGGACATTATTTGGCTTACAAAGTGGTGGTCGGACTGAATCAATCTTAATGTCTATGCCCCCACTTGTTCGCTGGCAGTATGACTATCACCCTGAACCGCAGAGCGCCGAAGCAAAACTCTATACTGACTTTTTAATATCGGGTAAAGAGTGGCTATCACCATAATTAATAGTATTAACTTATATAGAAAGGTAGAAAAATGATATTTTACCTTTCTGATAAAAAACAACAGTTACTAATTTAATAGCTTAGATATCATATAGTTACAATAATAACATAACCGATTATGATTCCATTTCACCCAATTGAAATGGAGTTATATCATGAGTCACATCCTTGCCCGTTCATTACTATCCCCATGTTTAGTGTCTAACCTCATTACTGAAAATGACTCAGTTGGACTTAAATCCACACTAATACATATCAATGATATGATGAGCCGTGTCTATACCGATGAAGAAGTCCAACGTCAGCGTAACTTGTTATCCCAGTGTAGTGTGAGTACCGATAATAACTATAACCGTGTTATACGTGATGCCCAACAACCTGTTGCCCATACTAGCCACAATCACTCAGATCTTCCTATTTGCCAGCAGGACAAACTGTCTAGCGATGAACACATGCTCTATGATGACTACAAAGTTGTGATGAGTGAAGGAGATGCCAGAGCCCCATCAAAGCCTGCCGGTCATGTTTTTGACTCTGTAGGGACTGTTCGTACATTTTTTAAGGAGAAATTAAATATTGATCAAATGTTTGGCTGTGCTGCTAATATCAATGCGATTATTCATTATGGAACAAACTATGCCAATGCTTTCTGGGATTCTCAAGCTATTTTCTTTGGGGATGGAGATGGAAAAACTTTTGGTCCATTCTACAATGACATTGACATAATCGCCCACGAACTCGCTCACGGTTACATCAGCTCAAAAGCTAATTTTAACTATATTTTCCAGTCAGGGGCGCTTAATGAATCTGTTGCTGACGTTATCGGTATTATGGTCAAACAATTCGTAAACAACGAAAGTGCCTTAACATCAAATTGGTTACTCGGGGAAAATCTTTTTATTAATAAAGTAAAAGCGCCCGCCCTGCGTTCAATGTCTAAACCTGGCAGCGCATATTATTTCTCAAGATACAATAAAGATCCGCAAGTTGCCCATATGGATGACTACCAGAATTTACCTTATACCGTAGATAACGGTGGTGTTCATATCAATTCAGGTATTCCCAACCGGGCATTCTATTTATTAGCCACAGAATTAGGTGGAAACACGTGGGATATTGCGGGGAAAATCTGGATAGCTGCGGTTTCAGATCCTAAGGTCACATCCACCTCTAACTTCAAACAGTTTGCAACTGCAACCATAAATAATGCGCGCAAACTATTTGGCGAAAAAATTGCCTTTCAGACACAAAAAAGTTGGGAAAATGTTGGATTGGTATTCGATAAACATTCATCGTAAATCACAAGCTAATGCCGTAAGAACACGTTGATCACTCACTTTTTTTAATGTTATTGATATAAAAGGCCGATGTTTAAGCAAATCTAATGCCCAATCATTCAGCCTTGTATTCCAGTGTATTTTTAACTAAACCCACACGTTAACGCTTTTTCTTTTTACGACCCGGTTGTGTAAATTTTTTACGTGTAGGGTTTTCAGGTTTCGCCTTGGGTTTATTCCCTGTATTAGTTTTCGCTCCGCTACCACTTTTACTGGTTGTTTGCGTCTTTTGAGACTTTTTCGGTTTAATATTGGATTCTGATTTTTCCATCAAATTAAATAATTCAATAAGCTCATCATCCGTTAAATCACGCCATTCACCTACCGGTATTCCAGTTAATTTTACATTCATAATACGAATGCGTTCGAGCTTTGTCACTTCAAAGCCAAAGTACTCACACATGCGACGAATTTGCCGATTGAGTCCTTGAACAAGGGTAATGCGAAAAACAAACGGGGCTTCTTTTTTCACCTTACACTTTTTAGTCATTGTGCCCAAAATAGGGACACCAGCCCCCATGCCACGAATAAACTCATCAGTGATAGGTTTATTCACCGTCACAAGGTACTCTTTCTCGTGAGAATTACCCGCACGCAAAATTTTATTGACTAAATCCCCATGATTGGTCAAAAAAATCAGGCCTTGAGAGTCTTTATCTAAGCGACCAATCGGAAAAATGCGGGTACTGTGATTCACATAATCAACAATATTATCTTTTTCACCGCTTTCTGTCGTACTGACTATCCCCACAGGCTTATTGAGAGCAATAAGGACTAAATCTTCTTCATTACGAGGCTCAATCAATTGTCCATTAACTTTCACCACATCACCGGAGAAAACTTGATCACCAATGCCTGCACGTTTACCATTAATAAATACATTTCCCTGCTCAATATAACGGTCAGCTTCACGCCTTGAGCAAATTCCGCTTTCACTAATATATTTATTTAAACGTGTAGAAGAACGAGTATCCATAAATTCCCTCAATCATTGATGATCCGTCGACACCATTGTTATTCATTATTGGCCGAACGGGTTTGCGCTTTAGTCGCTAAAACTGTCAATAGGTAATATAACAAAAAGCCGTAACAGGTTGATATGTTACGGCTTTGATGTCGATTAAGGTTAAATGTACCTTAATGACATATTAACGTTTTTTCAAATGCTGCATCAAACGCTTACGTTTACGTAATTGCGTTGCTGTCAGTTTATTTTTCTTATCCGCATACGGGTTTTCACCCTCTTTAAATAGGATACGAATTGGCGTCCCCATGACTTGCAATGAACGACGGAAATAGTTCATCAGATAACGTTTATAGCTATCTGGTAAATCAGAGACTTGATTCCCGTGGATCACCACAATCGGTGGGTTATGCCCGCCAGCATGCGCGTATTTCATTTTCACACGGCGACCGCGGATCATCGGCGGTTGATGCTCATCTTCCGCCATTTTCATGATACGGGTCAGTAATGCTGTACCAACGCGGCGCGTTGCGGATTCATAGGCTTCTTGAACAGATTCAAATAAGTTACCCACACCGCTGCCGTGTAATGCAGAGATAAAGTGAATACGCGCGAAATCAACAAAACCAAGACGCAATTCAAGCATATCTTTCACGTGTTCACGATCTTCAGGCTTCATACCATCCCATTTATTCACCGCAATCACCAATGAACGACCAGCATTCAAAATAAAGCCAAGTAAAGATAGATCTTGGTCTGAAATGCCTTCTCGCGCATCGATAACTAATAAAACAACGTTAGCATCTTCAATGGCTTGTAGCGTTTTAATAACAGAGAATTTTTCAACGGTTTCGGTGACTTTCCCACGTTTACGCACCCCTGCCGTATCAATAAGAATGTACTCGCGATCATCCCGTTCCATTGGGATATAGATACTATCGCGAGTCGTGCCCGGCATATCGAATACCACCACACGCTCTTCGCCTAAAATACGGTTTGTTAGCGTTGATTTACCCACATTAGGGCGGCCAACAATTGCGAGCTTAATCGGCAACGTTGTTGGGTCAAAATCGTCTTCGTCGTCTTCTGCGAGTTCGCCTTTCGCTTCTAACTCAGCCCAATAGGCGGCATTTTCTTCTTCTTCCGTTAACTCAACTTCTTCATCTTCAACAATAAACGGCTTTAATGATTGCTCAATCAATTGTGTAACACCACGACCGTGGGAAGCAGCAATCGGGTGGATTTCACCTAAGCCAAGAGAATAGAAATCACCAATTGCTGTGGTAACATCAATACCATCAGTTTTATTTGCCACTAAATAGGTTTTTTTCTTGCGACTACGTAAGTGCTTAGCAATACCTTCATCCGCAGGCATTAGACCCGCGCGGGCATCAACCATAAAAAGTACGATGTCTGCTTCTTCAATAGCCTGTAAGGATTGCGCGGCCATGTGTGTTTCCACACCTTCTTCAGTCCCATCGATACCACCCGTGTCAATAATAATGAACTCATGCCCTTCCACTTCAGCGCGTCCATATTTACGATCACGAGTCAGACCAGGAAAGTCCGCTACTAATGCGTCACGGGTACGGGTTAAACGGTTAAATAACGTGGATTTTCCTACGTTTGGACGCCCTACCAGCGCTACGACGGGTATCATTCTTAGATGCCTCACAACTTTAATTAACTAAGGAATTCTGAGGCTTAAACTCAGAAAACAAAAAAACGAAACGGCTCCTGTTATCAGGAACCGTTTATTTTATCGGTAAAATGCCAGTTTGTCAGAAAATTAACGCGTTAACAGATAAACTGTTCCGTTTTTTGCCTGAACCATCAGCTTATCACTTGCCACAACTGGACGTGCATGAATACCGGAGCTATTCAGTTTGTTTTGCGCAACAAACCCACCTGTATTCATATCTAACCAATGCAAATAGCCTTCTTTATCACCGACAACAAGGTAGCCATTATACATCTCTGGTGCCGATAACCCACGGTTAAGCAGCTCTTCTTGTGTCCATAAGGTCACGCCGTCACTTTTACGCACGGACAGAACTCGGTCATTTTGGTCTACCAAGTATAAATTTTCCCCTGATAACACCATATTGTTCACCGAACCTAATTCGCGTTTCCATAGAATTTGCCCTGAACGCATATCTAATGCCGCCAATGTGCCATTGTATGCAATTGCATACACTTTACCATCATCAATAATCGGTGACATATCGACATCATTCAAACGACCAATTTCGGTAGAGCTGGTCACTTGTGAAATGCGCTGTTGCCAAATCAACTGGCCTTGGGACAATAACACTGCACTGACGCGACCGTTGTCACCGCCCACAATCGCTGCACCAAAAGCGACCGCAGGGGCTGACTCACCACGCAATGACAGTGATGGTGTATCCATGTTCACGGTCCATTTGATTTCACCACTGTTAACATCAAGGGCTTGCAATTGACCATTACTCGTATGGATTAACACTAAATCATTGCTAACGGTTGGTTTAGATAGTGCTTCACCGGCGACTTCAACATCCCAAACAACTTGACCATCTTCTTTATTCAACGCGATGACTGTACCGCGTTCGGTACCAATAAAGATTTTGTCACCATCAATGGTTAAACCACCCGACAACAGCGCAGACAAGTTAGCAGAAAGGAAACCTGTGCGCTTGGAAAGATCAACCGACCAAATCTCTTTACCGCTATCGAGCTCAAATGCTTTCACTAAACCTTTACGATCCGCCGCGTAAACTGCTGAACCATCCCAAACAGGCGCTAATTCAGAGTAAAATTGCCCAACACCGTTACCAACAGATTTATCCCAAACAATTGAGGGAGTAAATTGATTCTCAACCTGTGGTAGTGGCGCCATAACGATAGAATCAGTTTCGCTGGAACAACCGGCAAGTAAAGCTGAAGCGACTAGGCCTATCAAAAGAGTTTTGCGCAACTGCATGTTTGTCGTTTCCTTTCTTCTTATGAATTAGATACGTTGTTCAATTTCAGAGTCAAAATACCTCTAATCGATTGAGAACCTTCACTTTCTAACCCCTGTGCGTAAGCGGCTTTTGCGCCGGCTTTGTCGCCTTTATGGAGTAAAGCATCACCACGGACATCCTGTGCCGTCGCTTGCCATGACTTACCTTTGATATTGGCAACAGAGGCGATTGCGCCATCAGCATTGCCTTGAGCAAGTTGTACTCGCGCTAAACGTAAGTTGATCAGATCTTGCATATCAACTGTTTTTGCTTTCGCCAACGCATTGCTTAATGCCGTTTGCGCACTGGCTAAATCACCTTTGTCGACCGCGATTTGTGCAAGTTCCAGCCCCATCATGGCACTGTAAACATCATCCGTTTCAGCCGCAAATTTTTGCGCAGCAGCAATGCCCTGTTCTGAACCTGAGCGTAGTTCAGTGTTGATTGTTTCATATTTTTGCGCGCTTTCTTGCAGAACATTGGCCTTATGGGACTGCCAATAATTCCAACCAAACACCCCACCCACACCAATGACCAGACCAATGACTAATGGCGCACCATAATTTGCGAAAAAGCGTTTAATCGCGTCAATTTGATCATTTTCGTTCGTATAGACTTCCACTTGTCTCTCCTTAACCTAATAGCTCAGTAATGCGTGATGCCATTAGTTGCTGTGAAATAGTTTCTTGCGCGCCAGTTCGTAAATCTTTTAAGGTAACTTGGCCATTATTAATTTCATCTTCCCCCAAGATCAGTGCAATTTTAGCGCCTTGTTTGTCGGCTCTTGCTAACTGTTTCTTGAAGTTTCCGCCACCGTGGTTAGTCATTACCCGCAATGTTGGCAATTCGTCACGCACTTTTTCTGCAACCTGCAATGCAGCTTGTTGGCTATTATCGCCAAATGATGCCAAATAAACATCCGCGACTGACGTATCTGCTGTAAATTCAGGATTAACTGCCTGAACTAACAACACCATTCGTTCCATGCCCATCGCAAAACCAACCGCAGGGGTTCCACGACCGCCGAGCTGTTCAACGAGACCATCATAACGTCCCCCTGCGCACACAGTACCTTGTGAACCTAATGCTGTTGTTACCCACTCGAAAACGGTACGGTTATAATAGTCAAGACCACGAACTAAACGTTGATTAATACGGTACTTAACCCCGGTATTATCCAATAGTTTGCATAAACCATCAAAGTGTTCACGTGATTCGACATCAAGGTAGTCAAACAGTTCCGGCGCATCATTCAATAAAGCTTGAATATCTTGATTTTTGGAATCTAAAACCCGTAGTGGATTGGTGTACATACGGCGTTTACAGTCTTCATCCAGCTTATCTTTATGTTGCTCTAAGAATGCCACCAGCGCTTCGCGATAATTGGCACGCGCCTCTAAAGAACCAATTGAGTTCAGTTCTAGCGTCACATGTTCACTAATGCCTAGTGCTTTCCACCAACGGGCTGTCATTAAAATGACTTCAGCATCAATATCTGGACCGGCTAAACCAAATACTTCCGCACCTAATTGGTGAAATTGGCGGTAACGGCCTTTTTGAGGGCGTTCATAGCGGAACATCGGGCCCAAGTACCATAAACGCTGTTCCTGATTGTACAGCAGGCCATGCTCAATACCCGCACGGACACAGCCAGCGGTATTCTCAGGGCGTAATGTCAGACTTTCTTCGTTACGGTCATTGAAAGTGTACATTTCTTTTTCAACAACATCCGTCACTTCACCAATCGCTCTGCGAAATAGCGGGGTCTGCTCTACAATCGGGGTACGAATTTCACTAAAACCATAACCCTGTAAAATATTTTTTAATGTTGCTTCGATTTTCTGCCATACACGTGTATCGGCTGGCAAATAATCATTCATGCCGCGAATGGCTTGGATATTTTTTCCCACTTTCTTTCTCTATTTTCAGAATGACATTAGTTTGATTATAAGAGCGAAATATCATCAGGTTCAATCAACAAACACCAAATCCTGATATGAATCGAGATTTATCCGTTGATTTGCACAGTACTTGAGCGATTTTAAAAACAACTACAGATAATAATTTGAATTGTGCTCTAAAAATTTCAAGCTACAGCAGATAACCGTGTAGCTTGAAGTTGCCTGAACAATTTAGTTCTTTAAATTAATCTCAATTCGGTTGTTCGCATCCATCATAGCCGCTTTAGCGCGAATTTTTGCTTCCAACTGGTCGATAATTTTATCGTTATCAATACGTTCCTTTTGGCGTTTACCGTCTTCGTAGAAACCACTTTTGGTTTTCGCCCCTGCAACACCTAGGGTTGACACTTCAGCCTCACCCGGGCCATTGACCACACAGCCAATAATGGAGACATCCATAGGTGTAATCAGATCTTCTAAACGTTGCTCAAGTTCATTTACCGTGCCAATAACATCAAATTCTTGACGAGAACACGTTGGACAGGCAATAAAGTTAATACCGCGAGAACGAATACGCAGTGATTTGAGAATATCAAAGCCAACTTTAATTTCTTCAACCGGATCCGCAGCTAAAGAGATACGCAAGGTATCGCCAATGCCTTCTGACAATAACATACCAAGACCAATAGCCGACTTGACTGAACCTGCACGCGCGCCCCCTGCTTCGGTGATCCCTAAATGCAACGGTTGGTCAATTTTATTCGCCAGTAAACGGTACGAGCCCACGGCGAGAAATACATCAGAAGCTTTAACGCTGACTTTGAATTGGTCGAAGTTCAACCTATCTAAAATATCAACATGGCGCATAGCTGATTCTACTAGCGCTTCCGGTGTGGGTTCGCGATATTTTTCTTGAATATCTTTTTCCAATGAACCGCCATTCACACCTATACGAATAGGAATGCCATAATGGCGTGCGCAATCAACAACTTGGCGAATACGTTCTTCGCTACCAATATTACCTGGGTTAATACGTAAGCAATCGACGCCATATTCAGCCACTTTCAGTGCGATACGATAATCGAAGTGAATATCTGCCACTAATGGCACATTCACTTGCTGTTTAATCAGTTTGAAGGCTTCCGCCGCGTCCATCGTTGGAACAGAAACACGTACAATATCAGCCCCGACACGCTCAAGGGATTTGATTTGGCGAACCGTGGCTTCGACATCGGTCGTGCGGGTGTTAGTCATTGACTGAACGGCGATAGGAGCACCGTCGCCTATTGGCACGCTACCTACATTGATACGGGTGGATTTGCGTCTTTTAATCGGTGATTCGTTATGCATTTTTCTTTAATTCTCCGAACGTCCATGTGCTCTTTGTTACCATAGTACAGTGTTAACTATTGCTTCTATGCATTCCACTATACACAAGAAAGCAAACTATAACCTATCAAAAAAGATGTTTTCGGATATAGTTTGCTTCTTTTTTACAAATTGTTTTTAAGCTTCAGGTAGCTTTAATTTCGCAGGACGTTTCGCTTTGATAAAACGGCTTAAATCAACTGGATTGCCTTGAAATTGAACGGTGACGTTAGCAGGCGCACCGATATTTAAACGGTAAGGCGCGGTCCCATCTAACTCCAGCTTATCGCCATTATTTTTCGTGCCACTAAATAAAATTTTATTGTTCGCATCACGGATTTCTAACCAGCACTGCCCTGTAAAATTGAGGACTAACGCACTGCTACTCACAGGGATAGTTTCTTCCGTTGGTGCATTTTGCGTTCTATCTAATGAAACGTTTGACTGTGGTGCATTCGGTAATGGAATAGTTCTCACAGGCGCTTCAGCAGAGGCGGTATTCGGTGTCAGTGTTTCTGGCACCAATGTTTCTGGCGTATTATTCTCCGGCGTGACAGTTCCCGCTGTTATTGAAGATTCATCGATTGAGTTCGGTAATTCAACGGGCGTTGAACTGCTATCTTGTTGAGACAAAATCAAGTCACTTTGATTTGCCATCGAAACTAATTCATCTTTTTGCGCATTATGATCTTGCCACCACCAAATACCTACCATGGCAATTAATATAATCACAATGAGCCACGTCAATTTCATCAACCAACCTTCGCGTTTTTTGCGTCTCTTTCCAAGAGAGTAGCTTTGCATTGGCGAAACTTTAGCCAGCGGAACAGGTTCTTCCACCTTCATGAATGTTTTAATGTCACTTTCTGATACACCCACCATACGCGCATATAAACGAATATAGCCGCGTAAGAAAGTCGGCTCAACACCGGCTGGAGCAATGTCTTGTTCTATCTCTTTTACCGTACTGATTTTAAGGCATAATCGTTCCGCAACAACATCTTGCGTTAGCCCCATGCGCTCACGTGCCTGCGCTAATAATTGGCCTACAGTCACTGTAGTTTGTTCGGTATTATTTTCGATAGTCATTTGCTGGCAACACTATTTCCAAGTTAAAAAATTATAAAGCGAACATTGATCAGCTTTATTCGTCAGAATTTATCATCGTTTTCAAACAACAATTAAATTTATCTTATTGCTTTAACTATTGTAGGTGAACAAAGGCATTTTGCCTAACGCAAAAACGCCTCCGAAACATTACCTAACTCACTGATTGGATAATATCTATAAATCAGACTGATTTTACCTGGATAGGTTCCCCAGCTAAGCGTTTTTTCAACGTTCGCTTGGTTCTATCGATAACATCGCCAGCTAATTGACCGCAAGCTGCGTCGATATCATCACCACGAGTCTTACGAACTATAGTCGTAAACCCATATTCCATCAATACTTTAGCAAAACGATCGATACGACTGTTCGAACTTCGACCATATGGCGCTCCGGGGAACGGGTTCCATGGGATCAAGTTGATTTTACTTGGCGTATTTTTCAAGCATTCAGCCAGTTGATGTGCTTGCTCTACACTATCGTTTACATGATCGAGCATCACATACTCAACGGTGACTCGCCCTGCATTCGCATTGGATTTTGTCAGATAACGATTTACACTCTTGAGGAAGGTTTCGATATTGTATTTTTTATTAATTGGGACAATGTCATCACGAATATCATCCGTTGGTGCATGCAGTGAAATGGCTAATGCCACATCAATCATATCACCCAGTTTATCTAATGCAGGTACCACACCTGAAGTTGAAATCGTGACACGGCGTTTCGATAAACCAAAGCCAAAGTCATCTAACATGATTTCCATTGCAGGAACGACATTGTTTAAGTTGAGTAGTGGTTCACCCATCCCCATCATAACAACGTTAGTAATCGGGCGACGCCCACTGGATTTTAATGAACCAATAATTTTTGCGGCGCGCCAAACTTGACCGATTATTTCAGAAACACGCAGATTACGGTTGAAACCTTGTTGTGCTGTGGAACAGAATTTACACTCTAATGCACACCCTACTTGGGATGAAACACACAGTGTTGCACGGTCAGCCTCTGGGATGTACACCGTTTCAACCAGTTGGTCACCAACTTTGATAGCCCATTTAATCGTACCATCTGATGAACGTTGTTCATCAGCCACTTCAGGTGCTCGAATTTCAGCCACTTCTTGCAACTTGGCGCGTAGCACTTTATTAATATCTGTCATTTGCTCGAAGTCATCGTAGCAATAATGATAAATCCATTTCATTACCTGATCGGCGCGAAATGGTTTCTCCCCCATTTGCACGAAAAATTCACGCATTTGCTTGCGATTTAAATCAAGTAAATTAACTTTTTGCTTCGTTTTTTCTGGTGCGACAGAAATAGCGGAAGATGTTGCACATTGTGCATCAGTCGTCATCTCGGACATGTGTATTGCCTCGTTGTTACACTTTTCGGCAGTGCTGGTTCAGCACGACGTAGATTTTGGGTAGTCTTAAAAATATAAGCGCCCCGCTAATTATAGCAGGGCGTCGCATTGTACAAACTTTATAACAATAATGCTAATGCACTTTGTTGATACGTTAATTAACGTGGGCAGATTTCATCCGCAGTGAAGAAATACGCGATTTCACGTGCCGCTGACTCTTCAGAGTCTGAGCCGTGAGTTGCATTTTCAGTGAAGCTGTCCGCGTAATCAGCACGTAAAGTCCCTGCTAATGCGTTGTCAGGGTTAGTAGCCCCCATCAGGTCGCGGTGACGTTGAATTGCGTTTTCACCTTCTAATACTTGCAGCATGATTGGGCCTGACGTCATAAACTCAACCAAACCATCAAAGAAAGGACGGCCTTTGTGTTCAGCGTAGAAACCTTCAGCTTGTTCACGGGTTAAGTGCATCATTTTAGCCGCGATGATTTTGAAACCTGCGCTTTCGAAACGGTTGTAAATAGCACCAATTACGTTTTTCTTCACAGCGTTTGGTTTAATAATAGAAAATGTACGTTGAACAGTCATAAATAACCTCTTAGCGATTTATTAGGCCTTTATTCTTTGCTCTTCCCTGTAAATTAGGATGCAAGAACGTAAAATAGGGCATGTTTTAGTTTTTTATATTATTTCTAATTCAGACATTAGGTTTTTTGCCTTTTAAAATCAGCACACCTAGGAAAAAGAAAATAAGGCGATGATTATAGGGGCTCTTATTACAATTTCCTACAGTCACAACAACATTTTGTTAAAGTTTTTATAGCAAAAAATACTATTTTTTCGGCTACGTCACGTTTTTCCTCTATTACTTCACGCTAAAGTTTAGTGCGGTAACTTGACCGCTTAAATCTAAAACAGATATTTGGTAATTTCCGCTTTTTTCGAGAGTTAGCAAAATAGCGCCATTTTGTTCCGTCGTATTGACTTGTTCACCATTTAAAAACCACCATTTCTGCCCTTGTCCACCTTGCGTTACTAAACGTAAATCCAAGCTGGTTTTTCCTGGCAAACGCTGTAAAACTTCACCATCACGCACACCAGAAATGAGCAAAGGTGGCATTTCTAATTTTAAGGGGGGACAACTCAAATCCGCTTTTGGTAGGCGGTTTTCCCGCTTTTCACTTGATGGCAACCAAGACTCAAGGGTAATTGGCCAAAGATGCACCTCTTTTTCTTGTGCATTCGGGCAGTCTGCGGCCACTTGTAAACCTTGATCGTTAACCCAAATTTTTTGCCTTAACCCTAATAACGACTCTTGATCTCGCGCCATTAATGTCGGAGGAATGGTGTTATCTAATATCCAACTTAAACGCCGCTGCCGACAATTATTATCACCTTTCAATAGCGAAGTACCTCCCGGCCAACAGATCACCGCTTGGCTAACACTTGCGGGTTTACTGTCTTTGGGTAACGTTTCGTGGGAGAGGTAAATTCTACTGAGCAACATACCATTTATTTGGTTCATAATCGGAATTGCTGTTGCGACACCTAATTGCCCTGCAACCGGGGTAGCATCAGGTCGCCCTACCCATACTCCGATGGTATAACGCGGATTGACACCTATCGCCCATGCATCTCGGTAACCATAACTGGTGCCCGTTTTCCACGCCAAGTTGAGTTGCCCTGATAAATTTGCCTCTGGAACTGGGCGTGCTTCTCCCCCCATGATACGGCGAACAATCCAAGCGGCTCCCGGAGACATCAGCGCCCTATCGCGAATTTCATCGGTCGGTTTAAAACGCAGCGGTGATACATTACCCTGCCGAGCAAAAGCACTGTAAGCTGACACTAAATCTTCCATCCGCGTGGCGGTTCCCCCTAAGATCAGCGACAAATTAGGCTCGCTGCCAACAGGGAAGCGTAATTCCGTCCCTACATTACGTAATTGCGCAGTGAAACGTTTACTGCCATACACGTCTAATAGCTGTACCACCGGGAGGTTTAATGAACGAACTAACGCATCACTAACACTCACCGGCCCATTAAAACCACTATCAAAATTACCTGGTCGATAATCATTAAAGCGTCGAGGCACATCTTGTAACAAGGATTCTGCATGGATTAAACCATCATCCATTGCTAATGCATATAAAAAGGGTTTTAAGGTCGAACCGGGAGAACGCCATGCACTGATCATATCTACATGACCAAAACGGCTATCATCTTGAAAATCAATCGAACCGATATAAGCTTTCACTGCCATATCTGAGTGGTCAACCACTAAAATCCCCAAAGACGTTTGCTTAGGAAGTTGGTTTTTCCAGTTCATTGCCATATCTTCGAGTTGGCTTTGTAAACTGGCATCAATGGTGGTTTCAACAATCGATTCTTGAGAGTCTCTGGCGACTCGACGCGCAAGCAACGGGGCAGAGTGTGGGTTTTTACGGGGCGCAAGCCAGATTTGTTCTTGCTTAATATCTGCCACTTTTTCATGGCTCCACACTTGGTAGGCTTCAAGCCTATCGAGGACTTTATCTCGTGCAGCTTGAGCCCGCTCAGGATAACGATCTGGTCGTAAGCGGCTAGGGGCTTGGGGAAGTACGGCAAATAACGCGGCTTCACTGGGCGTCAGCTTTGACGGCGATTTGTTCAAATAAACCCAACTTGCTGCGCCAATGCCTTCTATTGTGCCGCCATAGGGCGCACGGTTTAAATACATTTCTAAAATATCATCTTTTGAATAGTGATATTCCAACTGAGCGGTTCGCCACAGCTGTTTTAATTTGCCCCCCAGTGTGCGTTCATGGGGATCGATAAGCCTCGCCACTTGCATGGAAATGGTACTACCGCCAGAAACAATTCGACCTGAGCTAACAAACTGCCCTGCTGCACGGACTAAAGAAAAAGGATTCACGCCGGGGTGTTGATAAAAATGGCGGTCTTCATAGGTTAATAGCGCATCAATAAAATCAGGGGAGACCTCATTAATTTTGACGGGAAAGCGCCAAATTCCGTCTCTATCTGCAAAACGCCACAATGGCGTGCCATCGGCGGCTACCACAGTTCGTGCCATTTCTATTTGTTTGATTGGCAAAGGCCAAATTTTATCTGCTATTAAAAATAATAACGGCAGCAAAATGCCTAGAAACGCGAGCGTAAAGCCTGTGCGACGTAACCATTTTTTCATTGCTGGGTGTACCGAAATGATAAATAAAGAGAAGCCCTTATACTGCCATAATATAAGGGCTTAAAGTGATAATTAGCGAACGATTTCGACTTGGCCTTCTGAGTAGCCAGTTGCACGCCAATCTGGGACATACATGGACTCAACTTGTGGGACAGGGATGCTATACACACCCGGTGTCACCGCACGTGCCAAGTACACTAATGTCGTTGGGCGATACTTCTGAACTTCAACGGCAGCCACAAAGCGGTCGTCACGGTATTCCATATGACGAATTTGTGATTGCTGCATATCATCAATCAGCTCTTGCAAGTTTGGTGCTGACTCGCTCAAGTTCGCACTGCTATTGGCTAAGTTTTGGTTTTCCAACTCTAAGCCAGCAGGCAGTAAATCGACCACCAGCGCATCGGGCACGCTTTGTGACGCTTGCACTTCCAGTTTTACCACCACCATCTCACCACTTCTTAATCTATCCAATGAAATACGGTTACCTTTCATATCAAAGTAGCTACGCTGAATACCGAGAACATTCGACATTGGTTTCGGTGAGCGTTGTGGATAACCCACCACATTGAGGCGTGTATACAATGTACTTGTTCCACTATTTTCAATGCTGTAGCCGTTTTGAATTTGACCTTTGGTTAAAAACTCGCTGACAGGTTTGTCCGAGATCATCGGTGGCTCTTGCCCGTTAATTGTCGCTTTCCACGGTGTTTCAGACTCATTCAAGTAGAAACGCCCAGCTAAGAACAGTGCATTACTCTCTTGTGTCGAGAAGTAACGCTGTGAGATCAGGTTATTTGACAGGGTTTGCAGTTTTTGGTCACGGGATTTCGGCATCAAATTATATTCATTCAATAACGCAATAATCATCGCATCATCGCGAATAACTGAACCGTAATCACCGATATAGGTATAACGATTACGCTGCTTTTTCAATCCATCAATAATAGCACTTTCACCACGAGCTTTATCGCCCATAAGATTTAGCGCCACCCCTAACTGAACCAGAGGTAACCCACTGATTGCATTGTTACTTTGGCTATACAATTGGCGCAATGCCCCTAATGGTGCTTTTTGCTGGGATGCTAACACTAAACCGGCATATGCCTGTGTCGCAAAACGCGCTGCCGACAGGTTCTCAGTATAGGGATAATTGATTTGATTACCATCTTGCAAGTAGCTTAATAAACGCGTATTGGCGTTGCTTAATGCCTCTTGTGGAACGGTAAAGCCTCGCTGATTTGCTTTGTTTAAGAAATCCGCAGCATAAGCCGTTAACCAGTATTCTTCACGACCGTTTCTATCCCACAAGGAGAAACCACCGTCACCACGCTGCATACTTAGCAAGTGTGGAATACCAATTTCTATCGCTTTGTGGCGATCCGCATCCGTTTGAGTTTTAATACCTAACTTGTTCAGTTCCGCTTGTGTGGAGAACAATGACGGATACAAACCACTGATAGTTTGCTCAAGGCAACCGTACGGATAAGCAAATAACTCGCGAATATAACGGGAAATATCTAACGGTGGACGACTGGTTAAGAGGACTTGCCCTTCAAGGGTTTCTGGGTTCAAGGCCGCAATTTGATTGGTTGGCAGTGACCAGACGCTTCCCGGTTCAATCGACGTTGCAAAGGCAATAGTTTCCGCTGGTTGTGCAGGACGAACGCCCACTTTCCAACTATTGCGATAATCTTTGTTTGCCTCCCCGTCGATCTTCATGCCGTTAATCGTCATCGACACTTCACCTTGACCAAAACCATAATCGGCACGGACAGGTAAGTTAATTGTTGTACGTTTACCTTTTGGTAACGCTAATTCGCGACTCGTCACGCCATCCAGCTTCACCATACCCGATGCAGTGAAATTCACCGTCAGGTTTTGTGTATTATCGGTCATGTTGGTCAGGTCGAGGGCAAAATAGGACTTATCACCACCCGCCATAAAGCGTGGCATTGACATCTGCGTCACTAACGGCGCAGCGACAGTCACTTTGCTATCCGCATGGCCGAAGTCTTTTTCATTCCATGCTTGCGCCATCACACGCAATTCACCATTGAAATCCGGAATAGCAAGGGAGATTTCCCCTTCCCCGTTTTTATCCAATGTAACAGGCTTAGCTTGTTCAGCGATAATTTGCACTTCCGTCAGTGGCTTCATACCACCGTGTTCAAGTGCCGCCTCTTCACTGTCCCCCCCAAAACGCAGGTTGGCAACTTTACCTTGCCCCTCAATCAGATGACCATAAACGTCATATTGGTCAACACCATAGCGTTTACGGCCAAAAAAGGCATCGTATGGATCTGGCGTTTTAAAATCCGTGATATTCAACACGCCCGTATCGACCGCAGATAACAACACATTGACTTTTTCCGGTAATGGTTTGCCATCTTGTGCTGTTGCTTTAATTTTTACCGTTAAGTCTTGGTTTGGACGCATTTTATCGGGTGCGCTTAGTGCTAATGCGATTTTGCGATTTTCATCTGCGATCGGCAGATGTAGCACACCTACAGCACGTTTTACCGTCGCTTGTTTTGAGTCATCACCCGGGCGAACTACAACGGCTGAGACATATAAGTCGTGACGAGCCCACTCTTTATTGATAGGCACTTCAACATCTAGACCTTTTTGAGGCACATCAATCTCTTGCCACCACAATGGGCCATTGCTTGATTCTAGTAACACATACCCTTTACCTGCTTTCGGTGACTCAATGCGAACTTTTGCTTTATCCCCCGGTAAGTAAGCGGGTTTGTTCAAGCTTAATTTGACTTGATCAGGGCGTACAGAGCCACTTCCACCAGTATTATCTTGCCATGAATAGCCCGCCCAAAATTGCAGGCTGGAGACTAATTGGTTTTCAGGATTTAGCACTTCAATGCGGTATGCGCCCCAATCCACAGGGAAAGACACTTTTGTGGTGCCATCTTTGGCGATAGCGATGTTTTCATTCGCCATCACTAAATCTTTTTGATCGTAATTGGATGTCCAGCCACCACTTTCAGACCAGCTCCAGTAATAATCGCGACGCTCATACACTAAACGAACCGTTAAATTGTCAGCAGCCAGTTTGTTCCCTGCCGCATCTGCCATCACCAGCTCAAATTCAGCCAGAGAATTTTCGTCCACATTATGGCGTTTCACATAACGGTCAGTGCGATAGTCATAGATTTCTTTTTTGGCAAATAATGGGCGGATCCCCACTAAATTTTCCGCTGGCCAAATCGCTTGCTCCGCACGACGGGTAACAGGGCGACCGCCGGCTTCTAATAAGCTGGCTTGCAAAACCGCAGAAATTGGCGAGCGCACCCCACTCCAATTGCTATTTGGAATTGAAATCACCGTTTCACCATTGCTATCAAGCGTTAGGTCAAATTCATCTAACTTACGGGGTAATCCCTCTTCATTAGCTGAACCGAATTCAAAGCCCGGTAATTTCGCTACAGCTTCGCGATTTGCTTTCAGTAATATTTGGCCTTGCAACTCATTGCTAGCGGCTGGCGCGCCGTACAAATAACGGCCTTGGATATCAAAATCAACAGATTGGTCGGTTAAACGTGGAACATCACTGCCGACGATTTCTAGTGCCATGCGTTCAGGCATAAAATCTTCAACGTTGAATTTGTAGTAACGCAGTGGGGAGCCGTCTCCTAAATCAAAGCGTAAAGACCACCCACCTGTTTCCGCATTTTTGGGAATTTCAAATTGGTATTGATATAACCCGTTTTGGTTTTCCTCTGGCTGCCAAACAAAGCTGCGCACCACTTGTCCATCGGTTTTCAAAATATCCACTTTAACAGGTTGGGATTTGACTGGATGACCATCCCCATCACGCAGTAATCCATTGACTAGCAACAATTCACCTGGACGATATAAGTCACGGGGACCAAAGGTAAAGAATTGTTTTGCAAAGCCTTCTGGACCTGAAATATCAAACTCAGAAAGATCTAACGCAGGTTGCGTTAAATCAATCATGCTGGTTTGCCCATTCTGCGTTGCCAGTAATAATTTGCCGCCAGCGAGTTTATCCAGTTGAGCATGACCATCGCCATCCGTCGTGCCTTTGGTAACTAATTGGCCTTTTTCATCCAAAATGCGCAGTTCCACTCCTTTGAGTGCGGAACCGTTGGCAAGTGATTGAGTGAAAATATCTACACGATCTTGGTAGCTGTGCAGCGACACGCCAATATCACTTAAGGTGAATACCGTCGCCGGAAATTGGTAACTGTACGATCCCGCTTTTTGCATGATGGCAAGGTATACGCCATCTTGTTGCAGTTCTTTAATATCTTTCAGGGGCAGTAAAATAGTCTGGCGCGTATTTTTATCGGGGTTTAAATCAAAACGCCCAGTGTAGGCCAGTTCGACCTTATCAAGAAACTCCTCAGAGTACCAATACTCGTAATTACTACGGTATTGCCACTGGGCTAAAAACTGCGGTAACTGCTTTTCATCCACACGGAAAAAATTCACATCAACTTTATCAACATTTAAAGCAATCACTGGTAAGCCTTGTGCCACTTTGCTGGGTAATAAAGAACCTTTACTTGCAAAGCCTACCGTTGGGACGATTTGCGCCGTTGTGAGTTTTTTATCGAAGGTTTCAGAAATGGTGCGTTCATTAACCGCTTTAATACCTGGATTAATGGTAAGATTTAACTCTTTTGATGGGGGTAAATGGCGAAAGCGCAGTTCCATTTGGTTATCAGACAGTTCCCAAGCACCATCTAACTTGCCAGATTTCACATCAATCAGGTTAATATATTGCCCAAAATCTTGGTTGGCTTGTAAGGGCACCGAGAAAGTAATCACCATTGCACTTGCGCCATCAAGTTGCAATTCAGAGGCATCTAATACCGTTAACTCTTTCCCAGCATATTTTTTCACTAACTCTTCTGTGGAAAGCTTTGCTACCACTTTTTTCTGTTCGGCGACTGGTGCTGTTTTGGTTTGATTTTCTGCCGTCGATGCAACGTTGTTTTCTTTTGTGGTTGGCTCTTTCGCCGTGTCATCACAACCGGATAATGCCACGACAGATGCTAATGCGATTGCAATATAGCGTTTTTTCGTTTTTAGACCCGCCAATGAAGCCCAACTAGATTGTTGTTTCATTACCGCCCGCCCTTTAATTAGTTATAAATTTGCTGTTTTTTTAAGGTTTTAACAGGAGGTTAAAACCCATTATGCATTTAGAATGGCTTTAAGTTATGCATAAATGAAAACGAAAAAGATTTGTTTCATTTATTATCATAATTTAACAGAATGTTATATAAAGACCTATCAGACAAAACGGAAAAAGCTATCAACGGCGAAAACAGAGGTATTACGGGATATTTTATAAATAGAAAGTCGAATATAAGTGTAATTAATTACCAATTACCGTTTTATGAGTGAGAAAATGAGATCCCCACTCAACAGGTGATTTATTAAGTATTTTTTACTGGAATGGTGTCACGTAAAAAACTGCCTAAGCGACGCTGATAAAAAGGTTGAACATGTTGAGTAATAAAATGACTGATCCCTTTTTCATGTTCATCAACCACACAAAAATCTATTGATTCATCATCATTTAAATACTCACAAGCCAGTGTGCCTGCTTCATGAATAATCGTATCAATATTTTCTGCGCCCGAGGTAAACTCTAATGCAACCATCAAGATAGGGGTTTCTTCGCCTTCATCGGCTTCCAGTGCCGATACCATAAATGCACGTCTAACCACTTTATGTTGCTTAAAAAATTCGCTCAGCGCATCGACGATCCCTTGAGGCTCTTCGTCTAATACACTCAATTTCAGCGAGGCCCCTTTTGGCACCGTTAACTCTGTAAATTGGATCTCAGTCTCTTGCTTAACACTGTTATTGTTCGATTGTTGCGACATCGCCCATCCCCTACCATAAAAGATAATCGCTTATTATACGCGTACTTTTGTTGAGGTAAAAATTGTTGCGGTGAACATCACCGAGATAAAAAAATAGGCACGAAAAGCCCTCTTTCGTGCCTGATATGAATACATGCGATTTATTTTGCTTTAC